>CADAPH010000075.1 GCA_902789745.1 Oscillospiraceae bacterium | reverse complement strand
GGATCCCACGAAGACAAACTTCAGCTTCCTCGGCTGGTACGAGAAGGACGATGCGGGTGAATACAAAGCAGAATCCTTCAAGTTTACCACTACGCCGATCACAAAGGATCTGCAGCTGTTTGCCAAGTGGGAAGCCAAGGGCAGGTACACACGGTCGCTGAATCTGAACGATGCAATTGACCTGCATTTCTACATCCGCTATCTGGACGACTTTAGCGTTGCAACTATCAAGTTCACTGACTGGAAAGGTAATACAACAGAAGGCAACATTACCGAAATAGGCGAGCTGCTTGAAGACGGCGCATACAAGTTCACGCTTGCGGAATACGATGCCAGAGAGATGGTTGATACAGTCCATGTGGTTGTAAAGAGCAATGGTGAAGAACTCTGGAATGCAGATTACTCTGTACAGGAATACTGTGAAGCGGTAAAGGCGAGTTCACTGGCGAGAAAATATAAGGATCTTTGCCAGTCGGCTTTGAATTACGGCAGTGCGGCACAGTTGTTCTTTGATTACAAGACTGAAACGCTTGCAAATCCGGATTTCGAGCCTTCAACAGTGGCGGGTATTGATGTTCCCGATATGTACGCAAAGAAGGATGTTGGTACCTGCACAGGCGTCAAGAAGGCAAATATGTCGCTGGCTCTTATCCATGAGACAAGTTTGACGGTTTCCTTCGTTCCCAACAGTACCCGCAGCCCGCTTACAAAAGAGGAGTATTCGATCAGCGTAAAGGATGCCTATGGCAATGTGATCGATTGCGAGCCGGTCGAGAATCCCGCAAATGGCAGACTCCTTGTAAAGATCACAGGTATTGCGGCCATGGATCTTAATATGAACTTTACGGTCACGATCACAAAGAAGAATTCGGATGGTTCCTTGAATCCGGATGACTCCATGACAGTAACGCTCTCGGCGCTGTCCTATGCTTATGCTGCTTACAATCAGACAGCTGATGAAAAACTGAATTCACTCGGTAAGGCCATTTACGACTACTATCTGAAGGCGGCAGCGCTCTAAGCAACAAGCAATTTCAATTTTGGCAAATGTAAAAAATGCAGAGGCGGCGGATTGCCGTCCGCCTCTGCATTAAAAAAGGAGGGAGAATAATATGAAGACTTTTGTCGAGCCGTCTATGGAGGTAGTTAAGATTTCTGCTACGGATATTATCAAAACTTCTGGTTGTTGTAATCCCAGCGGAGGAGCGAGCGAAACACCTGAAATAGGTTAATCAAATCTCCGAAAAAAAGCGGCAGACGGCTTACGCCGCCTGCTGCTTTTATGTAAAAAGGAGCTGAAAAAGTTGAGGATTATTCGAGAAGCCGATCCGATAATTTCACAAATCTGCGGTCCACAAATTAAGACAGAGGCGGATTATCGATGGACAAAGCATATGCTTATTGTCACATGCGATGAAGGCAAACTCCTGTATAATACCTTCACAGGCGAGCTGCTTTTACTGGAAGCTGGGGATGATGAGAAACTCTGTCGGGATGAGCTGATCCGCAAGAGATATTTGGTGCCAAAAGACTTTCTGGAGAACCGCTATGAGGATGAAATGCGGAAAATTGCGGGCTTATTTTCAACAAAGCCTGCAAATATAACCAAATTTACTGTCTTGACAACGACTGACTGCAACGCTCGCTGTTATTATTGCTACGAGAAAGGTATTCCGCGTATAAGGATGAACGAGAAGACCGCGGTTGATGTTGGGAAATATATTTCTCGTGCCAGCGGCGGCAATAAGGTAAAACTGAGTTGGTTTGGCGGCGAACCGCTTTATAATCTTCCTGCTATTGACATCATCTGTGGGTACCTAAGGTGCCAAGACATTCCTTATTATTCAAACATGGTCAGCAACGCTTACTTTCTTGAACCGCTTGTGATTGAAAAGGCCGTAAACGACTGGATGCTGGAAAATATTGAAATCACAATTGATGGAACACGAGAGGTGTATAAGCGCACAAAAGCTTTCGTCAATGCAGTGGATGATCCCCTCGAACGGGTGATGAAGAATATTGACAACGCGCTGGATGCGGGGATTGAGATTGTTGTAAGGTTGAATATGGACGCTGATAATGCCGATGATCTTCTGCGGCTCTGCGATATTATGAAAGATCGCTGGGGCGGAAAATCGGGATTAAGCGTAGTGGCTGTGCTGCTCAGAACCTTTGCCGGTAAAATCCGTTCCTTCAAAACGGAAGAAATTGCTGTGGAAAGATACTTCCAACTCTATGATAAGTTGGAGGAGTCAGACTTGCTGAAGCAGGAGTATCTGGAGCATCAGCTTTATGGAAACCGCTGCATGGCTGACAGTGACAGCAGCGAGGTCATTCTACCGGATGGGCGCATTGCCAAGTGCGAACATTTTGACGAGAATGAAGTCGTTGGTTCGATCTATGATCCTACACGGAATGAGGAAATCTTACGTTCCTGGAAAGAATATGGTGAGGATTATGAAGAGTGCAAGACCTGCGAATTCTATCCAAGATGCAAGAGACTGACCAAGTGTCCCTGGCATATGGGGGGATGCGAGCTTTCCAAGCGGCTGATTGCAAAACGCAGACTGGAACGACAAATACTGCGAGCTTATGAGGAATCAAAAAAGGCAAGGAGTAAGTGAGCGCAATGAAAATTAAATTAAAAATGGTTATGTCGGCGTTGGGAGAAGAATATATACTGGTTCCTGTCGGAGGTTCTGAATCATCATTTCAAGGCCTAATTCGTTTGAATGAAACAGGAGCGGAAATCTGGAAGGGTATTTCCCAAGGTTTGGATGAAAAGCAGATTGTTTCGCGTCTGCTTGCGGAATATGATGGCGTAGATGAAGAAACTGCCCGCAGAGCGGTTCGGAAAATTATAGATCAGCTGAAGGTTGAGGGCATTTTGGAGGAATAAGACATGAAACATAAGTTTATGGTGCTGCTGCTTACCCTTTTGATGATTCTTTCTCTGTCAGCGTGTAAGAGGGAAAAAGCAAATGAGTCATCACCGAGCCCGATCCCTGCGACGCCGACAGCCGCGCCGACAACGAAGCCGACGCCGGAGCCCACGGTGAAGCCGACAGCCGCGCCGACAACGAAGCTGACGCCGGAGCCCACGGTGAAGCCGACAGCCGCGCCGACAACGAAGCCGACGCCGGAGCCCACGGTGAAGCCGACAGCCGCGCCGACAACGAAGCCGACGCCGGAGCCCACAGTGAAGCCCACCGCCGCGCCGACAACGAAGCCGACGCCGGAGCCCACAGTGAAGCCCACCGCCGCGCCGACAACGAAGCCGACAGCCGTGCCGACAGAGAAACCGGCTCCCACGGCGACGCAAAAACCGGCTCCCACGGCGACGCAGGAACCGGCTGAAGAACCAATAGATGATATTTTACCGCAGAGTTTTGATCCTTTTATCCCGAGCATAGATTATTCCACCGATGGCAGAGGCATAGAACTCCCTGAGATCTGATTGTCAGACAACAGACGGTTGTATGAGACTACAGACTGAGCAACATCGGTATTCACATCGGTGAAGGAGTATGCGTCAAAGCTCCTGGTGACAGGGACAGTGTTCACTGCTTCTTTAACACTTGCGTGAATTCAAGCCTGTTCCGCGTTGTATACCATGCAGCCGCGGCCGCCGTTCTGCTTGACGCGATAGAGAACGCTGTCCGCGTTGCGGAACAGCTCCGTCCAGTCCTTTGCCCCCGCGCCGTGGGCGACCCCGACACTGACGGAGACGGCGGGCAGCTCGTCGTCGATCGTCCCGGCGAGCTCCCGATTGATGTAGCGGATCTTTTCGACGATCTTCCCGTCCTCCAGCGTCCCGACGTTCACCATCAGAACCGCAAATTCATCGCCGCCGATGCGGCAGACATGATCGTTATGCCGGAAGTTTCCCAGGAGCGACCGGGAAATTTTCTGCAAAACCCTGTCGCCCGTCTCGTGGCCATAATTGTCATTGATCCCCTTGAACTTATCGGTGTCCACCAGCAATAGCGTGGTGCTTTTCAGATCAAGCTCCCCAAGGAGGCGGTCATAGCCCGCGCGGTTGAGAAGACCGGTCAGCTCGTCGGTCTCCGCTTTGTTGGCAAGGCTGTGCTCCGAGACGGATATCAGCTGGACGACCGAGAACATACCCCAGATGAGCAGGCCAAACACAAGCAGGCTCCACAGCATCTCCGCCGTGAAGATCACCGAGCGCTCAAGTCCCAGCAGGCCGGGGCGATGGAAGAAAAACGGGAAGACCGTCAAGTACACGCCGAAGTTTATAAGGGCCAGGGGCAGCGCCCGTATATACGGCAGCTTCATGGAACGCCCCAGATATTCGCCGAGAAAGACCATGGCCGTCAGCCCGATCAGCGGAACCTGAACTCCCGCGCTCCACCCCACGCAGATCGCCGAGACTGTCAGATGGATCAGCTCGACAAGATAGATCAGCAGCGTATGGGCGCGAATCCGTTCCTTCCGCAGCAGGAAGAGACTGACCCCGCAGGAGAGCAGACAGGCCAGGTTCACCAGAATCATCAGCAGCACGGAATAGACGGCATAATAGAGCGTCAAAGCCAGATGCAGCAAGATCAGTCCCTCGGACGCGTATTCAAACAGGCGCTGTGCCCATTTCCGATCAGGCAAACCCATGTCCGTTTCCCTCACTTTCAATTGCTCTGATTGATACATTCCCATTATATGATAGCATGCCGGGCGGAAGGAGGCAACAGAAATATGCGTCTGACTGCGGCGGATTTGCCTTGACGCTGCGCCAAAGAAGCTTTTTTATTTGACAAACCGCCGCGGCTGTGTTACATTTTCCCTTAGTTGAATCCCACAACGCGACGACGAAGCCAAGTAGGGCGCGGATTGCCTTTTCAGAGAGCTGCCGGACGGTGCAAGGCAGTAAAGGCGCGGTGCCCGAATACCCTTCCGAGCGGCATGCCGAAACAACAGTAGGCATTGACGGGCGCGCCCGATACAGCGCACAGGATATGTTTTGTATCCGTTAAGGTCACGCGTGTGAGCGCGTGATAAACCGAGGTGGTACCACGAGATTTTCGTCCTCTGTCATTCCTGACAGAGGATTTTCTTTTGACCGCCCGGATCACAAAAAACAGAGGAGAAACAACATGGTAATCACGGACTTTCTGGAGAGAAACGCAAGACTGTACGGCTCTGAGATGGCGCTGGTGGAAATAAACCCCTCCGACGAGCGCGACAAAGCCAGAAACTGGCGGGAGACCAGTCTCATTGAGACCAACACCGACGCCCCCTACAGACGGGAGATGACCTGGCGGCGCTTTGACAAAAACGCCAACCGCATGGCCAATCTGCTGCTCAGCCGCGGCGTCAAGAAGGGCACGAAGGTCGGCATCCTGATGATGAACTGCCTGGAGTGGCTGCCCGTCTATTTCGGCATTTTGAAGGCCGGCTGCATCGCCGTCCCCTTCAACTTCCGCTATTCCGGCGATGAGATCGCCTACTGCCTCGATCTTGCGGATGTGGATATCCTGGTGTTCGGGCACGAGTTCATCGACCGGCTTCAGCAGATCCCGGAGGCCATGGACAGGCTCCGCTACCGCTTCTTTGTCGGCAAGGCGTCCGATCTGCCCGACTTTGCCGAGCACTATGACCGCCTTGTGACCTTCTGCTCCATTGAGGCGCCCCCGGTCCTGCTGCAGGAGGACGACTACGCTGCCATTTATTTCTCCTCCGGAACGACGGGCTTTCCCAAGGCCATCCTGCACCGGCACAGCGCGCTGGTGCACTCCTGCCTTGCCGAGCAGAAGCACCACGGCCAGACCCGGGATGACGTATTTCTCTGCATTCCGCCGCTGTACCACACCGGGGCCAAGATGCACTGGTTCGGCAGCCTGGTCTCCGGCAGCAAGGCGGTGCTGCTGCGCGGCGTGAAGCCCGAGTGGATCCTCCGCGCCGTCAGCGAGGAAAAATGCACCATCGTCTGGCTGCTGGTTCCCTGGGCGCAGGACATCCTGATCGACCTGGAGAGCGGCAAGCTCAAAAAAGAGGACTACATGCTCGACCAGTGGCGTCTGATGCACATCGGCGCGCAGCCCGTCCCGGCGAGTCTGATCGCCCGCTGGAAGAAGCATTTCCCGCATCATGCGTACGACACCAACTACGGCCTGAGCGAATCCCTCGGCCCCGGCTGCGTCCATCTCGGCGTTGAGAACATCCGCAAGGTCGGCGCCATCGGTGTGCCGGGCTACGGCTGGGAGACCCGCATCCTCGATGAGCGCGGCGAGGACGTCACGCCAGGCGAGGTGGGCGAGCTTGCCGTCAAGGGCCCCGGCGTCATGATCTGCTACTACAAGAACCCGGAGGCCACTGCCGAAGTGCTCCACGGAGACTGGCTCTGGACCGGCGATATGGCCCGTCAGGACGAGGAGGGCTTCATCTACCTGGTAGACAGAAAGAAGGACGTCATTATCTCCGGCGGCGAGAACCTCTATCCCGTCCAGATCGAGGACTTTATCCGGCAGAACACCAAGGTCAAGGACGTGGCCGTGATCGGGCTTCCCGACGAGAGGCTGGGCGAGATCGCCGCGGCCATCATCGAACTCAAGGAGGGCGAGACCTGCACCGAGGAGGAGATCAACCGCTTCTGCCTGGATATGCCCCGCTACAAGCGGCCCCGCCGCGTGATCTTTGAGGACGTGCCGCGCAATCCCACGGGCAAAATCGAAAAGAACGTCCTGCGCGAGCGCTACTCTGCCAACCGCCTCGTTGAGCGGGAGTCCATGAAATAATTTTCCGGTAACAAAGGAGTGATCCCCATGGGGGGTTTGTTTATTAAAATCGGGATGATCGTCCTGTTCTTCGGCGTGATGATCGGTGTGGGGCTTTACTGCCGCCGCCATTCCGAGAGCGTCGACAGCTTTATCCTCGGCGGCCGAAGCGTGGGCGCGTGGTTCACCGCCTTCGCCTACGGCACCTCGTATTTCTCCGCGGTCATCATGGTGGGCTATTCCGGCCAGTTCGGCTGGCGCTACGGCATCGCCTCTACCTGGATCGGCCTCGGCAACGCCCTGATCGGCTCCTATATGGCGTGGACACTGCTCGGCCGCAGGACGCGCGTCATGACCCAGCGCCTGCAGAGCAAGACCATGCCGGACTTTTTCCTCAAGCGCTACGGCAGCCGCGGCCTGAAGCTGGGCGCGGCGGCGATCATCTTCGTCTTTCTCATTCCCTATGCCGCCTCCCTGTATAACGGCCTTTCAAGGCTTTTCGCCATGGCCTTCTCGGTGGACTATACGGTGTGCATCGTGATCATGGCGCTCTTGACAGCGGCCTACGTCATGGCGGGCGGCTATATGGCCACGGTCATCAATGACTTTATTCAGGGCGTGATCATGTTCTTCGGCATCATCGCCATCATCGCGGCGGTGCTCAAGGGCTTCGGCGGCTTCCAGCAGGCGCTTCTGGATCTGGCGAAGGTCAGCGACCCGGCGGTCTCCGAGGCTCCCGGCGTGTTTACCTCCTTCTTCGGGCCGGATCTGTTCAACCTGGCTGCGGTGGTGATCCTCACCTCCCTCGGCACCTGGAGCCTGCCGCAGATGACGCAGAAATTCTACGCCATCAAGGACGAGCAGGCCATCGTCAAGGGCACGGTGATTTCCACGCTCTTTGCCGTGGTCGTGGCGGGCGGCTGTTACTTCATGGGCGGCTTCGGACGCCTCCTGTCCGACCGGGTGGATATCGCCGCGAACGGCTACGACTCTATCATCCCCACCATGTTTGAAAGCTTCCCGCCCGTGCTGCTGAGTCTGGTGATCGTGCTGGTGCTGGCGGCGTCCATGTCGACGCTCTCCTCCATTGTGCTGACCTCCAGCACCACGCTGACCCTGGATCTGATCGAAGAGCTGCGCGGCGGGAAAACCGACGAGAAAAAACAGATCGGCATGATCCGCGGTCTTATCCTGATCTTTATCCTGCTGTCGGCAGTGATCGCGATTTTGCAGTACAAGCTCAACATCGCCTTTATCGCCCAGCTCATGGGTCTGTCCTGGGGCGCAATGGCAGGCGCGTTTCTCGGCCCGTACCTTTACGGGCTGTACAGCAAGCGCGTCACCGTCCCCGCTGTCTGGACGAGCTTTATCTTCGGCGTGGGGCTCATGCTGCTGAACATGTTCTGCAAGGCGGCCTTTCCTGTCTGGCTCCGGTCGCCCATCAACTGCGGCGCGTTTGTGATGCTGGCGTCCCTGGTCCTGGTCCCGGCGGTCAGCGCCCTGACGAAGGTCAAGGATCCCGCCGCGGTGGAGGATATCTTCGCCTGCTATGAGACAGTCGTCACCGTGCCGGCCAGGGCCTCCATCGGCTACAGCGCCAGTGCCCCGAGAAAGAAAAAGAAAAAATCATAAAAACCCGGTCCCGTCACCGGAATGGAAAGAGGCAACCGATATGAAAACACTGATGTTAGGCAACAAGGCGGCTGCCCGCGGTCTTTACGAGGCCGGGGTCAGCCTGGTATCCAGCTATCCGGGTACCCCCAGCACCGAGATCACCGAGGAATGCGCCAAATATGACGAGATCTGCTGCGAATGGGCGCCCAACGAGAAGGTCGCCATGGAGGTGGCCTTCGGCGCATCCCTGGCTGGGCGGCGCAGCTTCTGCGGCATGAAGCATGTGGGCCTGAACGTCGCGGCCGACCCGCTCTTCACCATGTCCTACACCGGCGTCAACGGCGGCATGGTCATCGCCGTGGCCGACGACGCGGGCATGCACTCCAGCCAGAACGAGCAGGACTCCCGCCACTACGCGATGTCTGCCAAGGTTCCGATGCTGGAGCCCTCCGATTCGGCGGAGGCACGGGAATTCGCAATGCTCGCCTTTGAGCTCAGCGAGCGCTTTGACACCCCGGTACTGCTCAAAATGTGCACCCGCATCGCCCACGCCCAGAGTCTTGTGGAGACCGGCGAGCGCGTCGTGCCCGAGCCGCGCCCCTATGTGAAGGATCCCGCCAAGTATGTCATGACGCCCGCCAACGCCATCCGCCGCCACCCGGCTGTGGAGGCGCGGCTCCAGGCGCTGGGCGAGTGGGCGGAGACCACCGCCGTCAATCGCATCGACGCGGGTGAGGACGCTTCCGTGGGCTTTATCACCTCCTCCACCTGCTATCAGTATGTCAAGGAGGTCTGCGGCGACCGCTACCCGGTACTGAAGCTGGGCATGGTCTGGCCCCTGCCGGAGAAGAAGATCCGCGATTTCGCCGCCTCGGTCAAAAAGCTCATCGTCGTGGAGGAGCTTGACCCCTTCCTGGAAAACTACTGCCGCACCCTGGGCCTTGCGGTCACGGGCAAGGAGCTTTTCCCGATCATGGGCGAGTTTTCCCAGAACCTCGTCGCGGCCTGCCTCGGCGAGACGGCGGCTGTCGGCTGCAAGCTGGACGAGACCGTCCCCGGCCGCCCGCCGGTCATGTGTCCGGGATGTCCGCACCGCGGGCTCTTCTATACCCTGGCCAACAACAAGTGCACCGTCATGGGCGATATCGGCTGCTACACACTGGGCGCCGCGCCCCCGCTCAAGGCCATCGACGTGACGCTCTGCATGGGCGCGTCCATCGGCTCCCAGCACGGCTACCGCAAGGCCGGCGGCAGCGGGGAGAAGCTGGTCTCCGTGATCGGCGACTCCACCTTCATGCATTCCGGCATGACGGGGCTTGCCAATGTGGCATACAATCAGTCCAATTCGACGGTAATCATACTCGACAACTCCATCACCGGCATGACCGGCCACCAGCAGAATCCCACCACCGGCCTGAACATCAGGGGCGAGCCCGCGGGCAAGATCGACCTCGAGGCCCTCTGCCGCTCGATGGGCATTCGCCGCGTCCGGGTGGTCGACCCCTATCGGCTCGACGAATGCGATGCGGCGCTCAAGGAGGAGCTTGCGGCGGAGGAGCCCTCGGTGATCATCAGCCGCCGCCCCTGCGCGCTGCTCAAGCACGTCAAGCCCAAGCCCCCGCTGAAGATCGACGCGGAAAAGTGCCGCGGCTGCAAGAGCTGTATGCGCATCGGCTGCCCGGCTATCAGCATGAAGGACGGCAAGGCGCACATCGACAATACCCTCTGCGTGGGCTGCGGCGTGTGCGCGCAGCTGTGCAAATTCGGCGCGTTCAGTCTTTAAGGAGGTGCGGACATGACCAAGAATATGATGATCGTTGGCGTCGGCGGACAGGGTTCGCTGCTCGCCAGCAAGCTGCTCGGCCATCTGCTGATGGGGCAGGGCTATGACGTGAAGGTATCCGAGGTGCACGGCATGAGCCAGCGCGGCGGCAGCGTCGTGACCTATGTGCGCTGGGGCGACAAGGTGTATTCGCCCATCGTCGACAAGGGCGAGGCGGATTTCATCGTCTCCTTTGAACTGCTGGAGGCCGCGCGCTATCTGGAGTATCTGCGCCCTGACGGGCAGATCGTCACCAGCACCCAGCAGATCGACCCCATGCCCGTCATCACGGGCGCGGCGTCCTATCCCGAGGGGCTGACGGAGAAGATGCGGGCACTCGGCGTGAAGGTGGACGCCTTCGACGCGTTGAAGCTTGCGGAGGAGGCGGGCAGCGCGAAGGCCGCGAATATCGTGCTGATGGGCCGCCTGTCCCATTACTTTGATTTTGAGGACAGCGTGTGGCAGGAGGCCCTGGAGGCATGCATCGCCCCGCGTTTCCTGGAGATGAACAGAAAGGCGTTTGCGCTGGGCAGGAATGCGTGAGGAGGTCGCGCTCATGGAAAAACAAAAATACTATCAGCCGGAGCTGGAGACCATGCCCCGTGAGGAGATGGCAAAGCTCCAGAACGAGCGCTTCATGAAGCAGCTTCGCCGGGTCTATGAGAACGTGCCCTACTACCGGGCAAAAATGGAGGAAAAGGGCGTCACGCCGGACGATATCAAAAGCATCGAGGATATCCGCAAGCTGCCCTTCCTCTCAAAGGCAGATCTGCGGGAGGCCTATCCCTGCGGTATGCTTGCCGTCCCGCTGTCCGAGTGCGTGCGCATCCAGTCCACCTCCGGCACCACCGGCAAGCGCGTGGTTGCCTTTTACACGCAGCACGACCTCGACCTGTGGGAGAGCTGCTGCGCCCGTGCGATCACGGCTGCGGGCGGGACGAAGGAGGACGTGGTGCAGGTCTGCTACGGCTACGGCCTCTTTACCGGCGGCATGGGTCTGCACGGCGGCTCCCACAAGGTCGGCTGCCTGACCCTGCCGATGTCCTCGGGCAATACCGAGCGGCAGCTCCAGTTCATGATGGATCTGCAATCCACGATCCTCTGCTGCACGCCGTCCTACGCCGCCTACCTGGGCGAAGCGCTCAAGGAGGCGGGCTATACGCCGGAGGACAACCATCTCAAGGCCGGCATCTTCGGCGCGGAGCCCTGGACGGAGGAGATGCGCCGCGATATCCAGCGCACCCTCGGCATCAAAGCCTACGACATCTACGGCCTGACGGAAACCAGCGGGCCGGGCGTCGCCTTCGAGTGCTGCGAGCAGCACGGCATGCACATCAACGAGGATCACTTCTATCCCGAGATCATCGATCCCGACACCGGCGAGGTGCTCCCCGAGGGCGAGCAGGGCGAGCTGGTGTTCACCGCGCTGGATAAGGAGGCCTTCCCCCTGATCCGCTACCGCACGCGGGATATCTGCGTGCTTTCCAGGGAGAAATGCGCCTGCGGCAGGACGCTGATCAAAATGTCCAAGCCGCGCGGCCGCACGGACGGCGCTGACCGACGCCCTGCGCACGATGCTCGGCATTACGGCCAAGGTGCATCTGGTGCCGCCGAAGAGCATCCAGCGCAGCGAGGGCAAGGCCAAGCGCCTGATCGACAAGCGGAAATTGATATAAAAGGAGGTTCGCCGTCATGTATATCAGACAGATTTCCATCTTTCTCGCCAACAAGAGCGGCACCCTGGCCGAGGTCACGGATTTCCTCTATCAGCACGAGGTAAATCTCCGCTCTCTGTCCATCGCCGACACGGCCGATTTCGGCATCCTCCGCATCATTGTGGACAGACCCGAGGAGACCCTGGCGCTCCTGAAGGAGGCGCACTACACCTGCACCATCACGGATATGCTGGCCGTCAAGATCGACGATGTACCCGGCTCCATGGCGGGCGTTGTCCGCGTGCTGGCCGACAACGATATCTCCATCGAATACGCCTACGCCTTTACCACCGCCCAGGCGGGCACCGCCATCATTCTGCTGCGCGTGGAGAACAACGCCGCGGCCGAGTGTGTGCTGAAGGACACGCCGTTCAAAACCGTCGGCCCCGAGGTGCTGAACGCCTGAGAATTATCCAATAAAGCGCAGCACGTTAAAAAACCTGAAAAAACTGCAAAGTTCTATATAGACGGTTTTGAAAAACTGTAGTACAATAAGCCCACAATTTTTTATAGGGGGAAAATAAATGACTGTCAAAGAGCTCCGCGAAAAAAACAAACTTACGCAGTCTGCGCTCGCGAAATCCCTTGGCGTTACCAGCAACACCATTTCCGCGGTCGAAGCCGGCCGCCTGAAGCTCAGCAATAAACTGGCCGCAAAGATCAAAGAAGTGTACGGTGAAGATGTTGCGGCAGCGCTGGCTGTGAAGACGGAGAAGGCCGACAAGCCCGACGAGAAGAAGGAAGCAATGGCTGAATCCGCCGCCGCTCCTGCCGTGGAAGCAGTCGAGGCTGCGCCCGCCGCACCTGCAGCGGTCGAGAAGAAGGCGAAGAAGAAAGACGCGGCTGAAAAGAAACCGGCGCCCAAGAAGGCGGCAGCAAAGAAGCCTGCCCCCACGGTTATTCTCCAGTCTCCGTTCGGCGGTGAGATCACGGTGGACGCAGTCAAGACACTGGTCGGCGATGTGGATAAGGTTTACGTTCGCATCGATCAGAATAAGCTCTACTGGGTCAAGGGCAAAGAGACCGGCGACACGGATATCTGGTAAACAATGCAGCCTCCGCAGGCTGCACATATTGAGAGACAACGACGGTGCAGAATCCTTTCTGCACCGTCGTTGTCTCCATTTTTTCAGTCGTGTTCGCCGATGAACTTCTCCATCCAGATCATGGAGTACCAGCGGCCGAATTTGTAAGCGCAGGAATGAAATTCCCCGACCTTGGTATAGCCCATGTGCGCGTGAAAATCCGCGCTGTTTGTCGAGAGCGTTTCGTCCGGGACGATGGGCCAGGCGATGCAGGCGTAGAGATTCAAAATCCCCTGCGCCTTCAGCCGCTGCTCCAGCGCCTCGTACAGCATGCGCCCCATCCCGCGTTTGCGGGCGCGAGGGTCGAGATAGATCGTCACCTCGCAGGAGCGGGCGTAGGCCGCGCGGGCCTTGAGGACCCCGGCATAGGCGTAGCCGGCGATTTGCCCGTCCTCCTCCAGAACAAGATACGGATAGTGTGCCGATATGGTTCGGATGCGGCTTTGAAACTCCTCAAGCCCAGGCGTTTCGCACTCAAACGAGATCGCCGTGTTCTCCACATACGGGCCGTAGATTTCAAGAAGCCGCGCCGCGTCCTCCGGCGTCGCGTCACGAATCAAAAGCATGAACGTCCCTCCTTTGCCGCCGCCATCATAGCACAGACCCACCCTCCGGGGCAAGCCTCTCCAGATCGCATATGACTTGTCAATATGAGAGGATCGTGCTATGATACGGAACACATAAAGGAAACGTTTTCCTGTGCGCCCGACGAGCGCATGATCTTTTTTCGGAGGACTACGCTATGAACGAGAAGAAGAAAAACACCCTGTCGCTGATTCTTGCCTTTCTGGCAGGCGTCGTGATCGCGGCAATTGTGGCCTTTGCAGTGGTCAAACAGCAGGGAACCCCAGCCGCTGCAACCCCTGCCGCGGCGGAGGCGCAGCCGAACGCGGCATAAAGAGAACAGAGAAAGCAAGAGGCCGCTTTGCCGATTAGCAGGCGGCCTCTTTTCGGTCTGAATGAAGCTTGACATTTGCCGGGTATCGTTTTGTTGAAGAATAGTATAAGCGATGCTTTTGGCATATATTGCATCGCGCCGAAGGATACAGCGACGGGAGATCGCAGGTCGTCGCTTTGTATAAAAGCAAAAACAGAACCGCGCAGAACAACAAACCGGAAACTGTCAGCTCGCCTTGCTCACCGGTTCAGCGGATGCAGTTTGATCTTATCCAAACTTGGCAAATACTTTTGGAGATCTTTCGATTGAAACGGTTTTCCATGTGCGGGATAAAGCACTGTATCGGTTCCATAACGCAAAATTGTAAGCCATGATTGCTTATACTGATTCAGATCCTCAATCCATATGATCGTTCGATTGATGCTGGGGAAATTGTTCATAGCCGCATCACCGACAAAGAACTGATCCTCTGCAAGGAGTGAAATATGATCAGCCGTATGACCCGGAGTTTCAACCACTTCATACAGAAAATGCAAAGACTTGAATTCTTCTGAATCGGTCGTGATCAATCGGCTCAGATGCTCTTCCAGAATCGGCGGATACCGATGATCGCCATGTCCAAATAACGAAAGAATCTGGCAGAAGCAGTATGCAAGCAGAGAAGAGCAGCCGCCCTTAAATGAGTTTTGCCCTCTTTTTAATCCTTCAACCGCTGCCGGATGCAGGATTACCTTTGCGTCCGTTGCTGACAATACTTCATTTAAGAAACCCGCATGGTCGTCATGTGCGTGCGTAAGAAAAACGTATCGTATGTCTTTAGCGTCAATGCCGTTTTTATCAAGCATTCGCTTAAAGCGTGGGAAGCCGCCCGCATAACCGGTATCTATCAGCAGCCACCCGGATTCATACGGGATCAGATAGTTATTTACCACTCTGCTTCCGAGATTGTAAATCATGACTTGCCTCCAAAATCCCATTTTTGGGAATGATTTGCTTCGCTGCCGCTGAACAAGCTGAACGGCAGATAGTGCTTCATGCAGATCCATAAGCATGCTTATGCAGTCAGTTTAACAGAGAAGCAAAAAGATAGCAAGGGAAGCGCTGAATAAATCGCGGCTTTGAAGAGATGTATTCATGCCCGAATTTCGCTTGCGCCGGAAACCGGACGGCGTTATAATATCAGCATCGAACGCAGCAGGATAAATGGACGAAGGAGAGAACGTATGAATAAATTTGTCGTTTTCAGCGGCTTTCTCGGCTCGGGGAAGACAACGACCATGATGGCGCTGACACAGTATTATTCCGCGCATTACGGCAAGGCGGCCATGATTTCCAACGATCTCGGCGGGGGTGTGACGCTGGCTGATCATAAGCTCGCACAGCTCGGCGGCTGCCGGGCGTCGCAGATCACCGACGAGTGCATCTGCTTCTGTCACGATGTGCTGACCGAAAGGCTGAACGGGTATTTCGGCGACGGCTGCGAGCTGGTCGTCTCCGATATCCCCGGCTTCGGCGTCGGCGCGCAGGAGCATGTCTATCACGGCCTGACGGAGAATTATCCCGGACAGTATGCGCTGGGGCCGTTTACGGTGCTGATCGAGCCCCGGAATCTCTCTCTGCTGCAAAGCAGGCAGGCGGGGGACATGGGCGTTATTCTGGACGCTCAGCTCAAAGAGGCCGATCTCATTGTACTGAGCAAGTGCGAGCTGCTGTCCGCCGATGTGCTTCAAGACGCGCTCAGCTGGCTTGCGGCGCGCTATCCCTGGACGGTGCGGCTTGCCGTGAGCGCAAAAACCGGCGACGGATTGGACGAGCTGTGCCGCGCCCTGCGTGAGGGCCGCGCCTCGCTTCGACATCCGGAGATCGACTATGAGGCGGACGATCTGCAAAACGCGATGGGCAGTCTGAGCGAGTACTATCTCCAGTACCGCGCCCTGGTCTGCTGCGACGACTTTGACGGAAACGCCTATCTGACGGAACTGGCGCAGGAGATACGAGACGCGATCCGCTCGGCGGGCGGGGAGGCGCCGCATTTCAAGCTGCTGGCCTGGGGGCCCGAGGGCGATTACGGCAAGGCGGATATCCTCGGCGTTGACCGTCCGATCGAGCTACCGCACCGCTTTGAAAACCCCTGCACCGACCTGGCGGTGATCCTCAACACCAGCGCCGCCTGCCCGGACGAGACCCTGGATCGTCTGATCGGCGAGGCAGTCGAAACCGTGTCGGGGCGTTATCAGCTGGAGCTGACGATATTCAAAAAAGAGCACTTCAGTCTGGGGGAGTAGGATGGGAACGGTCATTCGCGAGACGCGGTCTGTCTGCCCCGTCTGCCTGCAAAATCTCCCCGCGGCGCTTGTGCGGGAGGATGACGGCGGGATCGTTCTGGAAAAGCGCTGCCCCGAGCACGGGGACTTTCTCGTTCCGGCCTGGAAGGGGAGAGTGGATTGGGATACCTGGCTTCTGGGGACGCCGCCGCTGGAAGCGAACAAGGGCCTCCACTGTCCCGAAAACTGCGGCATCTGCGCCGAGCATGAGATCGGCACCTGCTGCTGCCTCCTGGAAGTCACCGAGCGCTGCAATCTGCGCTGTCGCTATTGCTTTGCACAGGGCGGGGAAGGGGACAGGGAGCCAGACCTGGAAGCGCTCAAGGATGCGGTTCGGGATATCGTGCGCCAGTGCGGAAGCCCATTGTTGCAGCTTTCGGGCGGGGAGCCCACGCTGCGCGACGATCTGCCGGAGCTGACGCGCTTTGCCAAAGAGGCCGGATGCAGTTATATCCAGCTCAACACCAACGGCCTGCGTCTCGCGCGGGAGCCGGACTATGTGAGAAGGCTTGCTGACGCGGGGCTGGACATCGTTTTTTTGCAGTTCGACGGCACACGCGACGACATCTATGAGACGCTGCGCGGCGAGAAGCTGCTGGAAATCAAAAAAGAGGCGATCCGCATCTGCGGCGAAAACCGCCTCGGCGTTACGCTGGTGCCGACAGTGGTCCGCGGCGTCAACGACGGCGACCTGGGCGGGATCATTTCCCTGGCGCGCGAGCTGTCGCCCGCCGTGCGCGGCGTCCACTTTCAGCCGGTCTCGTATTTCGGGCGCTATCCCGGAAATCCCGGGACGGAGGACCGCTATACGCTCGATGCGCTCATGGCGGACATCAGTGAACAGGCGAACATCCCGCTTTCAAGCTTCATGCCCTCCCGCTGTGACCATCCGCTCTGCGGCTTTCACGCGAGCTTTCTGATCGACCCGAAAACCGGCCTGCGCCCGCTGAGCTCCATCACGCACTCCTCCCGCATGCGCGGCTGCGAGCGGGACAATCGCGAGTATGTTGCCCGGCACTGGCGGCGCGCCCCGGAAGAGCCGAAGCCTGCCGCCGCTTTTTCGGACGAGATGGATTTCGACGCCTTCCTCTACCGCCTGCGGCATGAGAGCCTGACCCTCTCGGCCATGGCCTTTCAGGACGCGATGAACCTGAACATCGAGCGCCTGCATTCGTGCTCCCTGCATGTGTATGACGAGGGAAAAATAAAACCCTTCTGCGCGAAATACCTGACGCCGATTGTTTGAAAATTTGAAAGAAAAGAGCCGCGGGGGAATTGACTTTCCTGCCGCGGCTCTTTATAATAGAAACAAGCGAATTGCTTTTTTTTACTATTCGATAAAACGTCTGCGTTTGGAAAGGAAACCGCCATGAAACTGATGAAAACGGAAGAAGCCGTCGGGCATGTGCTGTGCCACGATATCACCCAGATCATCAAGGATGAGAAGAAGGGCCCCGTGTTTCGCAAGGGCCATATCATCCGCCCGGAGGATGTGCCGGTTCTGCTGAGCGTCGGCAAGGATCATCTCTATATCTGGGAGAACAACGAAAACATGCTCCACGAGGACGAGGCGGCGGAGATCCTGCGCGATCTGTGCATGAATGAGAACATGCACGCCACCGAGCCGAAGGAGGGCAAGATCGAGCTGATCGCCGACATCGACGGCCTGCTGCTGATCGATGTGGAGCGGCTGCGCGCCGTCAACGCCCTGGGCGATATGATGATCGCGACCCGCGCCTCCGGATTCGTCGTGAAAAAGGGCGACAAGCTCTGCGGCACCCGCGTCATCCCCCTTGTCATAGAAAAGGAGCGCATGGAGCGCGCCAAGAAAGTCGTCGGCGCGGAGCCGCTGCTGCGCCTTCTGCCGCTGAAAAGCAAGAAGGTCGGCGTCGTCACCACGGGCAACGAGGTCTACTACGGGCGTATCGAGGATACCTTTACCCCCGTGATCGTCGAGAAGCTGCGCGAGTTCGGCGGCTGCGAGATGACGGAGCATGTCGTTTTGAACGACGACCATGAGAAGATCACCGCCGCCGTGCTGGATATGCTGGACAAGGGCTGCGACATGGTGCTGTGCAGCGGCGGCATGAGCGTGGACCCCGACGACAAGACCCCGCTCGCCATCAAAAACACCGGCGCGAATATCGTCTCCTACGGTTCCCCGGTGCTGCCCGGCGCGATGTTTCTCGTCTCCTACATGCCGGACGGCCGTCCCGTCTGCGGGCTGCCGGGCTGCGTGATGTACGCGAAGCGCACGATTTTCGACCTGCTGCTGCCGTATCTTGTGACGGACACGCCCATCACGAAGGAGCAGCTTGCCGGTCTCGGCCACGGCGGACTCTGCCTCAGCTGCAAGGTCTGCCACTTCCCGAACTGCGGATTCGGAAAGGGCGTGTAAACGCTCCCGCCTCTCTTGCAGGAGAGGCAAAAAGCCTTTCATGGTATAAGCGCGTAAAGCCGCGTTTATATAAATTTTTTCCCTGAAACACGGGAAGGAGGAAACACACATGAAAGCAACCAAACCCCTGGCGCTGCTGCTGGCGCTCATGATGATCCTGACGCTGGCAGCCGGCATTACCCCCGCGGCCTTCGCCGATGACGCGAAGGACAAGACCGAGCTGATCGTCTTCGCCGCCGCCTCCATGACGGAGACGCTGACCGAGCTCAAGGACAAGTATGAGAAGGCAAACCCCGACGTCACGATCACCTACAACTTTGACTCCTCCGGCACGCTCAAGACCCAGATCCAGGAGGGCGCGGACTGCGACCTCTTCATCTCCGCCGCGCCAAAGCAGATGAACGCGCTGGACGCCTCCTGCGACAAGGAGAAGAATCCCGACGGACTTGATTTTGTCCTGCAGGGCAGCCGCATCAACCTGCTGGAGAACAAGGTCGCGCTGGTCGTCCCCGAGGGCAATCCCAAAGGCGTCAAGTCCTTCGATCAGCTTGTCGGGCTGCTGAAGGCGGGCGATGTGTTCCTCGCCATGGGCAACAGCGACGTGCCCGTCGGGCAGTACACGCAGAAGATCCTCGCTTTCTATGAGCTGAATGAGGAAGAGCTCGCCAAGGCCGGCCTGCTCACCTACGGCACCAACGTCAAGGAGGTCACCACGCAGGTCAAGGAGGCCAGCGTCGACTGCGGCGTGGTCTATGGCACCGACGCTTTCAGCGCGGGGCTGGAGGTCGTGGACACCGCCACGAAGGAGATGTGCGGCCAGGTCATTTATCCCGCCGCCGTCCTGAACGTCAGCAAGCATCCCGAGGCCGCTCAGGCGTTCCTCGACTATCTGACCGGTGAAGAGGCGACCGAAGTGTTCGAGGGCGTCGGCTTCAGCCCGATGACCAAATGACAGATTAACCCGGAAAGGGGAGTTCATCATGTTTGTATACGCGGACAACGCGGCCACGACCTGCGTCAGCAAAACCGCGCTGGAGGCCATGCTGCCCTGGCTCACGACCGAGTGGGGCAATCCCTCCACGCTTTACGGTTTCGGGCGGCATGCGGCGGAGAGCCTTGAAGAGGCGCGCCGAACCGTGGCGGACTGCCTCGGCGCGGCAAATCCCCGTGAGATCTACTTTACCTCCTGCGGCAGCGAAAGCGACAACCAGGCGCTCAACTCCTGCGCCCGCGCAGGGGCCCGGAAGGGGAAAAAGCACCTGATCTCCACCGCCTTCGAGCACCACGCCATCCTGCACACCCTCAGGAAGCTGGAGCGGGAGGGCTTTGAGGTGACGCTGCTCGGCGTGCATGACGACGGCGTCGTGCGCGTGGAGGACGTCGCCGAAGCCATCCGGGAGGACACCTGCTGCGTGTCCGTGATGTTTGCCAACAACGAGGTCGGCACCGTCCAGCCTGTCGCCGAGATCGGCGCGCTCTGCCGTGAGAAAGGCGTCGTCTTCCACACTGACGCGGTACAGGCGGCGGGGCATCTCCCCATCGACGTGCAGGCTATGCATATCGACATGCTCTCCCTCTCCGGGCACAAATTCCACGCGCCCAAGGGCGTTGGCGCGCTCTACTGCCGCAGGAATGTCCCGCTCTACTCCTTTATCGAGGGCGGCGCGCAGGAGAGAGGCAAACGCGCCGGGACGGAAAACGTGGCGGGCATCATGGCCCTGGCCGCGGCGCTGAAGGAGAGCTGCGACAGGATTCCGCAGGACGCGCCCCGCGTCACAGCCATGCGCGACCGCCTGATCGAAGGGCTCAGTCAGATTCCCCACAGCCGCATAAACGGCAGCCTTTCGCACCATGTCCCCGGCACGGTGAACCTGTGCTTTGAGGGCATCGAGGGCGAGAGTCTGCTCCTGCTGCTGGATAAGGAGGGCATTTGCGCCTCCTCGGGCAGCGCCTGCGCCTCCGGCTCACTCGACCCCAGCCATGTGCTGCTGAGTCTCGGCATCCCGCATGAGCTGGCCCACGGCTCCCTGCGCCTGTCCATCGGCGAGTACAACACCGACGCGGACGTCGACCATATCCTCGAAGTCGTCCCCCGCGCGGTGGAGAGCCTGCGCGCGCAGTCCCCGATCTGGGCAGAGCTTGAGCAGGGAATAAAGCCGCATCTCTGTTAAGGAAAAACAAAATGACAATTGATTGGTATCCCCTATATAACTCTCTGCGCATCGCGTCGATCAGCTGCGTGCTGGTCTTCTTTACGGGCATCTTTTTCGCCTACTACGCGGCGAAGCTGCCGCGCGCGGTCAAGGGTGTGCTGGACGTGATCCTGACCCTGCCGATGGTGCTGCCGCCCACGGTCTGCGGCTATTTCCTGCTGCTGATCTTCGGCGTGAAGCGCCCGATCGGCATGTTCCTGCTGCGCTTCGGCGTGAAGTTTGTCATGACCTGGTACGGCGGCATTCTGGCTGCGGCGGTGGTGGCGTTTCCGCTGATGTACCGCACGGCCCGCGGCGCGTTTGAGAGCTTTGACAAGAACCTGGCCTGGGCCGGGCAGACGCTCGGCCTCAGCGACACCTATATTTTCTGGCGTATCCGCATGCCCGCCTGCCGCCAGGGCATCCTCGCGGGGACGGTGCTGGCCTTTGCCCGCGCCCTCGGCGAGTACGGCGCGACCAGCATGCTCATCGGCTATACCCCCGGACGGACCGCCACGATCTCGACCACGGTCTATCAGCTCTGGCGCACCAACGACGAAAAAGGCGCCATGTTCTGGGTCCTGGTGAATCTCGCCATCAGCACCGTCGTGCTGCTGAGCGTGAACATGCTGGAGGCCAGGCAGAAAAAGGCGGTGAAGGCATGAGCCTCACGGTCAGGATCAGAAAGGACTTCGGCGCGTTTAAGCTGGATGTGGATTTTACGGCCGAAAACGGCGTGACGAGTCTGCTGGGCGCCTCCGGCTGCGGCAAGAGCATGACGCTCAAGTGCATCGCGGGCATCGAAAA
>CADAPH010000074.1 GCA_902789745.1 Oscillospiraceae bacterium | reverse complement strand
CGGCCGTATCTGCAACAAGCGCTGCGAGGCCGAGTGCACCCGCGGCGGCATTGACGAGGCCGTGGCCATCGACGAGGTCAAGCGCTTCATCGCCGACCATGATTTGAATGAGGAAACCCGTTACATCCCCAAGATGGTCAACCAGATCGGCAGGCCCTACGAGGAAAAGGTCGCCGTCATCGGCGCGGGCCCCGCGGGCATGAGCTGCGCCTACTACCTCGCCAACAAGGGCTACCCCGTCACGGTCTTCGACAAAAACCCTGTCCCCGGCGGCATGCTGGTGCTGGGCATCCCGAACTTCCGTCTGGAGAAGGACGTGCTCAACGCCGAAATCGACATTCTCAAGGAGATGGGCGTGGTGTTCAAATGCGGCGTTGAGGTCGGCAGGGACGTCACCATCCAGCAGCTCCGCGATGAGGGCTACAAGGGCTTCTATCTCGCCATCGGCGCGCAGAAATCCGCCCTACAAGGGCTTCTATCTCGCCATCGGCGCGCAGAAATCCGCCCCGCTCAAGATCAAGGGCGAGGATCTGGACGGCGTCTGCGGCGGCGTGGAGTTCCTGCGCCGCGTGAACCTCGGCGAGAGACCCGACATCGGCAAGCGCTGCGCCGTCATCGGCGGCGGCAATGTGGCGATGGACGTGTGCAGAACCGCCGTCCGGCTCGGCGCGGAGACCACAGTCCTCTACCGCCGCACCGAGGCCGAGCTGCCTGCCGATCCCGACGAAGTGAAAGAGGCCATCAAAGAGGGCGTAAAGTTCCGCTACCTCGTCTCCCCCGCCGAAATCATCGGCAAGGACGGCAAAGTCAGGCAGATCATGGTTGAGATCATGGAGCTCGGCGCGCCCGACGAGAAGGGACGCCGCAAGCCCGTCGGCACCGGGAAGTATGAATTTATCGACGTCGACAGCGTCATCTCCGCCATCGGCCAGCAGGTCGACTGGGGCGGGCTGGACGTCGGCGCGCTCGTCAAGCGCAAAAACGGCACCGCCGAGGCAAATGAGCTGACCTATCAGTCCGGCGAGCCCGATATCTTCGTCGGCGGCGACGTGTTCACCGGGCCGAAGTTTGCCATCGACGCCATCGCCGCGGGCAAGGAGGCCGCCATCTCCCTGCACCGCTATGTCCATCCCGGCCAGACCCTCACCATGGGGCGCGACCGCCGCATCTACCGCGAACTGGACAAGCAGCACGCGCTGGTCACGCTCGGCGGCTTTGACACCGCCAGACGGCAGGAGCCCGGCTATAACGAGGCCAAGGCCAAGACCTTCTCCGACGCGCGCCAGACCTTCACCGAGGAGCAGGTCCGCCGTGAGTGCGCCCGCTGCCTGGGCTGCGGCGCGACGAAGGTGGACGAATATCTCTGCATCGGCTGCGGCCTGTGCACCACCAAATGCAAGTTTGACGCCATCAGGCTCAGGAAGGTGCGCGACTGGCACGCCGGCGCTTTTGAGACCATGCCCATCAAGGTCGCCGAGGGTCTTGTCAAGCGCACCGGCAAGATCATCCGCAACAACATCAAAAAGTAATGCACGAGCTTGGGATCTGCGACGCCATCCTCAAAACCGTGGACGGCATCGCCAGGGAGGAACAGCTGACCGCGGTGTACAAGGTCACGCTCGAGGTGGGCATGCTCTCGGGCGTGGTGCCCCGCTTTCTCACGGACTGCTGGCAGGCCGTCATCGACGGCACGCCCTATCAGGATACGGAGCTCTGCATTGAGACGATCAACGGCCTTGCCCGCTGCGAGGACTGCGGGTACGAGTTCAGCGCCGATCTGGAAAAGCTCTGGTGCCCCAAATGCGCGGGCAGACGGCTCACGCCCCTGACCGGCACGGATTTGACAATTAAGGAAATCGAAGCGGATTAAGGCGATTAAGGAAAAGAAAGGAAAGATGTGACATGACACTGGAAGAAAGACAGGCCGCCGCCCCGCGCGAGGCATGCGGCTACTGCATGGGCGGGGAGCTGCTCTCGGCCTTCGGCATCAAAATCTGCGATCTCTCCGTCAGCCAGCTCATCCTGTTCAAGGAGCAGAGCCACCCCGGCCGC
Source organism: Oscillospiraceae bacterium (assembly GCA_902789745.1). GTDB lineage: Bacteria > Bacillota > Clostridia > Oscillospirales > Oscillospiraceae > Limivicinus. Next base: position 8,998 of record CADAPH010000074.1, on the reverse strand, counting down.
TGCATCGTGGCTTACAAGGATCACGTCAGCGAGATCACCGACATCCCCGATGCGGAACGCGACGCCTTCTTTGCCGACGTCAACCGCGCGGCAAAGGCCATCCACAAGGTTTTCCAGCCGGAGAAGCTCAACTACGGCGCCTACGGCGACACGGGCTGCCATCTGCACATGCACCTGGTTCCCAAGTACCGCGACGGCTTTGAGTGGGGCGGCGTCTTCGCCATGAACCCCGGCAAGGTCTTCCTCACCGACGCGGAATACGCCGACATGATCGAAAAAATCAAGGCCGCGCTGTAATACTGTTTCTCAATCAAAAAAGCCATCCTTCGCCGGAGCCCGCAAATGTGTCAGGGCTCTGACGAAGGATGGCTTTTTATTGTCAGATTTCTGTAATTACAACGCCTTTTCCGCCGCGACGATGAGCAGGCGGTTGTTCGGCATGTCGGTGATGCAGGTGGACAGTGTGAGAATGTGGCCGTTGTTGGGGTCGACCGGCACATCCGTCAGGAGGATCGAACCCTCGAGACTGTCGCTCTGCAGGGACTGCAGAAAGGCCGTGCGGTATTCGACCAGCTCATCGGGGAAATAGTCGGTGATGCGCTCGTCCGTGTAAATCGCGACCGCGAAGATCTCGTAGATGTGCATGGCGTCTGCGCCGAAAACGTAAATCTCCCGGTGGTCACGCAGATAGTCCGGATCGCGGAAGAGCTTGAGGCTGCCGAAGTAGCTGCCGTCACGCATGTTGTGGCCGTAAATGACCGTGTTGAAGGTGCTGAAGTTCTGTCCTTCCACCTTGTTGGTGTAGATCGAGCCGGGCAGGCCCTCCGTCCCGTCGAGACAGACGTTGAGGTAATAATCGTCGATGCTGGGATGCTGCAGGATAGGATAGCAGACCGAGGTGCCGGGGATAAACAGACCGCCGATCACATGATGGTTCTGCTCCCACAGGGTTTTCAGCGCCAGCGGCGGCTGGTAATCGTTCGGTTCCGCGTGGGCCTTCAGGGCGAACGCGGGGCTTGCCAGCGCCGAGAGGCACATGATGAACGCGCACAGTACGGCAATCGCATTTTGCAGCGCTTTTCTTTCAGGCTTGTTGTTCATACTTCCTCCGTTCTCCCTGTATTTTCCCGCGATTGCGCGGGGCTTAAGATACCTTTGGAGGTATTATAACACAGCCTTTTAAAAATTGCGATAGGGTTACAAAAAATTTTCAAAAAATTATCAATTATTTTTGCCGGGTTCGGCGCTCACGGGCTTCTCGGGCATCCGCTCTGCCGCGACGATGAGCAGGCGATTGTTCGGCATCCCGCCGATACAGGTGGAGAGCGTCAGGACATGTCCCTCTTTGCTGAACGTGTCGATATCGGAGATCTCCGCGCCGAAGTCCTTGAGGGAGCGCAGATAAGCCTTGCGGTCGTCTTCCTTTTCATCGTCATACATATCGGTTATGTAGCGGTCGTCATAGGTTACAACCGCGAACACGTCATAGCTGTGCTTCTCGGTCGGGGTATAGATATTGATCTCCCGGTGGGCATCCAGAAAGTCCTTGTCATGATAGTTTTTCAGGCTGCCGAAGTATGTGCCGTCCGCCATATTGTGGCCGTAGATCACGGTGTTGAAGGTATCGAAATCCTTACCCTCCATGCTGTTGGTGTAGACAGAGCCCGGGTAGCCGTATCCGCCGTCGATCGTGATGTTCAGGTAGTGATTATCCTCCGTGGGATGCAGGAGAATGGGATAGCGGATATCCGTGTCGGGAATCTCCAGCCAGCTGATGACATGGGGATTGACCTCCATGGCGGCCAGCAGCTCCTCCGGTGGATCGTAGGGCTCCGGCGTCGGCGTCGGAACCGGGGTCGGTTGCGGCGTGGGCGTTGGAGAGGGCGTCGGCGTCGGCACGGCGGTGGGAATCGGGGTCGGCTCCGCCGATGCGGTCGGAATGAGAATCCCGCGCATATCCAGTACGATCACCGCGACAGAGGCGCACGCAAAAAGGATGCAGAGGCACAGCATCGTCAAAAGGAAGATTTTGCGTTTCATCGGATTTTTCATGTTTGGTTCTCCTTTTCGTTTCCCTCATGCAGACGCACGCGCAGGCAAAAAGTTCCCCGGGGCGTGCACCCCGGGGAAGGCTGAAAGGTTGTGCGGAAAAATATTTACTTGATGCTGGGCTTATAAAGCAGCTCGCTGTAATCGAAGGTGCAGGACATGATCGCAACGTCGTCGTCCTCGCAGATATAGGTTCCGGGATAAAGGCCGTTTCTGCCGGGGAACTCGAAGTTATAGTTCAGGGCGCCCTCTGCCGGAATCGTAAACGGTTTCAGTGTGCCGAAGGTGCCGGAAGCAATCAATGTGTTGTCCATGAAGACAGCCAGCTCAAAATCCCGGAAGTTGGAGACTGTGCAGTCGGGATTCAGATTCGTGAAGTACCCATAGACCACGACGTTGTTGGCATCCACAGAAACGACGACAGGGATGTAGCGCAGCATATCGCCGCGGGTGGGCATAACGGCAAAGCCGGCGGGCGCGACAGCACCGAAAACCAGGACCAGAATCAGGCACAGCGAAAGAAGCCGGAGCAGAACGCGGGAAGCCCTTCTCCCTGTGTATGGATGAGCACGCATGACAAGTCCCCCTTTTGATGTCGAGAACATCAAATCACTATATATAGTATTTAATCACACGCAATCCCCAATGTCAAGGTGCGCAGACGGGAAAAAGCGAAAAAACAGAGTTAAAATCCGGAACGATGCTGAAAGCACGTGTGTTGGGAGAGATTCTCGCTTTCGCGTGTTCTTTTATTGACCTCGGCGTACAGATTCCACTGGAGACGGACAAGGTCGATCGTATGGCGGACGCGAAGCGTCAGCAGCTCCGCGACGAGCGGCTTTCGGATCAACTCCATCGCCCCGAGCCGCAGCGCCTCGATTTCGGTTTCCCGATTATCGTCGTCGGTAAAAAAGATCACGGGGATATCCCTGTCCGGCCTCATCCGCGCCTTCAGTCTGCGCATGGTCTCAAAGCCGTCCATTTTCGGCATATGGATATCCAGCAAAATCAGATCCGGCTTGCTGCTCTCCAGATACTCCAGCAGCGCCTCCCCCGATTTCATGGCCGAAACCTGTATTCTCTCTTTGCTGAGAATACTCTCGGCCTTCTTCAGGTCGACCTCATCGTCGTCGACGACCGCGATATGGCAGTCGAAATCCGCAGCCTCTGCGGGATCGTTTCTGTTCAGATGTACCCGGCCGGTCTCATAGCTGATGATTGCCAGATTTCCTGACTCTGTCTCCTTCCACTGCTTCAGCAGACGGGAGACTACACGTTCAATGTCGTAATCATGCGCCTCCGGGAGCAGGAGAAACAGCTGGTCGTCCCCGACCTCCATCATCACGTCGCTGTTTCGCAGCGAATGCTGCACCAGCTGCCGGAACTGGATCTGGATCGTTCTGGAATCCAGATGCGATTCGTCGTTTGCTTTGATTGTGAAGAGCACCCGATAGGCCATGCCGTGATAGCGCTCCATATAGCGCACCATGTAGCGGTAAATACTGATGAACGCGTCCCGGCCCATCCACATGGCGTTATGGGAGATGTTCCGCTCCTCAAGGACGGTGGTCATGGATTCCAGATCCATCCCCCTGGTCTGCTCCTCGATATCCGACGCGCTGCTGCCGGAAAGCAGCCAGCTGTGCTTGCCGTTCTTCTTCACCGAGGCGAGCGCCTGATCCGCCAGTCGGAAAATCGTGCTGTAGTCCCGCCCCTGATGTGGAACCGCCGCGGCGCCGAGAGATACGCCCAGCGGGATCTCCATCCGGCTTCCCAGGATTTCGGTATACCCGGCAGTAAAATCGTCGCTGATTCTCCCATAGAGACTGCGGAGCTCGTCCTCCGTCTTCATATTCCGCGCGAAGACCAGAAATTCATCCCCGCCGATCCTTCCGCAGACGTCGTCCGAACGGATGTTCTTTCGGAGATTCCGCGCAAACAGACGCAGAATACGGTCCCCCGTATCGTGGCCGCACAGGTCGTTCACCAGCTTGAAGGAATCCAGATCCAGCATGCACAGGAAGCCGGTGTCCTCGCGGCAGAGCTCTTCCATCTTTGTCTCAGCCGCACTTTTGTTCAGGCAGCCGGTCAGGCTGTCGATCTGCGCGTCACGCTCGTAACGGTGCATCCTGTCCTGCATGTCGAGGATCCTTTTCACCCGGCTCACCAGAACCTCGGGCTCAAAGGGCTTTCGGATATAGTCGACAGCTCCCAGCTGCAGCGCGCGCGTCTCCGATTCCTCGTCCTCGTCCGCCGTGAGGAAAACAACGGGGATCTCGCTCTTCCCGCCCTCAAGCTCCCGCAGCTTTTTCAGCGTCTCGAAGCCGTTCATATCGGACGTTTTAATGTCCAGCAGGATCAGATCCGGCGTACCGTTTGCGTTCAGATATTCCAAAAGAACATGACCCGACGTTACGATGCTGACATACATCCCGTTTTCACGCAGAACATGGCCCGCTGTTTTGAGATTGGTCATATCGTCATCTACCGCGATGATCCAGCCCGGCATGGACGCTTACCCCTTTCGCCTCGGCATTTGCCGCTGTGTATGATATCTGATTTTACAACAATTGCAAGGTATTTTTCAAGGGGGGTTCCAGAATGTCAAACGTACAGCATTCCAGAATGTCACATGGACATGCTTCCGCCCTGTGCAAGGGCTGCGGCGGATACCTTGTCTGAAGCGTCGATGAAAAGCGGTGATTCCGTACGGAACCGCCAAATGAGAAACAGCGCTTTCTTCTCTCTCTGTTTTGTGGTATAATTCTCAGGCATTCGGCGCTATCAGCAGCACGGCAGTTTCAGCTCCGTTTTTCACGCTGATCGGTACTCCCGGGGCAACCGTTTACGCAAGCGCCAGGGATGTATGAACGCTGTTGAATCAGGAATCCGTCACGGTTACCTGCAATTTCGTCTTCTGCTTCAACGTTCATGGTACCGGCAATTTCACGGATAGCTGAAAAGAAGATACACGATCTGCGACAGCAGGGAAAGAAGGCTAAAGTATGGGTTATATCAGGATCACCGAGGAAAACATCGGCAAGGAGCATATCTGCTGCGCCATGTCGAATAATCAGAGCGCTCAGAAAAAAGAGTGGCTTAAAGGGCGCTTCAAAGAGGGACTTGTCTTTTACCGCAGCGAGCTGCGCGGGAAATGCTTCATTGAATACATCCCCGCCGAAAACGCATGGCAGCCGCTTGAAGCGGATGGGTACATGCACATCAACTGCCTTTGGGTGTCCGGCTCGCTCAAGGGCCACGGGTATTCGAGCGAGCTTCTGAACGAGTGCATCCGGGAAGCAAAAGCGCAGGAGCGCAAGGGTCTCTGCATCCTGTCCTCTGCGAAAAAGAAGGGCTTTCTCGCAGACCCGAAGTATCTCACATACAAAGGCTTTCAGGTCGCGGACGAGTCCGACTGCGGCATACAGCTCTGGTATCTGCCCTTTGAAGCGGGCGCAGAGCCGCCGAAATTCAAGGAATGCGCAAAGCATCCGCAGGTAAGCGACAGCGGCTTCGTGCTGTACTACTCCGATCAGTGCCCCTTCACCTACTACTGGGTGCCGCGCCTCAGTGCGGTTGCGGAGGAATACCATGTCCCGCTGAAAGTGGTGCACATCGACACGCGCGAGAAGGCGCAGAACGCCCCCTCGCCGGTGACAAACTTCTCGCTGTTCCGGGATGGGAAGTTTATCACGCACGAGATTCAAAGCGAAAAGAAGTTCCTCGCTCTCGCAGGGAGCAAGGTTCAATAAAACAAGCAAGGCCCACAGTGAAGACACGCTCCTCACGATGGGCCTTGCGTTTTACATCACCCGGATCGCACGTCCGGTGGTTTTCAGGGCTTCCTCGTCCAGGCAGCCCTTGTCCAGCACCAGTCTGCCGTTGATGAACAGCTTGTCGATCCCGAAGGGCGCCCCCCGGTCCGGCACACCCGCACGGATCATGTTCTCGTCGAATACCGTCAGATCCGCGAAATAGCCTTCCTTCAGATAACCCCGCTCCGGAATCATGAAGCGGTCGGCAATCGCGCCGGTCATGCGGCGGACGGTATTGGGCATGGTGTCGCCTGTACCAAGCAGGGAGTCCCGCAGGAATTTGGGATAACAGTCATAGATGGCGGGATTCTGGATACCGTGATCCTCCACCCAGGCGTCCGTCATGTACAGGCAATGCTCGTCATGCTCGAAGTCCGAGATGATATCCGGCGTGGAATAGGGACCCATGTTGACCCGGCCCTTGAAGTCGGAGAGCTCGCAAAGCATAAGGTAGGCGTCGAGGTCGCTCATTCCCTCTTCTCTGGCGATCTGGTGGACGGATTTGCCCTCGAAGCGCTCATAGCCCGGCCCAATGTAAGCAACCACGATATCCTTAAAGCCGAAGCCCAGCAGCAAACTGGTGGCCTTCACCAGCGCCGCCAGCTTGAACCTGTTGAATGGCTTCTTTTTTTCCGCCGCGCTCATGCCCTGATACCAGCCCGGAAGAATGACCGTGATCACCGACACGCCGAGGCACTCGTTGTAGATATCATACGTCACGTCCGTGCCCGTCCTGCGCAGATCATCCATCATCCGCAGCAGCTCGTCCTTGTCCTTGAAGGAACTGCGCCCGACGAAGATCGCATGGGAGTAATGCAGCTTCAGGGGCGTGCCCTTGGAAATCTCTGCCAGTTCATCAAACGCGCGCAGCAGATGGGAGCGCCCGAGAAGCTGCGGATAGGCCATGGACGCCTTGGACTCCGCCCGCGGATGAACCGTCAGGGGCTTGTTGTATTTGACACAGAGCTCGGCAACCTTTCGCTGTTCCTCCACATCTGCGTAAAGCCCCGGCTCGTACATCATGCCGAGGGAGAGACCCGCCGCGCCCTGCTGCAGCGCCTTTTCCAGGATGGCCAGCATTGCGGCTTCCTCCTCCGGCGTAAGCTTCCGGTTGGCATAGCCGGACACGGCGGCGCGGGCGGAGCAGTGACCAGCCAGAACGGACAGGTTGCAGGGCATGTTTCCGTCCACGGCGGCAAAGAACTCGTCCAATGTGCCGTAGGCGCCCGTCGTGCCCCTGAAACCGAAAAGGCCGCCGCCCAGCTTGTCCACGTAAGGGGAATCCGGCTCGAAGCCGATGGTCGAAAGGCCGCAGTTGCCCGTCACGAAGGTGGCGATGCCCTGGCGGATAAAGGGTTCAAAGTAAGGCAGGGGCGCCTTCTTGATTGCATACCAGTCATTGTGCGAATGGCCGTCGATAAAGCCGGGCGCCAGGGATTTGCCTTTGAGATTGTATACAGCATCCGCCCCATCCGTAATCCCGACGCCGACCTTCGCAATGCGGTCGCCGTCGATCAGCACGTCTCCGGAAAAGGGCTCCGCGCCCGTTCCGTCATAGATCTTTGCGTTTTTTAAGAGCTGTTTCATAGAGATTTCTCCGTATGTTCAATGGGAAATCAAAATAACCGGAAATGCTGTCTGTGCATTTTCTGCATGTCGTCACGATTCGGGCGTCCGACGTATCCGTCAAAGATTTTATTAGTATAACAAAAGAGAAAGTGCTTTGCAATAGAGACGGGCATTATCTGACGATTTTCAAAACATACCGTGCTTTCTTTCCCTTATGTGTGAGCTATTCCTATCGTAAAACCCCTTCCAGGGTATTGAGTAAAGTGCTTTTGTTTGTTATAATATCTTCATTGTTGCAGCCTTTTTCAGATTCAGGACAAGAAGAATCAGAATAAGCAACAATTTGATGCGTAATAAAGTGCGTAAACAAAAACCCGCAAAGCATTGAAAACACTGGATTTTTTCAAAGGAGATAAGGATAAATGAAATTAGGGATCGTGGGTCTGCCCAATGTGGGCAAGACGACTTTGTTCAACGCGCTGACCGGCTCGCAGGCGGAGACGGGCAGCTATACCAATGCCGCTGCCAAGCCCAACATCGGCACCGCCAAGGTGCCGGACGAGCGCCTGGACTGGCTGGCCGAATACTATCACCCCAAGAAATACACCCCCGCTACCATTGAGTTCGTGGACGTGCCGGGCGTAGCCGCGGGCGGCAAGGGGCGCGAGGTTTTTCAGGCCATCCGCATGGTCGATGCGCTGGTCGAGGTTGTGAGATGCTTTGACGACGACAGCGTCTTTCTCGAAAAAGCCGACGCCGTGCGCGACGCCGAGTCCTTTGATCTTGAGCTGATCCTCGCCGACCTGGAGATTTGAATTTACCGACGAGGACAAGGATATTCTGGTCGACGGCGGTCTGCTCACCGTCAAGCCGGTCATCTATGTGGCCAATCTTGACGAGGGCGGCATGGCAGACGTTGAAAACAACCCGAACTTCAAAGCGCTTAAGACTTTGGCTGAGGCGCGCGGCGCAGCGGTTCTGCCGGTCGCGGCGAAGTTTGAGGAGGATCTGGCCGGACTTGACGCCGAGGAGGCGCAGATGTTCATGGAGGATCTCGGCCTGCACGAGACCGGCCTTGACCGTCTCATCAAGACCTCCTACGATCTGCTGGGTTATATCTCCTTCCTCACCGCGGGTGAGGACGACGTACACGCCTGGACCATCGTGCGCGGCACCAAGGCCCCCAAGGCTGCGGGCAAGGTGCACACCGATATCGAGCGAGGCTTTATCCGTGCTGAGATCGTGGCGTTCGAGGATCTCAAGGCCTGCGGCAGCATGGCGGCGGCCAAGGAGAAGGGCCTGTTCCGGCTTGAGGGTAAGGACTACGTCATGCAGGACGGCGACATTACCAACTTCCGCTTTAATATCTGATATACTTATAGAATCAGGTTCCAAAAAATCCCCGAAAGGCTGAGCCTTTCGGGGATAAAGATTTAATTGCGGATATCTTACGCCTTGCGGACGGAGTCGATGTGACGGGTGAGGTCGAGCATCTTGTTGGAGAAGCCCCACTCGTTGTCGTACCAGGCGACGAGCTTGACGAAGTTGCCGTTGAGGGCGATGCC
>CADAPH010000073.1 GCA_902789745.1 Oscillospiraceae bacterium | reverse complement strand
GCAGAATACAAGTTCGAATTGTCGGAATGAGTCGAAAGCAGCAGAAACACTGGTTTTTTGCTCAAAGTTTGGCTGAAAATGCCGCCGAAAACTCGCAGATAAACTCGCATTCGGGAAGAAGCTGTATTGAAGCCGGTTGAACCCCCGAGACGGGTTTAACTCAAAGATAGATGTAATCAAATGCGAGAACAGCAGATTTAAAAACGAATAATATTTTTTTAATGAGCCCTGCGTGAAGTTTTCACGCAGGGCTCATTAAAAAATCACGGATGCAGAGTTAGTTCAACGGTATCAGCGAAGGCAAAGAGTCGGTAACTGGTGAAGAAATCTCGAACGCCCAAAATTTTTCTATGCAATACATCTCAGACAATAGAAAATGAGATCAGTCCTTTAAACAGCCGATGGGGACGACATAGACTCCGTCCTCTCTGCGATAAGCATAATCTCCAAGGCCAGTGAGAACCATCAAAAAGGCCGGTTCTTTCATCGCGCCGGTGTCAATTTTTTTCTGAAAGCTCTTTAGGCTTTTTGCACCTTCTTCGATGAGAGCATCACCTCCGAGCTTGATCTCAATCAGCCCATAGGAACCGTTGCGGAGATGGACGACTGCATCACATTCCTGACCGCTTTTATCGCGGTAGTGATAGACCTCGCCGTTCAGCGCATCAGCAAAAACCCTCAGATCCCGGACACAAAGCGTTTCTAAAAGAAAGCCCATCGTTTTCAGATCCGAGATCAGATCGCTCGGTCCGGCCCCGATGGCGGCTACTGCGATAGACGGATCGACATAGTAACGCGTGTCGGCGCTGCGGATGGCTGTTTTGGATCGGAGATTCGGATTCCAAGCGGGCATATCTTCTACAACAAAAATCCTTTTCAGCGCGGAGATATAGCATGCTACAGTCTCCTGGTCAATCGGGCTGCCGTCAGTTGCCTCAATATCCGCGGCAATAACTGTGTTGGCAATCTGCTGCCCCTGATTGCGGGCAAGAGAACGCATCAGGCGCTTCACACGCATGGGATTCTTGTTTACGCCGTCTGCGCGGTTAATGTCCGAATTTACGACCGCGTCGTAATAATCCATGGCCTGATCCAGAGCAATCTCATCCCTCATATCAATTGCCAGCGGCCAACCTCCGCGACAGATCAGGAAAGCCAGTCGGTCGATATCGATTTTGGATTCACCGTCGATGGCTTCCGGAGTACCAAACAGCTCGCGAAGGCTCACATCACCGGAGGAGTCGCCGGATTCATACAGACTCATTGGACGCATTGTCAGCCAGGTAAAGCGGCCCGTGCCGGAATGTGTTATTTCCGTGGTATCAACCGGAACGGCAGAGCCTGTCAAAACGAACTGTCCCAGCTCGCCGCGGTGATCGACCTCAAAACGAATGGCATCCCAGAGTTTTGGAGCAATCTGCCACTCGTCAATCAAACGGGGAGTCTTGCCCGCCAGCAGACGTTTTGGGTTCAGACTGGCCATGGTGACATTCTGCTCTTTCGTCTGAGGGTCATCCATATACAGAACACTGGCAGCGATCTGCTCTGCCGTTGTTGTTTTGCCGCACCACTTAGGACCTTCGATCAGGACTGCGCCTTTCCCTTCAAGCTTACGGAGGAGGAGCGCGTCCGCAATTCTTTTACGATATTTTTTCATGATGTACCTCCAGATGCGATTATCATAACACAGTAAATTGTCGCATGCAACAGAAAACCGACGATTGACCGAAAATTTTTCCGACGAATGGAAATAAATAATTCCGATAGTTGGCATCATGCCCGAAAACCAGATTAAACGGGTTGGGAGAGAGTATATAATGGACACAATAGAATAATAGGAAACATGAGGTTTGCGAGTTTTGCCGTCTAAGGAAAAACTCGCATGGCATGGACGCATTGGACAGAGGCTTGATGTACATAAAAGACCATATGGATAAAAAAACTCGCAAAGGATTTTGAACTCGCAAAAAAACTCGCACTCGGGAAGAAACCGGTTTTGAGCCGGTTGAACCCCCGAGACGGTTTTCTTCATGCCATTGATAATCTGGATACAAAAGCTGGACAGCCCCTTCCATCCGATTTTACGAAGAACTTCCCAGAATTTGCTCCCGTCAGTTTCTTGTCACTTGCGTGTATGTGCATGGCTTCGACGATGCATTCGGCGGTGAAGCAGAGATAATGATCCGTAATTCTGTCTCGATAATACTTCGGCATGCTGCGCCTCCGAAAGCGGCATACAGGAAATCACTAAACCTGTATACCCCCGGCAAATACGTGAGAAAACAACGTATTTGCCGGGGGTATGATTGCTTCTGCCTTTTGGCAGTCAGATCGCCGTCCTGCTGCGGACGCTTTACGTAAAGAGAAGGCTCCGGGCGATGCTGAAATAAACCAGCAGGCTCAGCGCGTCCACGATCGTGGTGATGAACGGACTTGCCATGACGGCCGGGTCGAAGCCGAGCTTTCGGGCGCACATCGGCAGCGTACAGCCGATCAGTTTTGCGATCAGCACCGTCACGGCCATGGTAAAGCACACGACGAAAGCCGTTAAAACCGTGATGCCGTCGTTGCCGAGCAGGAGCCTGTCAACCAGCATGATCTTGCCGAAGCATATCATGGCCAGCGCCAGCCCGCACAGCAGCGCCGTCTGGCTTTCCTTCCAGACGACACGGGGGAGGTCGGCGAAATCCAGCTCGCCGAGCGAGAGGGCGCGGATCACCGTCACCGAGGATTGTGAGCCGGAGTTGCCGCCGGTGTCCATCAGCATGGGAATGAAAGCGGTGAGCACCACCTGAGAGGCAAGGGCGCTTTCAAAGCCTGTAATGATCATGCCGGTGAAGGTGGCCGACACCATCAGCAGCATCAGCCAGGGGATGCGGTGCTTGAACAGATCCCAGGCGTTGGAGCGCAGATAGGGCTTCTCCGTGGGGACGATGGCCGCCATCTTTTCGATATCCTCCGTGGTCTCTTCGACCATGACGTCCATCGCGTCGTCGAAGGTCACGATACCGACCATGCGCCCGTCCGCGTCCACGACGGGAAGGGCGAGAAAGTTGTACTTCGACAGCATCTTCGCGACCTCCTCCTGGTCGGTCAGGGTGCTGACGGAGATCACATTCTCATCCATGATCTCGGAGACGCGGGTGTTTTCGTCGGCGGCGAGCAGCATGTCCTTGACGGACACGGTGCCCAGCAGCTTACGCTCTTTTGTGACGTAGCAGGTATAGATCGTCTCCTTGTCCACACCTGTCCGGCGGATGCGCTGGATGGCCTCCGCAATGGTCATTTCCGGGCGCAGGGAGACATACTCCGTCGTCATGATGGAACCGGCGGAGTTTTCGGGATAGCGCAGGATCTCATTGATCTCCTTGCGCATCTGCGGGTCGGCCTGCGCGAGGATGCGTTTGACGACGTTGGCCGGCATCTCTTCCACAAGATCGGCCGCGTCGTCGACGTACAGCTCGTTGACGAGCTCGTGCAGCTCACGGTCGGAAAAGCCCCGGATCAAAAGCTCCTGACTTTCCGGCTGAAGCTCGGCAAAGGTTTCGGCCGCTGTTTCCTTCGGCAAAAGCCGGAACAACAGGGGCGTGCGCTCTTCGCCCATCTCCTCAAAGACGGCGGCGAGATCCGCCGGTTCCCATGTGACGAGGACGTCCTTGAGCGTCTGATACTTTTTTGCGTCGAGAAGCGCGCGAATTGTCTTCTCCATGGGGGCGCTGTGCATTGTCATCGGTGCTGCTCCTTTCAGATCCCGTTACGGATCAGGAAGCCCGACACACAGGCCAAAGCAAGCTGATTCAGTTTTCGGCGGAGACGTGCAAAGGCACGGCTTCCGCGTCGCTTCGGCCTGCTGTACTGCCGGTACTGCTTCCGCTGTCCATGACGTCTCCTCCTCGTTTATAATTTGGCAAAGATGCCAAATAAATAATAACTTAGGACGCCGGTATTTGTCAACTATGAAATAAAGAAAGAGCGCGGCGGCAGGGAACTTTCACCCGGGTTTCCCATCTGCTTGCCGACCGTACAATGGAGGAGAAAATCACATGCCTGCTGCGGAAAACTGAAGAATTTTGGAGCGACACAAAAGCGGGCGTCAAGCCCTGCATGAAAAGGCGCACGCAGGGCTTGTTCATACGGATGGAGAAATCGGCATTTCAACGGCGAAACGATTGAAATGAGGCGCATCTGCGTATATAATGGACACAATAAAATCTTGCCATGAGCTGGACGCAAAGGACGGTGAAGAGATGGAACGCAAAGGAAAAAAACATCCGATTTTGATGATCCTTGCGGTCGTTCTCGTGTTTGCTGCCGCGGCGGTATTTGCGTACTTCGCGCTCAGAGCGGAAAGAACGCCGAAGGTTCCGATCTGCGAGGACAACGCGAAAAACTTCGGTGTCTTCCTCTCGGATCTTGTGCGGGTCTATGAGACGCCGACAGAGGAAGACAGGCGGATCATAGAGGCGGATCTGGAGGCGATACGCGCCGTCAGGGAGGACGAGTATGACATTGCCCGGGCCGTCTGGGATCGCTGGCAGGCGGTCTATCTGGATCTGGATTACCGGCTGTTCCTGTACGAAAAGGACGATCCCGCCGAGCTCGCGGCATACGGCGTCGAAAACAGCGCAGACCAGGCCATCGTCATTCTCGGCTATCAGCTTGCCGACGGCGAAATGCAGCCCGAGCTGGTTTGCCGCTGTGACGCGGCCGCGGAGCTGGCACGGGCCTTTCCGGAGGCTGTTCTGGTCTGCTCCGGAGGGGCCACCGGAAAGAACAATCCGCAGAAACACACGGAAGCCGGCCTGATGAAAGCCTATCTGACAGAGGCGTGCGGGATCGACGCGTCCCGGATCTATACCGACGAGAAGGCGCTGACCACCGTGGACAACGCGATTTATACCTTTGAAATTCTCGAGAAACATGACATGCGGAACATGACCATCGTCACATCCTCCTATCATCAGCGCCGGTCCCAGATGCTGTACAGCCTCCTGGCGGAGCTCTACCGACAGCAGCACGGCTATTCCGCGGCGCTTGTCGGAAATTACAACTGTAAAATGGATGGTTCGTCGATCTATGCGCTCGATGACCGGCTTGCGGTTCAGGGAATCGCGGGAATCCTGGATCTGCCGAAGGAAGTCGTCCGCTCCATGCCGCCGCTCAATATCAACGAGACGCCCACGGGAAACCGGGATAATCCCGAATCCGGCGATGCGGCGTAAAGCCTGCGGCGGGTGCGTGAAAAACAGGACGGTATGACATGAAGATGCATTTTATGAGAAACAAGATAATCCTGCAGGTGATCGCCTGGCTCCTGTGTTTTGCCGGTTTCCTGCCGGGCTGCGCGCATGCCGCCCGTACGGAGGTTCCGGCGCTGCCGGAGATACCGCCTCCTGCAGGACTGCGGATCGCGGTTGCCTCCGACCTGCACTTGAATCCGGACAGCAGGCCGAAAGGCTCAAACCCCGCGCAGTTTGAATTCAGCCTTGAGCTTGCCGACGCGCTGCTCAGCGACGCGAAGCGGCAGGGGGCGGCGTTCCTGATCCTGACCGGGGATCTGGTCAACGGCGGCAAGCCGCATCGGCACGCGGCGCTGGTTCAGAAGCTCAAAAAGGCCGAAGCGGACGGACTGCCCGTCTATGTTCTCCCGGGCAACCATGACCTTGACCCGATAACCCAGACGGATTTTGCGGAATTTTATGCCGACTATGGCTATGACGAGGCGTTCAGCCGGGATGCCTCTTCGCTCAGCTATGCGGTGATACGCGACGGGCTGCTCCTGCTGATGCTCGATACCGCGGGGTACAGCGCCGGCGCGATCAACCTTGCAGAAGCGCCGGGCGATACCCATGCCTTCCTCTCGGACAGCACGCTGCGTTGGGCGGAGACCATGCTGCGCCATGCAAAAGAGAATGGCCTGCTCACGCTGTGCGCCGGGCACTATAATCTTCTCCCGGCCATGAACCGGGATGAGGAAAACAGCGGGTTTTATTTTGAAAACGCGGATAAGCTCGCCGCTCTTCTCAAAAAATACGAGGTGCCGCTTTACCTGAGCGGACACGCGCATACCCGCGCATACTACCGTCAGGATGATCTGCACGAGCTGGTTACCGAATACCTGCTCGGATATCCGACCGGATACAGCATCCTGGACATCGACGACGAGACGATCCGCTATATGCCCTGGCGCGTTGATGTGGACGCCTGGGCGGCGGAGACAGGGCAGACCAGCAAAATCCTCCGGAATTTCGCCCAATGGCAGCAGGACGGCCTACGTGACTATTCCGAAGAGAATGTGCGCTACATGTCCGAACGAAACCCTCTCAGCGATCGGGAACGACGGGAGGCGGCGGACTTCTTCTACTACGTGATGGATTCGTACTGGCAGGGGACGCTGCACGACAGGCGTGAGACGGCGGAGTCCCTGCCGGGGTGCGAGCCGTTCTTCCGCTGTGCCGAGGGCTATGCATACGGATGGTGGCTGCGGGAGCTGCTGGATACGGCGGCGCCGGAGCTGCAGGGCTTTACGATTACCCGCCGATAAAACAATTTGAAAAGGAGAATCGAAAATGACGGACAATACACTCAGGACCATATACGTATGCTTTCCGGGAGGAAAGCATAAGGTGCTGACCATGAGCTATGACGACGGACGGCAGGAGGACTATCGCCTGGTGGAGCTTTTCAACCGCCATGGCATCCGCGGCACATTCAATCTCAACGCGGGACTTGAAAGCGACACGCGGCGCATCCCGCAGTCAGAGTGGGCGGAGCTTTACAAGGGGCATGAGATCGCCTGCCACACCTATACGCACCCGACGATTGCGCGCTGTCCCATCGAGCAGGTTGCCCGGCAGATTATGGCCGACCGCGAGGGGCTGGAACGGCTGACCGGCGCGCCCGTCCGCGGCCTTGCCTATCCCAACGGATCGACCAGCGAGAGGATTCGCGCGCTGCTTCCAATGCTCGGCATCCGTTATGCCAGGGTCGTCCAGACCACCGGCCAGTTTGCCATGCCGGAGGATTTCTATTCCTGGGCCGGCACCTGCCACCACAATGACCGCCTGGTGGAGCGCGGAAAGGATTTTCTCGCGCTTTTCAAGACGCAGTATCTCTATCTCATGTACGTGTGGGGCCACAGCTACGAGTTTGCCGATTACGACAACTGGCACGTCATGGAGGAATTCTGCGCCATGATGGGCGGGCAGGAGAACATCTGGTACGCGACCAATATTGAAATCGCCGACTATATGGACGCCGCAGAAAGGCTTCAGTTCACGGCGGCGGGCGACCGGGTCTGTAATCCGAGCGCCATCCCGGTCTGGATCGAGGTGGATCGGGAGAAGCATGTGGAGATCCCCGGCGGCGCGCTCGTTGAAATCTGATACGCAAACGCGAGTCGCGCCGCTGTGCTAAGGAAACGCTGCATAATACTATTATCCGATAAGGCGGTTTGAAAGACTTCCGAGGCAGATTTGCGTCAGGCAGGGCAGCGGACGCCGATCTCAACGGCGACGGGCAGCAGGCCTTCCTGCTTATGATGCCGGACGCGTGATCCGCCGCAATTTAAAAAGAAAGCCAATCTATCTATGGGAAAAAGCAAGAAAAAGAAGGTGAGCCTGCTCACCCGACAGCAGATCATTCAAAAATACAACATCACAAAAAAGCTCATCCAGGCGTATTTCCCGAGACCGGAGATCATCAGGGTGCGCGGACGCGGCGGCTCCTGGTGGACGACGGAGGGCTGGCCCGAGGACGTGGTTGAGCGGGCGGTTCAGCATCCGGAGATTCAGAAAGTCATCAAGGAGCGCGACGACAGGATCGTGCGGGATCGGCTGATCCGGGAGATCATGGAGCTGTACGAGGCTTTTTCACCGGAAGCCTACGTGAAAAGGGCGCGCAGGCTGCACCGGATGTTCGTCCTCCACGTCGGCCCCACCAACAGCGGTAAGACCTACGACGCGATCGAGGATCTGAAAAAGAACACGCCGGGAACCTATCTCGGGCCGCTCCGTCTGCTGGCGCTGGAGATGTTCGACAAGATCAACGACGCCGGCATCCCGTGCAGCATGCTGACGGGGGAGGAGTCCATCCCGGTGGAGGGCGCGCAGATCATCTCTTCCACCATCGAGCTGTGCAATTTCAACGCCTGCTACAAGACGGCGGTCATCGACGAGGCGCAGCTGATCGCGGACAAGGATCGCGGGGCTTCCTGGCTGAAGGCGATCTGTCTCGTCAATGCGGAGCTGGTGCATATCTGCATGGCGCCCGAGGCTTTGCCGTTTATCGAGAAACTGATTACAAGCTTCGGCGATCCTTACAACGTCGTACAGCACCACAGACTCGCGCCGCTGCGCTACGCGGGCCTGTGCAAGGGCTACGGGGACTTCCGTCCTGACGACGCCATTATCTGCTTTTCGAGAAAGAGCGTGCTCTCCACCGCGGCGATTCTGGAAAAGCACGGCTTCCATGCCAGCGTCATCTATGGGGCGCTGCCGCCGGAGGCCAGACGCAATGAGGTGCGGAAGTATGTCTCCGGCGAGAACGACATCGTCGTGGCAACGGACGCCATCGGCATGGGCATCTCCCTCCCGATCAAGCGCGTCGTCTTCGCCGAGACCGAGAAGTTCGACGGCAAGGAGTTCCGGCCGCTTACGACGGCGGAGATCAATCAGATCGGCGGCCGGGCCGGACGATACGGCCTCAACGAATTCGGAGAGGTTCTGGCCGTCGGCAATACCCAGCTCATCGCAAACAGGCTGGGACAGAAGGTGAAGGCGATCCAGCAGGCCTGCATCGGCTTCCCGCGGGAGGTCCTGACCACGGAGTATCCGCTGGACCTGTTGCTGCTCGCGTGGGACAAGATGCCGAAGGCGCCGGAGTTTGTGCGGGAGAGCATGCAGGATGCGCGGATCCTGCTCCAGAACCTGAAGAAACAGATCACGCCGGAGAACAGGGAACTTGTCTATGATCTGATCACCTGCCCGGTGGATACCCGGTCGGTGGAGCTCATCATCTACTGGGCGAAATGCGCGAGCGCGATTTTGAAAAACAAGCATGTACCCGAGCCGTATTTCGGCGATGAGACTTTGCAGGACTGCGAGCTTCAGTATAAGGCGTACGACATCCGCCACCAGCTCCTGCGGAGGATCGGAATCGAGGACGACTGCGCGGCGGAGAGACGGGCAATCTGCGAGAGGATCGCGGAGCTGATGAGAGACAGCAAGGATCAGTATATCCGAAAGTGCTCCTCCTGCGGGAAGGAGCTGCCGATCGGCTCCATCTTTCAATATTGCGATCACTGCTATGCCCAAAGACAGTACGGCTGGATGAAAGACGGCATGAAATGAACCGGCTGATTCGCATTCGCGAATCAGCCGGTATTGTTCTATTCTTGCTCGCTCAGGAGCCGGACTCCTTCTCCGCGTGGCTGAGGATCATCTTTTCAAACGCTTCCGCCGGGAGCGGGCGTGAGAAGTAGTAGCCCTGCACCAGATCGCATCCCGCGTCCTTCAGCAGCTTCAGCTGGTTCTCGGTCTCCACGCCTTCGGCCACGACCGGCACCTTGAGATAGCGGGCGATGTCCACAATCAGCTCCACAAGGCGCAGATCCTTTTCGTTGCGTTCGATGTTCCGGATGAAGGCGATGTCCATCTTCAACACGTCGATGGGCATGGAGGAGAGCATGTTCAGCGAGGAATAGCCGGAGCCGAAATCGTCCATTTCGATCAGATAGCCCTTTTCTCTGAGCTGTCCGATGATCCGGATCAGATGGTCGGCGTTTTCGGTATAGGCGGTCTCGGTGACCTCAAGGATGAGATCCCGGCAGCCCAGAGCGTATTTTTCGATAATCCCGTCGAGGATCGAGGCCAGATCGGGGTTGAAAACATCCACGCGGGACAGGTTTACGGACACCGGAATGGTCATGCCGTATCGGTCACGCCACTCGGCAATCTGCCTGGCGGCCTCTTCCCAGACAAATTTGTCCAGTATCATGATCTGACCGCTGCGCTCGAACAGATTGATGAAGGCGTCGGGAGCAATCATGCCGAGCGTCGGATGATTCCAGCGCACCAGAGCCTCGGCGCTGGAGAGCTTCGGCGGATCAAAATGGATGTTGTACTTGGGCTGGAAGTATACCTCCAGTTCGCGCGCTTCCAGCGCGTGCGCAAAGCTGTTGAGCAGAAGCTGGTTGAACTCGACGCGCTGGCGCGTCGCCTCGTCGTAGACCATGAGATGGGTCTTGTAGTCGCGCCGCACCATGCTGCAGGCCAGCCACGCGCGGTCAAACATTTCCCTCGGCGTGATGCCGTCCTGCCAGGGCATGACGCCCATGCGCAGGCAGATATCCGTGTT
>CADAPH010000072.1:2044-14842 GCA_902789745.1 Oscillospiraceae bacterium | reverse complement strand
GGATTTTTTCTGCCCATTTGTGCTCCCCGTTATGGCCTGACTGGAATCTGACTGGAATGCGGTTTTTTAGAGCAAAACGCCTGGTCGAACACATCCACCACCTTTTGCTTGACCGGAGACTGCACATGCAGGTAGTGCTGCGTCATATCCAGGTCCGCGTGACCGACCATGCTCTGGATCGTCGCCAGGTCGACCCCCAGCGCCTGCATCTGGCTGACATAGGTGTGGCGGCAGGAATGGGGCGTCGGCTCGCGCACACCCTCGACGGCTCTCACATACTCCTTGAACTTGTCCCGGTAGTATACGGTAAAAATCTCAATAAAGGCCGATTTTTGCCACTTTTGCATTTGAAATCGCAAATCGGCCATCATAAATGCAAAAGTGCATTTGCGAGGACAAAAGAAAAAAGACCCGAAACCATGTGCATAAACACGGCTCCGGGTCAGTTCGGTTCTTCATCGGGGAGATAGCACACAATGTCCGCGAGGTCACATTGCAGAATCTTGCACAGAGCATCCAGCGTGTTTGTCGAGACGGAATCTCCGGCTTTGAGCCTTCGGATCGTGGAGCTGCTGATCTGCCCCTTGACCTGCAAGGTGTATGTCGTCGCCCCGCGCTCCTTCATCGTCTGCCACAGCGGATCATAGGAGATCATACAGCGCCCTCCCTTCTCTCAGCACTTGCATTATCATCATTATTGCCTATAATGGTGATAAAGTGTTATAGGCAATAATGCCTATATAGGTTAGGAGGGCTTTCGATGGAAACAAGAGGTTCCGTCTGCTTTATTCGACATCCGCGAACTATCGGTGATCTGATGATCCCGCATCTGCTCGAGCAGGAACGGCAGTATGAAATTGTCAAGACCGTTGAGCTTGAAAAAATAGACTACGAAAATTTTATCACGGACATGCTTGCGGATCGGCAGTTTATCGAGGATAATGCCGCGCTGTGTTCGCGGGGAGAAATATGGAAATGCCTCCTGATCCGGCAGCGTGGTCAGACCGGCGGCATGTTGGTAATACCCGAGAGCGGATGCTATGTCGGCTGGGCAGGCTTGGCAGACAGGATCGAGTTTGCCTTGGATGAAGCGGATCGCGCGGCGGATTCTTCCGATGTCCGCTATTCCGCCGAGGAAGTATTTGACCGCCTAAAGAAACAAAAATAAGAAGAGACCCGAAAACATCCTGTCTTATTGACAAGCTGCTTTCGGGTCTCTCTGCTGATCTCAGTACACCCTTCCGTCGGCGGCGATAATCGTCAGGATGCCGCGCCGCAGGATGTACTCGTTTTCCGCCTCGTCGAGAAAGCACTGATACACATGCGTCGGCTCCAACTCCCGGTGCCGGACCAGCGCCCCCACGATGCGAAATCCCATGCTCTCCGCCTGTGCCTGAATTCCCATATCTCATACCCCTTTCAAATTGGTTTTTATCCTGTACATAAACTTTCCCGCGATCCTTGCGGGCAAGCGGTTCTTTTGCTATACTGTCCTCAGAAAGCGAGGGATGCCCCATGGCCGCGGGAGATAACCAAAAACTGAAAATGCTCTATCTCGTCAAAATCTTCTCCGAGGAGACGGACGATTCCCACGCGCTGTCGTTGCAGGAGATCGCCGAGCGCCTGGAGAGCTACGGCGTCAACGCGGAGCGCAAGACGCTGTACAAGGACTTCGGCGAGCTGGAGAAGTTCGGCCTCGAAATCCTCAGCGAGCAGGCGGGACGCAACGTCCTCTACCACCTCGCCACGCGCCGCTTTGAACTGCCCGAATTAAAGCTGCTTGTTGACGCCGTGCAGGGCTCGCGCTTCATCACGGAGAAGAAATCCCGTCAGCTCATCAAGAAGCTCGAATCCCTCGCCAGTGTCCACGAGGCCCAGCGGCTCCAGCGGCAGGTGCTGATCACCGGGCGCATCAAGGCCATGAACGAGAGCATCTACTACAACGTGGACATGCTGCACGAGGCCATCAACCGGGACCGGCAGATCCGCTTCCAGTATTTTCAGTGGAACATGAACCGCGAGCAGGAGCTGCGCCACGGCGGGGAGTGGTATCACATCAGCCCGTGGTGCCTGCTGTGGGACGACGAAAACTACTACCTCGTCGCCTACGACGCAAACGACCGCAAGATCAAGCACTACCGCGTGGACAAAATTCTGCGCCTCTCGATCACCGACAAGCCGCGAGAGGGCAAGCAGCAGTTCAAAGAGTTCGACGCCGCAAAATACACACGCGGCCTCTTCGGCATGTACGGCGGCAGGCTCACGCGCGTGACATTGGAAGGCCCGATCCAGCCGATCGACGACGACACCTTTACCGCGTCGGTCGAGGTCAGCGCGAGCCGTCACTTTATCGCCTGGATCATCGCGCTCGGCGACGGTATCCGCATCACCGGCCCGAAATCGCTGGTGGACGACATGCGCGCCGAGGCCAAACGCCTCACCGAGCTTTACCCGTGATCAGGCGGCGTCATCCTCCATGCTCTCGTAGTAGTCGCGCTCGCTGCTGAAAAGCAGATAGCGCCCATTTACATAGCCGTAATACCCGTTGCCTGCGTAATATCCTTTCATTTCAGATACCTCCTTGTTCTTTCTGCATACAGAATAGCATAAAACATGTCCAGAAAATTCCCCTCGGTTGGCATAAAGCCTTGAATCGAGGGAAACTTTCTGGACATGTTTTGCTGTATAATAAGGAATGAAGACGGGGCGTTATCCCCGCGTCACAAAGGAGGCGAACTGTATGAAAGAGAAAACCTGGCTTCCGGGGAATATCGGCGACCGGGTGCGCGATCTGCGCGAGGAATGGGGCCTGACGCGAAAAGAGCTTGCCCAGCGCAGCGGCGTCGATGAAAGCCTGCTCGGGCGGATCGAGAACAACAAGATTCGGAAAATCCAGGACAACGCGCTGACAAAGCCGGCAAAGTTTTTGTCTGCAATCATAGAGCAGGATAGGCAAATAGCTTTTTCCGGCATAGAATGGCGTGAAGCGATTGCTTCACGCTATTTTTGTGGAGGTCTGTAGGATGGCAGAATTTACAAACTTTGCCACGCTTTCTTATAAGGGCGGGACGCTCCGCTC
The DNA here is from genome assembly GCA_902789745.1 of Oscillospiraceae bacterium. GTDB lineage: Bacteria > Bacillota > Clostridia > Oscillospirales > Oscillospiraceae > Limivicinus. Next base: position 11,763 of record CADAPH010000072.1, on the reverse strand, counting down.
CAACACCGTCACGGGGGAGATCCTGGAGACCGTCTCCGTGGAGAAAACCGCCGTGAGCGGGAGCTACGGCGCGGGCGACACCCTGAGCTACGCGGTGAGCCTTGTAAACAGCGGCCCCGCCGAGGCGGCAGGGCTCACGCTGACGGACGATCTCGGCGCGTATGAGCTCGACGGCGCAACGCTCTATCCGCTTTCGTATGTGGACGGGACGGCGCGTCTGTTCGTCAACGGCGTTTTGCAGCCCGCGCCCGCGGTCACAGCCGGGCCGCCCCTCGCGTTCAGCGGAATCAGCATCCCGGCGGGCGGCAGCGCCGTGCTGGTCTATGAGGCCGCGGTCACAGAATACGCGCCTCTCGCGGCGGGATCGGAGATCACCAACACGGTCACGGCCACAGGCAGCGGCGTCAATGTGAGCGCCAGCGCGACGGTTCCCGTTGAGGACGCCGCCGTGCTGAAAATTACCAAAGCCCTCAGCCCGGCGGCGGTTCCGGCCAACGGCGAGCTGAGCTACAGCTTTGAGATCAGCAACATCGGCAACAGCGAGGCCGGGGCAGCGGATGAGGTGGTCGTCAGCGACAACTTTGATCCGATCCTCACAAATCTTGCCGCCAGCCTGGACGGCGCGAAGTGGGCGCGCGGCGTCCAGTACAGCTATGACGAGACGACCGGCGCCTTCGCCACGCTGCCCGGGCAGATCACGGTGCCCGCCGCAAGCTACGCCCAGAACCCGGACGGGACATGGTCGATCCAGCCCGGCACGGTGACGCTTACGGTTACAGGTACGATCAAGAGCTGATACGATCAGAAATGTGGCAGGGCCGCAAGGCCCTGCCGCAGACTGTAGACAAAGTCCGTTTCCGTGTCATCTCGACCGAGCAAAGCGAGTGGAGAGATCTATAAAGTGAGGTTTTGGATCTCTCGACTCCGGCTTCGCCTTCGCTCGAGATGACATGTACCGGGGTTTGCCTGCACGTTTCACCTTGCTGGTTGACAACTGTAGTCTCATATGCTATACTGCGCACATCAAGACTACACGTGTAATCTGTCAAAGGAGGCAGCTATATGGTCAACGAGCTTGCGCCGAAAATCTCCGATTCCGAGCTGGAGGTCATGCGCATCCTCTGGCGTGCGGGGGACGCCCTGCCCGTCACCGAAATCCGTGAGACCCTGCAAAAAAGCCGCGGCTGGGAGGCCACGACGGTCAAAACGCTGGTGTCGCGCCTGGTCACGAAGGGGGTGCTGCGGCAGGAAAAGCGCGGGGTGTTCTATTACACGCCGCTCATCACCGAGGACGCGTACAACGACTGGGCCACCCACGACCTGATCAGCCGGGTCTACCACGGCTCCGCGCGGGATCTTGTCGCGGCGCTGGTGCGCTCCGACGGCCTGACGAAAAGCGACCTTGACGAGCTGCGCGATTTCTTCCGCATGGAGGGGGAGAGATGATGCGCGTACTTCTGAGCCTGACCATGAGCGGCAGCGCGTTGGCGCTTTTGCTGCTGGCGCTGCGCTATCTGATCCTGAAGAAGATGCCGAGCACCGTTTACTACTATGCCTGGCTCTTGGTCCTGCTGCGCTTTATTCTGCCGCTTCCGGGCCTTGTGCCGACCGAAGCGCCGCGTAAAATAACCCCGCCCGCAGCGTATATCCAGGATTATTCCGAAGCAGAGGCCCCCGCCGCTCTGCCGGCGGCGCGTCCCGAGCAGGACGATGTCCCGGCGGTTGTCCGGCCTTCCACATACGAACCCACGCCGGAGCAGCCCGCGCAGAGGACAGAGACGAAGCATTATGTAAACCTGAAATCTCCGAAGCTCTGGCTCACCGCCTGGGCGGTCGGCGCGGGGATCAGCCTTGCCGCGACCCTCGTCAGCTACAAGCTTTTCACTGTCCGCGTGCGGCGGAGCCTGAGCCCGGCGACCAGAGAGGATCGCCGCGTTTACCGCCTGCTGCCGGGGCGCAAGCCGCGCCTGTACCGCTGCGCCGCCTTTGAGACGCCGCTGATGTTCGGCGTTCTGCGCCCGGTTATCACGCTACCGGAGCGGGAGTACGACGAAGAGCTGCTGCGAAACATCCTGCGGCATGAGCTGCTGCACTACCGGCGGCGGGACACGCTGTACAAGTGGTTTGCCGTGGCGGTGCTGTCTGCCCAGTGGTTCAATCCGCTGTCATACCTGATCCGCCGGGAACTCAGCCGTGCCTGTGAGCTGAGCTGCGACGAGCTGCTGCTCCGAGACATGGATCGGGCGGACAAGCTCTCCTACGGCAACACGCTTTTGAACATGGCCGCCACATCCTCGCTGCCCGCGGGCGTGGTCGCCACCACCTTCTCCACCGAGAAGCGAAATCTGAAAGAGAGATTGGAGCAGATCATGAAATACAAACGAAGCGGGGCGCGGCTTCTCGCCGCCGTCCTGACCCTGGTATTGGTTCTTGGCTGCGGCCTCGCCGCCGGGCCTGCCGCCGTTGCCACGGAGACTCCTGGCGGCGCGGTCAAAGTCTCGACCGTGGACGAATTACTGTCCGCCATCGCGCCGGATACCGTCATCGAGCTTGAAGCCGGCACCTACGAGTTCTCCGCCGCCGCAAACTACGGTGAGGACACGCACAGCTCCTATTACAGCTGGAACGAGACCTACGACGGTTTTGAGCTCAACCTGCATAACGTGCAGAATCTGACGATCCGCGGCGCGGGGAAGGGGAGTACTGTTCTTGCCGCCGTGCCGAGATACGCAAACGTCCTGAAAATCAGCAACTGCCAGAACGTGGCGGTCGAAAATCTCACCGTCGGCCATACAAAGGAGCCCGGATGGTGCATGGGCGGCGTCCTGCTTTTGGAGCTGACGGACGGCGCGCGGATAGAAAACTGCGGGCTCTACGGCTGCGGCACCATCGGCGTCCAGGCGCGGAACTGCAATGACCTCACGGTGAAGTCCTCCGAGATCTACGAGTGCAGCTACGGCGCGGTGTCCGTCCACTCCTGCCGCGATGTCTCGGTCACGGGCTGCGACATCCACGACCACGGCACCCGCGCCGGGGAGGGCGACGCCATGTTCCTCTTTGACGTGAATTACAGCGAGGGCTTCACGGTCGACCACAGCCGTATCCACGACAACCGCGCCCAGGTCATGCTGCAAAGCGATTACGCGCGGCGCGTCCTCTTCCTCTCCAACGAGGTGCGCGGAAATGCCTTCGCCACCTGTGCCTTCCGGCTTCAGGGCTATGGAATCACGGTGGACGGCTGCGTCTTCGAGGGCAACGACGTGCGCGGCGGCTGGTACAGCGGCAGCGTCTTCGCCTCCAACGCCCGCGGCGAGGCCCTGGAGGGGGCGATGCTCGCGGAGATGAGCTATCAAGACCTCGACCCGGACGATATCGCCCAGCCGGTGCCGCCTTCCGGCGCGCTCGATCTGCCCGCGGGCGGCGAGGTGGTCGTCACCACCGTGGACGAATTCCTGGAAGCCCTCGGCCCCGACCGCACGATCATCCTTGACGGGGCACTCTTCGACCTGTCCACCGCCTCCAACTACGGCGGGATCGGCACGGACTGCTATTATTGGGCGGAGAACTTCGACGGCCCGGCGCTGGTCATTCACGACGTAAACGGCCTCTCGATCCGGGCGAAGAACACCGAATCCGGGGCCACCACCCTCGCCGCCATCCCGCGCTATGCCGACGTGCTGAGCTTTAGAAACTGCGAAAATCTCTCCCTCGGCGGCTTCACGGCGGGCCACACGAAGGAGCCGGGGGCATGCTCCGGCGGCGTGCTGAGCTTCCAGAACTGCGGCGGCGTCAGGCTTGAGAAAATGCGCCTCTACGGCTGCGGCATCCTCGGCATTCAGGCCCACCAGTGCTGGTCCTTCGATATTCTCCGCACGGAGATCTACGAGTGCAGCCAGGGCGCGGCCAGCTTCTTCCAGACCGACGGCATCGTCTTCACCGACTGCGGCGTGCGCGACGTGCCTTCACCCGCCTTGCGCTTTACCGAGTGCGGCGACAAGCTCTGGAACGGCGAGCCGTTCAATGGGCTGAACGGGGAATATGACGTGGACGCAGGCGGAAAGCTGACGGAATTTGAGCGTCCCCGCGAGGAGGACAGCGAATACCACGGCGGTGTGGAGGATCTGGTAAATCCCCTCGCAGCGGAGCCGATGCTTCATTACGAGGCGGGCACGCCGCAGGCCGCGTTTGCCGCCGCGGTGCAGCGGGCCATCGCAAACGACGACTGGGAGGCCCTGGCGGACAGGATCGCCTTCCCCCTCCAGTTTTTCACTGTCGACTACAGCTTCGTGATCCATGACCGCGACGAGTACATGAAGATGGTCGGGGACGGATACTTTACGAATGAGCTGTTTACCGAGACCCTGCATTTTCGGGAGCGGATCGCATCCGCCGATCTCACCGAATTCGGCTCCTGCATCTTCGGCAACACCTGCCTTGACCATCTGATCGCCTTTGCCTGCTTCGCCGACCGGCTCACGGAGGACACGCTGAAAATCCGCGCCATCTCGGTCAAGACCCCGTTCTGGCCGGGCAGCTCGACCGGCGGCGACTACGCCCTGGCCGTCCCGCCGACGCCGATGGTGTAACACAATACAACAACGCCCCGGCTGGTACGTGTTGCTGCACGTATTCGCCGAGGCGTTTGTGTGTGATTGCGTTTTCGCCGCGCGTGCGTGAGACGCGCCGTGCCATCTCCCTCAGAGAGGGAGGCAAGAGCTGTGAGCGTCTCACCACTCCAGATTCTTCCCCGTCTCGGGGTCGAAGAGATGCGCGGAGGAACCGGCGAAGCGGAAGCGTACCGTATCGCCGCTGTCGTAGCTCTCCTCGGCGTCGAGGATTGGCACGACGATGATCGCGTCTTTGCCCGCGGCTCTGACATGCAGATGGACGGAGGAGCCCATCATCTCGCGCACGTCCACATGGGCCTCCACGCCGCCCTCCTGCCAGAGAAGCGTATGCTCCGGCCGGACGCCGAGGGTGACGGGGCGGCTCGGCACGTCGTTTTGAAGCAGACGCGCCCGTTTTTTCTCACTCAGGGGCACGCGCCAGCCCTCAAGCTCCACGCTGTATTTATCCCCCTCGCGGATGAGCTGGGCGTCGAAGAAGTTCATGACGGGCATGCCGATGAAGCCTGCGACAAAGAGGTTGGCCGGGTGATTGAACACCTCCTGCGGAGTACCGATCTGCTGAATATAGCCGTCGCGCATGATGACGATGCGGTCGCCGAGGGTCATGGCCTCGGTCTGATCGTGCGTGACGTAGATGAAGGTGGTCTTGATTCGCTTGCGGAGCTTGATGATCTCGGCGCGCATTTCATTGCGGAGCTTCGCGTCAAGGTTGGAGAGAGGCTCGTCCATGAGCATGACCTTCGGCGCGCGGACGATGGCTCTGCCGATGGCGACGCGCTGCCTCTGGCCGCCGGAGAGCGCCCTGGGCTTGCGGTCAAGGTACTCGGTGATGTCCAGAATCTGGGCCGCCTGGCGCACCTTGCGGTCGATGGAATCGCGCCGCTCGTGCCGCAGGGTGAGGGGGAAGGCCATGTTCTCATACACGGTCATGTGCGGAAACAGGGCGTAGTTCTGGAAAACCATGGAGATATCCCGCTCTTTGGAGTCGACATAGTTCATGAGCTTGCCGTCGATGTAGAGTTCCCCGTCGGAGATCTCCTCGAGCCCCGCGATCATGCGCAGCGTCGTGGACTTGCCGCAGCCGGAGGGGCCGACCAGCACGATGAACTCCTGATCGGCAATGTCGATGCTGAAGGCCTGCACCGCGATCACGCCCTCCTCCGTGACCTGGAGATTGGCGCGCCCCGGCGCCTCACCGCGGGCATTGCGCTCCCTCCGCCGCTCCATCACGGTGGTGTAGGGATAGACCTTTTTAACATTATGTAAACTAACTGTCGCCATGAAGGTTCCTCCGATTCAGTCAATTCTGTCCCCGTTGCCGTAGACCTCGCAGAAGCGGGCGGCGAAGGACGGCTCCACCCCGGCGGCGTACAGGTGCGACACATCCCCGATGGACTGGGCGCGGAAGGCGGCGAAGCCGGGGCGGCGCTCCTCCGTATACAGTACAGAAACAGAGGTGGGCGCCAGCGCCGTACCCTGCCAGAGCACCATGGGGGAGCAGTTCATCAGATGGCTCATCAGCACGCAGCCGAGGCCAAGGTGGCAGAAGAAGGCCAGCGTGTCCGCATTGGGCCGCACCGCGCGGTAGAGCAGCCCGTCCCGCTCGTAGCCGTAGCGGGCGAGCAGCGCGTCAAATTCCGCGATGATATGATCGTAAGCCTCGCCGATGCGGGCGGCGCGGAAGATCTCATTTTCCTTCCAGTGCTCCGCCGACAAGAGGCGCGGATCAGACAGCCAGTCCTGCGGCAGCCAGTCCCAGGGGACGCGGCTCATCCCGTCCACGTCCGGGCGGTCGACGGGGATGGAGAACTCCTTGAGCCAGTCGTATTCGATGGCCGTGCGCCCGGCCTTTTTGAGCGTCGGCGCGGCGGTGGCCTTCGCCCTGCCGAGCGGGGAGACGAAGTACTCCCGGATCTCCATCGGCGCGATGCGGTCGGCCAGAAGCGCGGCCTCGCGTTTACCGGTTTCGGTCAGGCCGTCGATAAGATAGTCGGGGTCGCCGTGGCGGATGATCAGCAGCTTCATAGGGCGTTACTCCTGAGTTTTTTTCTTATTTTAATACAAGGCGGGGTGAATTGCAAGAGACAGCGCACGGCCTTGCCTCCCCTGCAAGGGGAGGTGGTTTCGGGACGCCTGCGGCACGAAACCGGAGGGGTAACCCCTCAGTCACGGCGCTTGTGTGAGACGCGCCGCGACAGCTCCCCTTTCAGGGGAGCCATTTACGATTTTCCTCTTGCGCGCTCGCCTTTTCCCAAGTATAATGAGAGCGCTGAATATGCCATCCCCAATTATCTGATAAAGGAGATATACCTATGTACTGCACAAGAAAAGTCCTGGACGATCTGATCTGGGTCGGCGCGGACGACCGCCGCCTGCCCTTTTTCGAGGGCGTCTACGGCGTGCCCGACGGCGTTTCCTATAACGCCTACCTGCTGCTGGACGAGAAGACGGTGCTCTTTGACACCGTGGACAAGGCTGTTTACGGCGTCTTCCTCGAGAATCTGGCGCATGAGCTGAACGGAAGGCCCCTGGATTACCTCGTCATCCACCACATGGAGCCCGACCATGCCGCGACGCTGGAGCTGGTACTGCAGCGCTATCCCGAGGCGACGGTGATCTGCAACGCAAAGGTCAAGACCATGCTCGCCCAGTTCTTCCCGATGGATCTCTCGAACCGCGTGCAGCTTGTGAAGGAAGGGGATACCCTTGCCACCGGCCGCCACAGCTTCACCTTTGTCATGGCCCCCATGGTGCACTGGCCCGAGGTCATGATGACCTACGACGCGACGGACAAGATCCTCTTCACCGCCGACGCCTTCGGCAGCTTCGGCGCGCTCAACGGCCGTCTCTTCGCCGATGAGGTGGACTTCTTCTCCGAGTGCCTGGATGAGGCGCGCCGCTACTACACCAACATCGTGGGCAAGTACGGCCCGCAGGTGCAGGCGGTGCTGAAAAAGACGGCAAAGCTGGATATCGCGTATGTCTGCCCGCTGCACGGCTTTGTCTGGCGCAGCCACTTCGGCGACTTTGTGGAGAAGTACATGCAGTGGTCGAGCTATGTGCCCGAGGAGAAGAGCGTCATGCTGGCCTATGCCTCCGTCTACGGCCACACCGAGAACGCCGCCAACATCCTCGCGGCGAAGCTCTGCGAGAAGGGCGTCAGGGTGCGCATGTACGATACCTCCGTCACCCCCGCAAGCTATATCGTCTCCGACGCCTTCCGCTGCAGCCATCTGGTCTTCGCCGCCACCACCTATAACGCGGGCGTGTTTGTGACCATGGAAAACCTCCTGCACGACATCGCCGCCCACAATCTCCAGAACCGCAAGGTCGCCCTGATCGAGAACGGCTCCTGGGCCGCCACCAGCGGCAAGGTCATGACCGAGATCCTATCCGGCCTCAAGGGCATCGAATTTTATGAGCAGAAGGTCTCCCTCAAGTCCGCCCTTACCGAGGGGCAGATGGACGAGCTGGAAGCGCTGGCCCAGACCATCGCGGACGAGCTTGCGCCCAAGCCTGTCACGGCCGTCTTTACCGAAGCGCCCGCCGCGGCGTACAAGCCCGAAGAGGTGGACAAGAAGGCCTTCAACAAGTTCACGTACGGCGTACAGGTGCTGACCACCCGTGTGGACGGGAAGGACTATGGCTGCATCATCAACAGCGCCTGTCAGGTTGCCTCCGGCGATCCCAAGAAGGTCGCGATCTCCGTCATCAAAAAGAACTATTCCGCCGAGATGGTGGCGAAGGCCGGCGTCTTCAACCTCTCCATCCTCACGGAGGACGCGCCCTACAGCCTCTTCCAGCGCTTCGGCTTCCAGAGCGGGCGCGACGTGGACAAGTTCGCGGACGTGGGCTACGACGCCCGCACGCCCGACGGTGTCCGCTATATCCCGGCGTACACCAACGCCGTGCTCTCCTGCAAGGTCACGGAGCTGCGGGATCTCGATACCTCCGTTCTCTTTATCGCGGACGTCATCACGGCGAAGGTGCTCTCCAACGCGCCGTCCTGCACCTATGCCTACTACCACGCCCACATCAAGCCCAAGAAGAACCCCGCGCCCGAGCAGAAGGAGTGCTGGGTCTGCAAGGTCTGCGGCTATGTCTACGAGGGCGCTGAGCTGCCCGCGGACTTCGTTTGCCCGCTGTGCAAGCACGGCCCGGACGACTTTGAGCATGTCGTACCCGAAACAAAGAAAAAGGTGAAGGGCTACGTCTGCAACATCTGCGGCCACTTTGAGCCCTGCGACGGGGAACTGCCCGCCGATTACACCTGCCCGCTGTGCAAGCACGGCAGGGAGGACTTCAGCCTCGCGGAGCAGTAATACATATAACAACGGGATGCGGCGCCGGTTTCGGCGCCGCAATTTTATTTTGACGTATATTCATCGCCCACAGGTACATAATAAACAGGAACAAGTACCACACAGGAGGAACAGCCATGATCGAACAGGACACCGTAAAGCTGCTGCGGGAGTGCGACGCCGGGATCCGCATGGACACAGACTCCATCGACGAGGTGATGGATTACGTCCACGCGCCGCAGATGCGCGATCTGCTCAACGCGAGCCGCTATGAGCACACGAAGCTCGGCACGGAGATCCAAAGCCAGCTCGACCGTTTTCAGGACAAGGGCAAGAGCCCGAATCCCATTGTACAGAAGATGGGCTGGGTGAAAACCGGTGTAAAGCTCGCCATCGACGAGTCGGACGCCACCATCGCCGATCTCATGACCGACGGCTGCAACATGGGCGTCAAGTCCCTCAACCGCTATCTCAATCAGTACAAGGCGGCGGACGAGGTCTCCAAGGACATCACCAAGCGCCTTATCAATCTGGAGGAGCAGCTCAGTGTTGATCTGAGGGGGTATCTATGAAGCGGGAGGCCGTCAGGCCTCCAGATGCAGACTGTAGACAAAGCCATGCGAACCAAGCTGGATATGCAAGGGGGAGCTGTGGAGGGGGGCGGGGAGCCCCCCTTCACGTTTAATCCATGCAAAAGGGGCTGTAGCAAAATAGCAGAAACAGCCGGAACAAAGTAAAAATACCGGTTTTATCGTAGGGGCCGACGCCCTCGGCGGCCCGGCGGTATCAT
>CADAPH010000072.1:0-1984 GCA_902789745.1 Oscillospiraceae bacterium | reverse complement strand
GTTCACTATTTGCATTTCCGCGTGTGGGCCGCCGAGGGCGTCGGCCCCTACATGGACTGCTGCTTGGAAGCGAATAATCCTATTTTGCTACAGCCCCTTTTGCCGCTTCAAGCTGTCGACACTTTGTCGACAGCTTGAAGCGGGAGGCCGTCAGGCCTCCCGCTGTCATGTTCACTTTTTGCCTGCCTCGGACATACGTCGGTGATGCTCACCCTTGGTTTTGTACATGGCCTCATCCGCGCGGATGAAAACGTCCCGGAAGCACTTGTCGGTTTTCCGACAGGCGGCGATGCCGGCAGAGAGGGAGAGCGCAGCGTCCGGATGGACGGGCGTGGCGTTGAAGGACTTGACCGCAAGGTCAACGGAGAAGAGCTTCGCGTTTGCCTGCGCCTCTGTCAGGCCGAGGGGGATCGCGATAAACTCGTCGCCGCCGATGCGAAAGGTGCGGTCTCTGCCGAATACGCCCGCAATTGCCATGCCTGCCCCGCGGATGATGCGGTCGCCGCAGCTGTGGCCAAAGCGGTCGTTGACGGTCTTGAGATTGTCGATATCAAAAACAACCGCGCAGAAGTCGGCGTTCCCGTTCTTGATCTGCTCATCCAGACGGCGAAGCTCCTCCTGATAGGCGTTGGTGTTGCCGACATGGGTCAGGGGATCGGAAAAGGCCTGCGCATGGACATAATCGAGATAACGCTCCATCTCATGCTGCATGGTGCGAATCTTCAGCCCCAGCGCTTCCATTTCGTCGCCCGCGACCGCTTCCGAGTCCTTCACAGGGGAGGGGACATCCGCGACGCTCTGCTTGTAACCGGGGTCAGAGGAAATCTCTTCCGCCAGAGCGTCCAGGTTTTTGGCAAGGCCGGACAGCCCGTTGTCAAGCTCCTTGAATTTGCGGCGCACCTTGCTTGTGATCAGGATCATCACAACAGCCCCGACCAGAACAGAGACCATCGAGATGATGGTGATGGAGAGCGTGTGCTGGCGGATCTGCTCCTCATACCACTGGGCGCTGAAATCGAGACCCACAACGCCCGCGACTTCGCCCCTGGAGTCGAAGATCGGGCTGTACGCGCTGTAGAAGTTGCCCCAGCGGTCGGCAGCGGGCGCGTCATCCACGGTGGCGACGCCCTTTGCGGCCTGAATCAGGGCGTTGGTGACAAGAACCTCCTCGCCGAACTCGCCCGGATCGACGGGATCGGGGTCGACGGTGAAGACGTATGTATCCTCGTCTACCTGTTTGACGGCATAGATAAACTCGATATCGGCGTTGTTCATGAAGACGAAGAGCGTATCCGAGACAGCCTGAAACACCGGCGTGCCCACGTCGTCCTCGGTGAGGGCCTCCATCACGTCGCCGTCAAGAAGATCCGCCGCGGTGTTGGAGATATCCAGCATGTTTTTCGTGATCATCGTCTTCATCATGGACGTGGACTGGTTCAGCATGACGAGGCCGAGAATGATGTTCGCCGCAAACAGCAGCAGACCGACAATAATCACGTAACGCGTTGTCAGACTGTGATGCTTCCGTATATTCAAGTGCATTCACCGCCTTGGGAAAGATTGCAGCTGCGCTGCCGATTAGGTGCGCAGGTTTGCTTGCTCTGCGGAGCTGTACGCCGCAATGCTGCGGCGCACAGTCTCTCATGCGGTATTATTTATCGGACTTTACAGCCAGCCTGTGCAGCGTTTCATACAGGCGATCGGGCTCGATGGGCTTGGAGAGATGCGCGTTCATTCCCGACTGGAGCGAACGCTGTACATCCTCGTCAAAGGCGTTGGCGGTCATGGCGATAATGGGAATCTGCTGCGCGTCGGGGCGTTCCAGGGCACGGATGGCAGCAGCGGCTTCAAGACCGTCCATCACAGGCATGCGCACATCCATGAGGATCGCGTCGTAGTAGCCGATTTCGTGATCCAGGAACATGTCGACGGCAATCTGCCCGTTCTCGGCGCGCTCCGCTGCGACGCCCTCCATATCCAGAAG
>CADAPH010000071.1 GCA_902789745.1 Oscillospiraceae bacterium | reverse complement strand
GTTTTTCCTTTTATACTGCACGGTGCTGCGTACCATATCCAGCCGCTCCGCTATCTCACGATCCGGCATATCCAGGAAGTAGGAGAGCAAAACGATTTCCTGCCTGTCTGACGGCAGAGCCGAGATTGCATCGGCCAGACGGTCATTTCGGACGACAACAGCCTGGCCTCGAACAAAAAAGGTTGAGAGATCGGACGGGTATTCGTCCCGGCAGGATAGTTCAGCAATCTGCGCCTCGGACAATTCGGAAAAGGAAGATTCCTTCTCTGCCAAACGCTTCATGCTACGGATATAGTCACGGGCTTCCTCCCGAAGCACCTTCTTGCAGAAACAGTCAAAGTTCCAAATATCAACCTCCCTCCATGCCGCGGGGAGCGGTTCTTTTCCCTTCCGCTACTAACCCGTTTGAGAGAGGTGCTTTTGCCAAACATCAGCAAATTTTTTATTCAATTTTTCGCTCAATCCGTTTCACGGTGAAACGGATTTGGTGGGCGTTATTATCTTTTCGGAAAAATCGAAAATTTGATAAATTCCGACTTCAAAACCGATACTGTACAATCGGTTTGAGGTGAAGAAGAATGGCGGAATACTCAAGATACTTAGGCGAAAGCATTTATCGGAATAGAAAGCGTCAGAGAATGACGCAGGCAGAGCTTGCGGAGAAAGCCGGTGTCACGGAACAGACGATCCGCAAAATTGAGCATGGCGAGGGCAATCCTCAGTTGGATGTGCTGTGCGCGCTTGTTACAACGCTGAAGATTGATCCTGCAGAGATCTTTTATCCTAAGGTAGATCACGAAGATCCGGATAGAAAACAGCTTGAAATCCTGCTGGGCGATTGCAGCGGCGATCAGATTCGTTGCCTGCTTCCTATCGTTGAGGCCGTGCTTGGGATCGTGAAAGGCCAGAGCTTAACTACCGTAAAATAAGAAAAGAGCCTGCTTCTCCACTCACGGAGTAGCAGGCTCTGCGCTTTAAGCGTCTGGTTCCTTGCATTTGGTACAGTATAGGGGGAAGTTCAGTAGTACGGTGTCCTCGTAGATTCGGATCTTCGTCCTGGCACCGCACTTTGGACACGGGAGCCAGAGTGACGCCTTTGATTTTTCATCATCCATAAGTTTTTACCTCATATAGAAAGATGTTGTATAGCTGCTGCCAACAAAAAACTGATGCTCGAGAGGACAAGGAACCTAAGAAAAAACGCAAAAATGATGTCGGTTTTGCCAATCCCAGTCATTTCCATTGACTGATAGCTCTCGGCATACTGAACAATTTCCAGTTTCCAACTTTGATGCAGCAGCACTGAGGCGCTGGTGAGAATGCCCAGGCAGAGCAGGATGGAGCTTTTCAGTTGCTCTTGAAGTGCGGCCCATTGGATTGCGCGGGTTTCGTCCACTTCTGCCGCAAAGCCAAGCTCCTGCAGCTTGCTCACGACGCTGGGCTCCGAGCCAGCGTTATCCAGCGTGAAGCGCATGGTGACGCCGTGCTGTACGCTGGCGCCAAGAAGCGCATGTGCGGTGGAATAGCTCATGTACGCCATCGGCTCTGACTTTTCATCTTCGCATACACCGCAGACTTTCGCGGGCAGCTCTCGATCTGCCGACAGGACAAAACTCCCGTCGAGATCGAGGCTGTCCGTTTTTCTTCCGGCCTCATCCCGAAACGCCTTTATCGCAGATGTATTCAGCACGAGAACCGGCATATTGCCTTCTTCGGAAAAGACGCTGCCGGATATTTGCACCGCATTCATGGAGCTGCTGCGCACGGCTTCCACCGTAAGCGTACATGAGGCTTTCCCCGTGGACAGCGTGGCGTTGAAGTGCAGAATCGGCGTAATGGCTCGAACACCCGGCAAGTCCCACAGCGCGGCCTCGTCAAAGGCGCTTTCGGTGCTCGCCAGAAATTCACAGGGGACGGCGTTGCCTTGCTTCATATCCGCATATAGCCTAGCCGTGGGAAAGATAAGATAGATTCCCAAAAACAGAAACAGGATTGTCACGAGTCCCATCCGGGGGATCGTGCGGAAAGCGAGCTTGATGATGTACTTCGTCATCGCCGCTTCCTCTGCTTGACGATCAAGGTGGAGACAAGACCGAGCACAACAAGCCCCAAGCCACCTATGATGATCCACCATTGATACTGCACGGCGCGATCCTCCGCACTGACCTCGACTTGCACCTCCGACGGGTCCGAAAGAATAGTGGGCGGATTGATCTTTGCGCGGAAGTATTGTTCTTCCGTGTATTCTCTGCCGCTGGCGTCCTCATAGATCAGGGTGACGGTGCCGGAGGTTTCTCCGTATTTCTCCTGGCCGCGGTAATCGTCGGACATGGTTTTTGAACCGACAAACAGCTCGACGCTCGTGCTTGAGGAAGAGCCGGGCACCATCGTGCCGATAAAGCCGGTATTGGAAGGAAACAGACCCACACCGGAAATTACGCAGCGCACATTGTACAGATTGTCTCGCCCCATATTCATCACCTGGAAGGATAGCGGGATCGTTTCGCCCGCCGTCATCTCGCCGGGAATGCGGGGCACGACCAGTTCTGCGTTGGTCGGCTGCGCGATCTCCACGATCACAAAGCCGGAAGAGGAGAGGTTCAAAGTTTTATTGCTGTCATAGGAAAAAGTAAAGTTAATGATGTACTTCCCGGCCGGGATGGATGGATCGCTGCTGAAATGCAGTTCAATTTCGCTCTCTCCGCCACGATCCAGGCTCTCCAGTTGAAGCACCGGGCTGTCCTCAGCCAGATTGATTTGCAGATTGCCGGTATCCACCCGGAGGAGCATATTGCGCACAAGCTTGGTATCCAGCGAGTTTCGGAGCGTCAGCTTGACAGTGAAGGCTTCTCCGGCCATAACGTTCTCCGGCGTGATGTCACTGTGAGCAATCAGCACGACCGGCTCTGCGGTCGGCGTTTCCGCACCGCCGCCGGTGCTGGTTGGCTTCGGCGGCACGTCGGTAATGTTGACATAGACGGTGAAGACCGCTTCAATGGGTGTATAGTTTAGATCGTAAGCCTTGACCTGGAGTCGCACGGGATAGCTCCCGTTGACGCGGGAGGAGGAAAGTGGGATCGAGAAATCCACATAGAAAATCTCCCGCGTTTCCTCCGTACCGTTGATGTTCTGCTCGGACAGCACAACCGTCTTCTGATAATTTGCAATGACAAAGGTCGTACCCGTGGCACTGAGATCCAGCGTCACGGTGATTTTGTCGTCCAGCAGACGATCGGTGCTTTGAAGCGGGAGGATGATGGTCACGATCTCGTTTCCGATCGTCGGCTGGTAACCGTCCCGGTAGGGCCATCCCATTCCAAAGTACCAATTCTCTGTGTCGATCTCAATGCTGGTCGGCAGTACGGGTGCTGTCGGTGTCGGTTCGGGTGTGTCCGTGGGAGTGGGGGCTTCGGTAGGCGTGGGTATTTCGGTTGGGGCGGGCGTTTCCTCCGGGATTTCCGTTTCAGTAGGCTCCGGCGTTTCCTCCGGCAGAGGTGTTTCCTCGGGAATGGGCGGCGCAGTTACAATCACAATTTCATCTCCGCCCTCCGTGTCTTCGGCAACAGCGCGCGGCCCGCACGGAAGCAGCAAAAGGAAGATGAGAAAAATACAGAGGCTTCGTTTCATAGGCCCCTCCTTACACAGTTAAGGTTTTCGTCCAAGGTAGCGCATCGGGGACGCCGCTTCCGGAAAACAGAATCATGGCGCTATGTTCCGGGCGCAGGCTAACAAAAAGCTGCCAGAGTCGCTCCCGCTCGCGCTCGTCCAGATTCCCGAATAAATCGCCCAGAATCAGCAACTCCGGCTCGCAGCTCACCGCACGGATCAGCGAGGTGGCGGAGCGTTGGAAGAGGGAAAGATGCTTTGGCCTGCGATAGAGAAGCTCTACGGGAAGCACCTTTTGCGTCAACCAGAGGATACGTTCTCTCGCCTCCGACTCGCGCTTTTCCATGGCGATCAGAGGCAGACACAGGTTTTCCATGACGCTGAATTCCGGTACAAAGCCGTTATCCGAATACGCCGCCCCGATATGCTCACAGCGAAACCGAGCCAGTTCCTTTCCGTTCAGCTCGGCAAGGTCTTGCCCACAGACAAGCACTTGCCCCTTATCCGGGCTGCGAAGCCCGGTCAGGCATTCAAACAGCGCTTTCCGCTGCCGCTCGGAGGCTCGAATCAGCATGTTATCTCCCGCTTCGACCTGCAGCGAAAAACCGCGGATCAGCCGGGAGCCGCCGTCACGGAAGCAATAGAGCTCACCAACTTGCAGCGCCGTCATTGTCTCACCATCGTCATTACGCCGCCGTCCATCTCGCAGACAGTATCGCAGAGCTCGTCAATGTCCATCTGATTGTGACTGGCCAGCAGGATCGTCTTTCCCTCGGCGCGTAGGGATTTGATCAGTTCACGGATGTGTACCACGCCGTGCTTGTCCAACCCGTTCAGCGGCTCATCCAAAATCAAAATACTTGGATCTTCCATCAGCGCCTGGGCCAGCCCCAGGCGCTGCCGCATGCCAAGCGAGTATTTTCCCACTGGCTTACGGCTGTCCGGGTCGAGTCCGACCTTTCGGATTACTTCGCGGATCACCTCATTGCCTGCCCGCTTTTTCAGAGAAGCGAGGATTTGTAGATTTTTCATGCCGGAGAGATTGGGCAGGAAGCCCGGCGTCTCAATAATGATGCCGAGATCGTCGGGGAAGTCCATGTCTTTCCCAACCTCTTTTCCATTCACAAGCACGCGCCCGCCGCTGGGCTTGAGAAAGCCGCAGATGCACTTCATCAGCACGGTCTTGCCGCTGCCGTTGTTGCCGACGATGCCGTGGATTTTCCCGATCTCAAAGTCGCGGGAAACGCCCTTGAGAACCTGCTCTTCGCCGAAGCTCTTACTTAGGTTCTGCACCTCTATGACTGCATCCATGCTCATCCCTCCGTTCCGGTAAAGTTGAAGTTGTAGTTTTTGATAGCCCTTAGAGACGCCAACCAACCGAGGCCGATCAGCAGACCAAAGATCGCAAAGGACTGCCACATTCGGGGCAGCAGATCGTAGCCGAAGTTGTGCATGTGATAGGTGGCGTGGTTGAGCGGCGAGGCCCAGCCGATGGCGACATTCGCCAGATAATAGGCCTGATCGGGGAGCTTGAACAGCTTCTGAATGGTGTCCGGACTGAGCAGAAACCCGTAGACGCTGAAGAGAAAAACGCTGAGCACTCCCGCAGTCTGCCCGTGACGGAGATTGAAGAACAGCATAATGAATACCAGCGTCAGAGCGTAGCCCAGCATAAGAAAAAAGATCGTAAGTGTCACCGGGTACGGCCAGCTCATTTCCAGCGTCTTGACCAGCGCCGGGAGTGCCACCTGCTGTCCGGCCCCGGAATAACCGAGGATCGCGGCGGTCGGACTCCACATGTTGGCAAGGTAACTTTGCCGCTCGCAGATCAGCGCCGTGGAGAGCAGGATGAAAAGCAGATAGACCGTGGTCGCGGCGGCGGTATACAGCATTTGCCCGGTGATCCAAGTGCGCCGGTTTGTGCGGACAAGGAAGAACGGAGTCCCTGAGGACAGAAAGGGCATATCCGCGAACAGCAGCACCAACAGCAGCGACGAGAGCAGGATGGAGTCACTATCGCCAAAGGTCCAGATAAAGGCTTCAAAAGCCTGCATCGTCGTGTTGTGCTCCACGGCAAAGCGCACAGCCTTGTCTGACAGCAGAAAACACAGGATAAAGGCTAGAGCAAAGGTCACGAGGATACGGGGATTCCGGTGCCATTGTCGGAAGTTATAACCAGCAACGGAAAGGGCCTGTCTCATATTTCCATTAACCTCCTTCCGGCTCGCAAAGAAAAGATCAGCGCGGAAACAACACTCAGCTCCATAACGAGCAGCGCCTCACCCCAGCCTTCTCCGATCCATCGCGGAGAGGGAAGCAGCCACGCGCGGGGATCAAGTACATAGAACGTAGGGAAATAGCGTTCATAGAGCATGATCAGGACATAGTACAGAACAAAAGGCGCAGCATAAGCGATATACCGGCTCTCCATCCAGGTCGAAGCGGTCATACCGACCAACGCCCACAGGCCGCCAGATAGGAAGAATAGACCGAGAGACGGCAAAAGTATTTGAAACCAGTTCGTCGGTTCAGTATTTTTTGGCAAGGGCGCTTCCATGGGGATCAGCATAATGGCAGCGAGCGCGTAAGCAATCAGAATACCGAGCACCAGCACCAGACCGCCGGAGGTGAAGCATGCGGCGATCTTCCCGGCGAGATAGGCCGCTCTTGACGAGCGGTACAGCAGCGAGCGGGCGTATTTGGACTTGATTTCCTCCACATAGCGCGCGGCAAAAGGCAGCGTGCTGAGGATCGGCACGAAAAAGTGAGCGGCGTCACTTTCCATCGCGTCACAGATCAGCTTTCCGTGAAACCCGGCAACTGGCTCTGTTTGAAACGCATCCATCAAGGAATTCACGGAGGCGAGAAGCAGGATCAGCGCGAAGAAAGCGGCACCGAGCAGGCATCGGCGCGACAGTGCACCTTGCCGAATGCCGGATAGGATCGCGTTTTTCATGCTCTCGCCTCGCTCCTTTAGTCGTTTGGGTTTTGCAGCATAAGCACAGTGCCGTCTACCAGGTTCAGGCCGAGGATGGTGGTATCCTGTCCTGGCATGACACCGGCTGCGATGACTCCCAAGTTATCGCCCTGAGCGTTAAGGATCGTACTCTGACCTCGCAGCGTAACGGCGGGCACCAGATAAAAGTCCGTCTTGTTATCCTTGATACGGGTACGTGCCAGGCCGATCTCCACGCTCGTGATGTTATATTCCGCGCTGACGGCGGTGAAAAACGCCTTTTGTGTGGCAAGCTCCTCGGCAGACATGGGTGCGCCGCCGAACATGTTTTCAATGACACCGGGCCGATTGTATTCCCAAAGGGAATCCAGATCAGACAAGATTAGCTGCTCATGAACTCGCTGCTGGATTTCCGCCATGCTCATAACCGGCACATTGGCGTTGACAACCTGCACGAGCTCCAGCGGCCCGGTATAGTGAAAACTCAGGAGCCTCACGTCGTTAGAAAATTGGAAGTTTAGTTCTTCGTAATAATAGTTGGAGGCATACTCGTTCGTACTTTTGATATTGCTCAGTCCTTGCTGTCGGGTTACGACTACACCCTCATAGACCGGCAGACACTGGACGCTGATGAAATAGTCCTTGTGCGTGTCCTCGCTCTCCGTGAAATCATTATGCTGTTCCTCGCCCTTGACCTGCCAATCTCCGATCCCCATAGCGGAAAGCATTTCTCTTGCTTTCTGCTCAGCAGCCGCGATTTGTTCCGCTGTGGGCGCTTCCTCGCTAAGAAGTCCAACAGAGCGTTTGTATTCATTCATGATATCGGGACCGCCCGTTTCCTCAATGAAAACGGAAACGCTGTGGTTCCGGAAATCGTCCGCTTCCCGGTTGTTGAACCAAATGTGATAGCGGAGGCCGTCCAGCTCCGCGACAGCCTGCAGCTCATAGCCCTGCCCGTAGGGAATATCCTCGTAGTAGCTCGGCTCATCCGCATACGCTCCGGCACCGTCAAAGGAATAGCGAGTGAATTCCCTGTAAAAGCGGAACTGGCATTCCTCCTTCGGCACAACCTCCCGCGCCTGTTCATAGGCCGCCTTATAGCTGTCGAGAATTGACTGTCGGCTGGCGCGGATGCTTTCAATCTCATCCTGGCTCAGATTATCGCCGTGTGCTTGGCGAATGGCTTCATCGCTCGTCCAGTTGGAGATGCTGATGATCAGATCCTCCCACTCGCTCTTGCTTTTCTCGTTTGTCTTTTCGTAAATGGGTGCGTCACCGAACAGCGCCTGTACGATTTGCCTGGCCTTCGGACCGTTGATGACCATCGGGCGCACCTGCACGATCGGCATATTCACGGTCGGCACATCCACCTGCGCGTTGATGTTATACGTGATTTTCCCGTCGGTACTTGTAAAGCTGTCTGTGTAGCTGAATGCTGTGCTTTCGGCGGCAGCAGAATTGGGCGCATCGCCGTTCTCCGCCTGCGTTGAAACGCCGCCGTTTTCTCCGGCGTCCGTTGTGATGGCTTGCTCGAATGCACCGTCGTTTTTGCTGACAACGACTTCTTTTTCCGGGGCGGGCTGGCAGGCGGCAAGACTGAACAATAAGCCGACCAGCAATATTGCGCTGATGATTTTTCTTCTCATGTCGATTTCTCCTTTGCAAAAAGTGGTTCATCCCCTAAGTCGCAAAAGACGGAAAAAGGTGACACGAAACCAATTGAAAAAGACCAAAACTTGCGGGGAAAACAGAATTGCGATAAAATATGAAAAAAACCTGTCACCTTTTTCAACGCTTTGCGACTGTATCAGTAAAGGAGGTTGAGACATGACAGACGCTTCCATTATTGATTTATACTGGCGGCGCTCGGACGAGGCGATTCGCGAGACGGATCGTGCCTATGGGAAGTTCTGCTACGCCGTTGCCTTTGGCATTTTGAATAACCGCGAGGACTCAGACGAGAGCGTTAATGATACCTGGCTTGCCGCGTGGAACGCCATGCCGCCCAGCCGTCCGAACAGTCTCAAAGCCTTTCTCGGCAAGCTGACGCGGCGGATCTCCATTATGAGGCTGAGAAAAAACACCGCGGCCAAGCGCGGCGGCGGTGAGGCGGAACTGGCGATCGAGGAACTGGCCGAGTGTATCCCTTCCTCAGTGAATACGGCGCGAGAGATCGAGCTGCTGGAGCTGACGCAGAGCGTCAACGCCTGCCTGCGCTCGATGACGAAACGCGAAAGAGATCTGTTCGTTGCACGATATTGGTATTCGCTGCCCGTCAAGGAACTGGCTGAACGCTTCGAACTGACTGAGAGCAACGTAAAGCAGATCCTGCATCGCACCCGGGAAAAGCTGCAGAGGCATCTGCGGGAGGAGGGGCTATGTTGACAAACGAACTGCTGTTTGACGCCATCGGTGAGATCGACGACAGCTTCATCCTCGATGTAGCGGAGATCCTGGAGCAAAGCGGCGGAAAAGTTGTGAGGCCGCGGAATAAAACGGTCTGGCGTGTTCTGCTTGTCGCGGCGATCCTGATTTCCCTGTTTACCGCTACGGCCTATGCCCTTGGCTGGTTTGGCCTCAGCGCACGCCGAATGACCCCGGATCTGCCCGAGGTAACAAGCTCCGCTTTATCTGATGCGGACGCAGAAACAATGGCAAGGATACGGGACACGCACTTGCACAGCTACGTCTCCCTCGGCGGAGTCACCGGCTCACCGGAGTATTCCGCGGCGGCGGAGTGGCTGAGCTGGCGGGCTAACCATGAGGAGGAGATGGCAGCCTCGCAACTTGAGAAAGGCGAGACGTATTATGCGTGGCGCGATCTGGAGCGAAGCTTTACCGAGAGCGATGAAGAATTGTCTGCTGCGCGGCTGTACGGCTGTTGGGATCGGGCTTCGTTGGACAAGCTCTATCAGATTGCCGAGGCTCACGGTCTGAAGCTGCATACGCAGAGGACAAAGCTCTGGGATAACCGGATCTTCTCTGATCTCTGCACCTATGAAAACGGATCGAGCAAGCGGGAAGGCGCAGCCGAAGTGGACGGAAAAATGACCTTTTATCTCGTTTACACCGAGCTTCCCGGCTATCTCCCCGCCGAGGAGCTGACGACAAGCCTGACGGACGAGTATACGGAATGGGAATACACAACGGCGAACGGAGAAACGGTCAACATTGCCATTCTGGAAGGCATGAGAAATCCGCTTTCTGTTCCTGCCAGCACGGACGTGAGCGTCTTTATCTTCTGGCAAGGTGAACAGGGGAACGTGACCGTGGTGTTCCACTATCCGGGCGTGATGGACAAACCGGAGGAATGGCAGTCCCACGCCGAACGCGTTGCGGATACGATAGATTTCGCATCTTATGTGAAGGGAGCGCAGCCATGAAACGAATGATTTTCAGTCTGCTGATCCTGGCATTTGCGCTTTCCCTTTGCTCCTGTGGGCAAGAACGCGAAGAAGGTACTATCGGACCTGCGGTCGATGGAACAGAATTGCCCGTCACCGATGCGGATCTTGAACCGTTCTCCTGGAGCGAGGAACTGACAAGTACCAACGGTGATGTGAAGGTCAGCATTCACGTTGAAGACTGCGGCATGCTTCCTGAGACGATGCCGGTGATCGCCGTCAATCCGATGCCGGTTACATCGGAAATGCTCAGACAGGCTTCTTCTGCGATCTTTGGAGACGCGCCGCTCTATGAGGACGGTTGGATGCTCACCCGCGCTGAGCTGGAGCAGATTATCGCGTCGTCGGAGCAGGGCGTGTTGATCGATCGGATTCGCGAGGACTATGAGGACACCCTTTCAGAGCAAGATATAGAGGAGATCCGCGCCAGGCGGCAGGCACAACTTGACCACTGGCGCGAAGCTTTGGCAAATTCGGCAGACGAGCTGGTTCCGATCTCTTCCGACTATTTGTTCCGCCCGTGGGAATATTGGTCGATATTTTCACATGATTATTACGAAGATTACCCCACATATTCCGGCGATCCGCCCTTCGGCATTGAGGCAGACTTTCGGGCTTATGCGGAAAATGATGGCCGCCTCTATCATATTTGGGCTTCCAATCTGACGCGGGACGGCTTTTGGAATCACAGCTTTACGGTATTTTTGGATGAGCCGGAGGGTGGAATCTCCGCGGACAAATCCTTTATTTCCACAGCGCATTTGTCCGACGAACCCGCTTCGGGTGAAGAACTCCGGCAGGCGGCCCAGATTGCGGAAGAGCTGCTACTGAAAATGGGATTCGGGACATGGCACTGTGAGGCGGAGATACGCGAGTTTTACACCGAGCCTCACACCTATGGCATTCGGGTGAACGGTTGGAAGGAGCGCGAAGGCTGGAGTCAGCAAGTGAGGGGCGGTTTAGCTTCTCAAAGTGGCGGCGGATACTATGAGCATTTTTGTATGGACTGCGCCAACGACGGAACCTTGATCGAGCTGGAGCTGCGCGGCTTGCTGGAGGAAGAATCCTTCAAGACCACTCCTTTGATCTCCTGGGAAGAAGCCATGAATGCCGCCCGTGCCGCGATGAATAGCTGGACGCTGGCGGACCAGGTGCATGGCCTTGCTTTTGGTATTGCTCAGCCCAGCGGCCTTACGCGCGAGATTACAGAAATCACGGTAGGGCACTTCCGCAAGCCGACAGGCCAGTTTACCTACGAGCTGATCCCTGTGCTTTGCCTGCGCGGCACGGAATATCTCGAAGGCGTGCCGGATTCCATGAATAAGCTTAATGAGTATGGCCGCGTCTTCGACTTTCTCGTCATCGACCTCCGCGACGGCAGCATGATAGAAGGAGATACATGCGGTTACAATTAACTTATTGTGATATAATCAAAAACAACAAGTGGGAGCCTCACTTCTGCTTGCAGCATCTAATCCATTTCATCGTGAAACGGATTAGATGCTTTTCAATATAAAGGCAAGCCGTAGCCATAGATTGGTGCTGCTCCGAAGGTGTAGTGCCTTTCCGCACATACATCCCCGGAATTGCCCTCAATGGTATAAATCAGCCCATCTTCTACACTCTCCACGATACCGATGTGATCAGCCAGTCCGTCGCTCTCCCAGTCGAAAAAGATAATGTCACCGGGGCTTGGCTCAAAGTCCCGGCCTTGCCATTGGCCGCGCGCTATAAACCAGTCCACATAGGGACGCACGCCCTCCATCTTTGGAAGCACCTCAGCATCTAAATAGCCGCATTGATCTGCCACCCAGGAGACAAAGATTGCGCACCATTCCACCCGGTAGTCTAGCCCCCACCAGCTCCAATAGGGCTCGCCGCCGACATTTCCAATTTGCGATTGCGCCACGGCTACCATAGCGCCATTGCCTTCTCCCATAAAGAGACGCCCGACAGGATAATAACGGAGGACATGGGACACATAGGCTTTATCACCGTAGCCAGCCCAGCCGTATTGTGCGGCCATCATGTCGGAAGTCGGAAAACTCGATTGCGTTCAGCTCGGAATAGCCGCCGTAGTTTGCCAGCGCCCAGGAAATGTAGCCGGGGCCGAAGTTGTAGCCCTGCAGAGCAAGAGAGATATGGTCAAGATCTATCGGACTTTCAACACCTGCCATGTTCAGCACGTCGGCTAACGTATGTACACCAACGTCGATGGAGTATTCGGGATCAGTGATCGAATTAGGCGCATGAGGATACCGGGTATTGTATCCGCTTTCCGAGCATTGCATGGGATCGGTGCCTTGCCCACCGCTCTCCTGCATCATGACCGCAGCGATCAAGTCCTCATATTCGGGGATGCCGTGCTGGGCCGCGTAGAGCCGGATAAGTGGGCGATAAGCCTCCACCTCTGCGCTGACAGGGATATAGGCGCTGCGACCCTCGCCGCTGCCGGTAAGCATAGAGGCCACGCCCATAATGACCACAAAGGGAATGATAATAAGCACCAGCGCCCCGGCAGCATAAAGCAGCGTTTCCCGGCTGGGGGTGACGGCTTTTGTGATTGCTGTACCGAGCTTCTTGAAAAAGTCACCGCTTGCCTTTGCCGCTTTCCCGGACAGGCTTTTTGCTGTGTTGGTCTTGATCTCTTGGATTGCCTGGTTGCGAGCATACCTGCGGCCTTGCTCTTTGACGAACTGCGCCTTTGAAGTGGAGACCGTGGAAGTATTACGGGGCAGCGCCGACTGACGCTGCCCCGTGGATTGGATGGGATTGGGTTGTGTTTCTGTGCTCGTCTTATGCTGCGCTGGAGCTATCTTCTCACGTCGCTTCAGGTTATGGGCAGAAGGTCCCCGGCTGAACGGCTGTACTACGGCGTCTTTCTCCGTAGTGGGGTAATCCGTCTGCTCTCGGACCTTCCGCACATAGGAGCGCCGCATTTGCTCTTTTGTGCGTTCAGCGGATTTCTCCGCCTCATCCGGCTCAAATTGCGTTTCATGGTGAAACGGATTTCGCTTTTCGGCTTGATTCTTCCGCTTGTATCCCTTGACCGCCTCACGCCGCATCAGATACTTGGCGGACGGTTTTTTCAGTGACGATGCCGATTCTTTTTGCGTTTCACGATGAAACGCATTTTTCTTTGCTTCCCGTCTGCTTCGCTCTAAAGTGGGAACGGGCAACCGGACAAGATCGTGGACTATGCTGCCTGCATAGTCCTCTACCTTGTCTACTGCGGTATAGGGCTGCTGCTCCTGGTCGGGGGCTATGGCCTGCTGTGCTTCAATTAACTGCTTTCTTGCCGTCTCTATCGCGTGGTATCGGCCGGCCTGCTTGATGACCTCTTTTGCCGGTGCTTTCCGGGGCGGCTTGTCCTTCAGCGCATTGGCTTTCTCCCGGATGGCTTTTTTGCGCCCGGCCTCTTTTGCTTTGCTGCGCTCCATATCAGCCGCGTCCAGGCGTGGTGTTCATCAGCCGGTACAGCTCCGTGTCCTGCGGGATCGTACAGTCAAACGGGATCACCGCGCCGGACACGCGCATAAGGCCGTGACCCGGCTCCACGTCCGTCACATATCCCATTTGCGTATCAGAGATATGCAGGAGCGCGGACAGCTCCGCTCGGTCAGTGGCCGCCTGGTTGAACAGCATGAGGAACTCGCTGTTTGCGAACATGAGACGCGCCGTGTCGGAGGTCAGACATTCCTCCACGTTCTGCGTGGCAGCGGTCAGAATACCGCCGTACTTGCGA
>CADAPH010000070.1 GCA_902789745.1 Oscillospiraceae bacterium | reverse complement strand
GCTGCGGATGGTGGTATCGGCAAGCATGTTGCCGTTCTCGTCCAGAATGACTGCCTTCGTGTAGGTGGAGCCTACGTCACAACCGCCGAAATATTTCATACAAATAAACTCCTTAATCAATTTCTATCGCCGCAAAGCGGCAACCGCTTTGAAACAAAATCAAAGCCCAGCGGAGCGGGTTTGATTTTGAGAGGAAGAAGGAGCCTGCAAATATGGAGCTTTCGCGGCACTTACGCAAACCGCGGAAGCGGAATGACGCAGGCTTCTTCTGACTCAGGTATCGTACTTGTACGCGGGGAACTTGTTGAGATCGTAATTCGTGTTGATAACGTCCTTACGCTCCATATTGTCATAGTGCTTCTTCAGGAAGGGCTCGACCACATTGAACAGTAGCTTGCCGTCCAGGTCGAACCAGAACACGCAGAACAGGGCGGCGTTTGCCAGAAACACGACGAACACCAGCTTCAGAAGCTTCGTTAAGAGTGTTTTAATCATCTTGTCTTCCTCCTATTACCAGGTCATGGAGTCATCAAAGTCGAGCAGGGACGGATCCAGCGGCTCCTCATGCATGACGGTGGTCATGTAGTCGTTGATGAGGCGGCGGATCTCCGCGCGGGAGACGGTGCGGCAGTCGGGCAGCGCATGCGGCATCCAGAAGGCCTTGATATCTCTCTTGCGGAACTCGTCCTCAAACAGGCCGTGCACGCCCTGCATGCCCTTGCACTGGAGCTGGTCGTACATGGCGACCATGTCGCAGTTGAAGCGCTGCATGTAATCCCACAGCTCGAAGATGTGGTGCATGCCGCCGACGGCCATGCGGCGCATCGGAGCCCACATATGGTAGGTGGCCATATCCTCGAGGCAGTGCTCGTAGGAATCGGTGCGGACTTCCATGTCGAACATCAGGGAGTCCATGTTGATGATGACGTTCAGGCCCCAGCAGTTGTAGGCCCATGTGCACCAGTTGGAGTAGTAAAGCGGGGCGCAGGACCAGGCGATCACGCGGTGACGGGTCTGGGGGAAGGGATTGATCTTCTTCTCCACGCACTTGTACATGATCCGCTTGACCTTCTCGCTGTTCTCGTCCCAGAAATCGCCCTGAATGCCGTACTGGGTGGAGAAGATGCGGAACAGAGCCTGGGCGACGCCGTTTACGGGGTAGTAATCGGTCTTCGCGGCGACTTCCCACTTCTCCCACTCATCGCGCTGGAGCTTGTTCTGCTTCTCGAGGCGCTTGACCAGGGACTCCCAGTTGAAGGGTTCGCCGGTCTGCTCTTCGATGAACTTCCAGCACTCCTCGATCTCCTTCATGCAGTACTTCTTGACCAGGGGATCGTCAAACTGCATGGGCATGGGCAGGGCGAAGAGGGGCTTGTCGATGAACCAGTCCTGCAGGATGGCGGTGCCGACAGAACCGTCGCACGCCTCGTTGCAGGTGATGGCAAGCGGGGAGGAATCAGGCACGTCGTCCAGGACGTAGAGGCCTGCCTCAGCCTGGCACATGGGGCAGGGGTCGCCCGGCAGGCCGATGGACTGCGCCGCGTCGATGTAGTTGAGAACGACATGGCTGTTGATGTGGCAGGTGACAAAGTAGGGGATCATCTCAATGGGGATGTACCGGTAGCCCTTGTCCATCCACGGGTAGAACAGGCCGCCCCAGGTGGTCTCCTTCGCGAGGAAGGTGTGGCGGTAGGCGTCGTTCTGCTTGCCGCCGTGCAGACGGGTGTCGGCGTTGAAGAAGTTGCACATCTGCTGCAGGGCAGCGGAGACCATCGCGCGGTAGTGCCAGGCGGAGGCCTTCATGGCCTCGCCGCGCATACCGGTCAGGCCGCGGTCGAACCAGTGCATGACGGGCAGGTAGGTCTGGCCCATCCAGCGGTAGCGCCAGGTGCCCTTGACGAAGTCGAGGGGATTGTTGGAGTACTTAATGATATCCATGACCATGTGGACGTAGTTGTAGCCCCAGATCATGTAGAAGTAGTACATGGTGTCCTTGACGCCGCGCCACTCCCGGTGCTTGAGCAGGCCGGTCTTGTCCTCATACAGCTCGCCGAGACGGCGGCCGCCCTCTTCGGCGGTATGGGGCTTGCCGTACCAGAAGTCCTTGAAAGTCTTGCTCAGTGTTTTCTTAGCCATCTTACTTGCCCTCCTGGATGTGCTTGATCTCGACGCTCTCCACAAAGGCCTGGAAACGGGTGCGCAGCTGGCCGGAGGCGGCGTTGATGTATTCCTTCTCGATGGAGCAGACGGGCAGGCCGTAGTCGCGCTTGAGGATAAAGGTGTCGATCACGCGCTCATAGCTCCAGTACTCGCAGAACTTGTTGGAGGCGACGATCACGCCGTCGGCGTGGTACTCCTTCGCCAGATCCGCGATTCTCTTCTTGCGGGCGCGCATCTCGTCCTGGGGCATGAAGCGCGGGCAGTTGGAGGTCTTGAGGTAATGCTCGGCAATGCATCTGAGCGGGCTCTTGTCCTCTTCGAGGATGATGGGCTGACGGGACTCGACCGCGCCGTAGCAGTGGCGGTCGCATACGACCAGGGCGCCGCAGCTCTCGATGAGCTTGGTGAAATCGGGGTCGTCATTCTCGGAACCGGCAAGCAGAACCTTGCAGCGGAAGTTCTTTCTGTCGTCCGGCTCGCGGGTCTTCATTTCCTCGGCGGTCTCGCGCAGATACGGGAGGATCAGGTGCTTGGGACATACAAGGCTCACCAGCTGGATGACCTGGAACTCATAGCCGGTGATGGTGGGGTTGTCCAGCTTGCGGTAGTCGCCGATCTCGTTGATGAGGCGGCAAATCTCATTGTGCTCCTCGACGGTCTTTCTGAGAGCTTCATCGGAGATGTCGATGCCGAAATGCTCGTGCAGCGGCTCGAGCACATGGGCGCGGAGCTGGGTCTCGAAATGCTGATAGCTGTTCTCGCTGTTTTTGAAGGGGACGTCGGTGAACTCGCAGAAGAAATCGTCGTTGTCGATGATGCGCATATCCTCCACGGAGTCGAGCTTCTTCTGCTGGATATGCTCCTGGAAGCGGCAGGTGACGGTGCAGGTCTCGGTGGCCATTTGGGCGTCGAGGAAGTTGAAGCCGCCCTCGAGCGCGCGCTCCATCAGGGAGCGGCCGTAGTGGCAGACGCGGCCGGACATGTAATAGGTCGCGATGTCGGGGGATGTGCAGCGCGGTGCCCTCAGTCTGACCGAGAAGCAGCCGGGCAGGTCGAGAAGCACTTCAGGCATGAAATAACAGGTGTAGCCGATCCTGCTGTACCAGCTCGTTATTGGCTTCCTGAAGCAGATTCTCAAAGTAGATCAGATGCTTGAGATCTTTCACAAGATAACCCTCCAAATTTGATTTCCGGTTTCCGTTGGTTCGCTGGGCGCAATACGCCCATACTTATGCGTATATTTTAACAAAGCATGAACGGCTTGTCAATTCAAAATTTGTCAAAATTGCAGGGATAATGTTTTACATTCCGTGCAGTTTTGTACATTTTTAATAACATTGTAAGGATATTTGTCTGAATTGTGCTATACAGTTTCAGGCATTCCATGTGCAGGGAGGCGCTTCCTCGATCACCCCGAAAAAAAGTGTCATCCTGAGCGGAGCGAAGGATCTTTCACCGGATACACGCGGGAACAAAAGATCCTTCACTTCGTTCAGGATGACAGCTTAGCTTTATGATACGTTCAGTTTTTTCAGCCCGGCCTCGATTTCGGCTCTATGTGCGCGGGCGCTGCCCTGGATCATCTGCGGCGTTCCGCCGCCGCGCCCCTGAACGGCGGCGTTGATTTCCCGGGACATGGCGCGCAGGTCAAGACGTTTGCTGCCGATGATATAGCGCCAGCCGTCCTCGTCGCTGCCGCAGAAGACTGCCGCGAAGCCGCCCGCCTTTTCCATGAGCAGATTGGCAAGCTCCCGCTGGGCAATCTCCCCGAGCGTCCCGTCAAAGACAAGGATATTCCCCGCCGTCGCCGGCTCGGCCTCCGCCATGTAGCGGATGAGCGCGAGGGAGAGTGCGTCGCAGCGCTCCTTTATGATCTGCTGTTCGTTCAGGACGCGCTGCACCGCATGGGTCACCTCGCCGCGTTTGGCGCTGAGGGCACGGGAAATCTCCGTCACGCTCTCCTGCCGTGCCCGGTAGTCCTCCAGCGCGTCGAGACCGCACACGACACTCACGCGTACGCCGCCGCGGTGGCGCTGGCTGTCGAGGATCTTGACGATCCCAACCTCCCCGGTGCGCTCTACATGCGGGGCGCAGCAGGCACAGCGATCCACGCCGGGAATTTCCACGATGCGCACGTTCTCCGTGAGCTCCAGCTTGCTGCGGTATTCGAGGCTTTTCAGTTCGTTTTCCTCCGGAAACCAGATGTGCAGCGGGATATTCTGCCGCACGACCTCGTTTGCCCGCGTCTCCAGCTCCGTGAGCTGCTCCCATGAAAGTTCGCCCGAGAAGTCGATGATCATGCACTCCGCGCCCATGTGAAAGCCCACATTGTCGAAGCCGCAGGCGTTATGGACAAGGCCGGAGAGGATATGCTCGCCCGAGTGGTTCTGCATCCTGCGAAGGCGCTGCTCCGCGTCGACGCAGCCTTCGACATGCGCGCCGATCTCCAGCGGCGCGTCGGTATAGTGGCGGATCTCCCCGCCCCGTTCGTGTACGTCCAGCACGCGAACACCGCCGAGGACGCCGGTATCGGCAAGCTGTCCGCCGCCCTCGGGGAAAAAGGCTGTTTTGTCGAGTACGACACTGTACCCTTTCTTTTCCTCGCGGCAGTCCAATACCGCCGCCTCAAAAGTGAACAGGTGGCTGTCCTTGTAATAGAGTTTCTCGGTCATGGTTGTGTCTCCTTGCGGCAATCTGTATTCGTAAAAATATTCGTAAAATCCGTCGTTGATTTTTGCTTAGATTTGGCTTATATTAAGCATGGAAAGGTTGGTGATCCTCATGCCGAATATCAAGCCTGTATCCGATCTGAGGAACTACGGGGAAGTGCTTCGCGATGTGGCGGTCGGACAGCCGGTGTTTCTGACCAAGAACGGTCACGGGCGTTACGCGGTGATCGACATTGAAGAATATCGCGAGTATGAGAAAATGAAGGCGATGAACCGGCTGCTCGCCGAGCTGGACAAAGGCCGCATTTCCGGTGAACAGGAAGGCTGGCTCGACGCCGACGAGGTGTTCCGCGCGTTAGAGGCGCATTATCATGGCTAAGCTGATCGTATCTCCGCTTGCCAGGGCCGACATGCGGGAGATCGGCGACTATGTCAGCCGTGAGCTTTGCAATCCGTCTGCCGCGCTTCGCCTGATCCGACGCTTTCAGGAGGCCATTCTGCCTCTGCGAGACTTTCCCGAGATGGGATCGCCCCTCCCTGCTCCCGGCAGAGAGAGCGTGCAGTACCGCTATCTGGTCTGCGGGAATTATCTGATCTTCTACCATGTCGTTGCCGCGCGGGTTCTCATCGACCGCGTTCTGTACGGACGGCGGGACTATACGGCGCTCCTCTTCGGCGATCAGCTTGAGGAAGAATAGTCTGCGCTTCTTTGCAGCTCCCCAAACCGGGGAGTTGTTTTTTTGTCTTTTTCATCGGCTCTCACTCCCTCTTCAGTCTCCGGAACGTGAAGATCTCGCCGGGGCAGTGGCCTTCCCGGTCGCCGAGGGCCCAGTCGATGACGCCCATGCCGAGCACGTCGTAGCTGATCTGTTCATGATCGTCGTGCAGGCAGCCCGCGTGCATGACCCAGCAGCCGCTGTTGATCATGCGGGCCACCTGCGGAATGCTCATATCCACCCAGGTAGGCTGGAAAAGATAGAGATGCGTCCCGATCTGTGCAAGCTCCCGGCACTGGGCCATGGTCGGGATCAGGTCCGGCTCGTTCCAGCCGTTGCCGGGATCGAGGGCAAGGACGCAGGGGATCTTGACTGCAAAGTCCCGCCGCGCGACGATCGGGCATTGCAGCGCCGGGTACGCGCCGAGACTCGAGCCCGCGGTGAGCGCCTCGTCCACGAACAGGCCGCAGTCCGCCGCCGCCTCGTCCAGAACGCGCAGGCCCTTTTTACAGCAGCCCTCCATGTCCGGAAGATCATTGCGGATCAGGAAGACCGCCAGGGTGTCCGGCGCGGGATTTGCGAGGTAATAGTACAGGAATTCGGTATACAGCTCCTCGTCCCGGCCGCCGGGGAAATAGAGGAAAAAGCGCGTGTCCTGACTCGGTTCCTCCGGGAAGATGATATAAGCCTCGTCGCAGAGGTAAGTGTTCTGATTGAACGGATTGTCGAAGCGGCGCGCGGGGTCGTTCAGCTTTTTGCGGTTTCCGTCTGCCAGAAGCGTCAGCGCCCGCTCCCCTCTCTCGAAATACTTCTTGCTGTATTTGTAGTCGCCGCACTCGCGCCAGAGGGTACAGGCACGCTCCGTCTCGCCCTCTTTCGCAAGCGCCATTGCCCTGTCATAGAGTGCCGGGATCAGTGCCTTGAGCGCTTCCTCGCACCCGGGGTAGTCCCCCAGCGTCTGGTAGATCTGCCGCGCCCGCTCGACCTCCCCGCTCTCAGCCAGGGCGTTTGCACGCAAAAACTCGCAGCCGCGCAGCAGTGACTTGCTCTCCTTATACTCGCCGAGGGGCTTGAGCAGCACCGCCGCGCTCTCATAGTCGCCGGCTTCCAGAAGACGCTGCGCTTCAAGATAGCGCTGCTCACGCATGGCGTCTTCGCAGCGTTGAATGCCCTCCGCGTTTTCAAGCTCACGGTACAGCGTCTCCGCCGCCTCAAATTCGCCCGCGGCATAGAGCCTGTCAGCCTCCCCCGCCCGGTCAAAGCGCTGATAATACCGCAGGCCCAGCACCGTGCCGAACATGACGGCAAGGCTTAATAATGTCAGAAACCATCCCTTTGTTCTCAAGCTTGCGCTCCCTTCATGTACGCCGCAAAACCGCAGTATCCTAAAATTGTCATCCCGAGCGGAACGAAGCGGAGCCGAGAGATCTTTCAACATGAATTGTCGCTTATAAAAGATCTCTCTACTCGCTTCGCTCAGTCGAGATGACACGTAAAATTATAGCGTTTTACCGTAATAAGCGAGCCGCTGCTGGCGCCGGCTCCTGCGGGGCATTATCTTTTCTCACTCCGTAAAGTGAATATGGTTGTTGATATGGTCGGCGCAGAAGCAGTGGTAGCCCGCGCAGCGGGAGCAGTAGCGGAATTCCAGATTCGGGTATTCCGTATCCGTCCTGCCGCAGACCGCGCACTTGTGGTTGTAGAGCTTATCCTGCTGTTCGCGGCGGATGCGGGCAGACTCGCGCTTAAAGTTGATGGTTCCCCGGCTCTGTTTGCGGGGCAGCATGGCTCTCAGCTCCGGGCCGCAGAAGATCAGGAAATTCAGCACCGCCACGACCGGCAGCAGATTCTCCGGGAAGGGCGTGGTAAACACGGAGAGCAGAAAGAAGGCCGCGTCCACCAGCGCCAGGTATTTCATCTTGACGGGAATAAAGAACATGAATAGCACCTGCATGTCCGGGAACATCGCCGCAAAGGAGAAGAACATCGACAGATAGATATAGGTCGAGCTCAGAACCACAGACCTGCCGGTGACAAAATAGATCACGAAGCCGTAGAGCACCGTGAGGATGACGCCGGTGAAAAAGTAGATGGTAAACTGTCCCGTCCCCCACTGATTTTCAAGCGTGCTGCCGATCCAATAATAAAAGTAAAATGCGATGAAGGCGAGGATGCCCGTGCTGGGCGGGATGAAAATGAAGCTGATGATGCGCCAGACCTGTCCCCGCAGGATCAGCGCCGGGTCGAATTGCAGATAGTACAGAAACGGCGCCTGCCCCATCGACGGACGGTAAACCGCGTTTATCAGCCAGAACGCGGCGCTGGCGATCACGATATAGCGCATCAGGTTCGGAATGCCGAAGTTCGGATGGCGATAGCAGAATTGCTCGATTTTTCTTCTTGGGTCTTTCATGGCGTTTCTCCTGAACATTTGATGATTGTCTATCAATATACCCTTTCGGCGTGAGGATGTCTATAAAAATTTGTAAATTTGCAAACTGGGGCTTTCAAAAAAAGCGGGGGTATGATAATATGTAAACCAAGTGTTTGGTTATGAGGTCATGCGAAAATGGAAAAAGAAAAAGAAGTCGGCCGCGAGGCCGTTGAGAATGAGTTGATTGAGGGGCGCAACGCTGTCATTGAGGCCCTGCGCGCCGGACGCCCCATTGACAAAATATTCATCGCCAAGGGCGACGTGGACAAAACGCTGGGGCACATCGCCTCCAAAGCCCGGGAACAGGGCGTTGTGGTGGTCGAGGCCGACCGGCGCAAGCTGGACTTTATGAGCCGTACCAAGGCCCACCAGGGCGTGGTGGCACTGGTCGCCGTGCGGGATTACTGCGAGATCGCAGATATCCTTGCCATCGCAAACGAGCGGAACGAGGTGCCCTTCGTCATTGTCTGCGATGAGATCAGCGATCCGCACAATCTGGGCGCGATCATCCGCACCGCCGAATGTGTGGGCGCGCATGGCGTCGTGATCCCCAAGCGCCGCAGCGCGGGGCTGACCGCCATCGTGGGCAAGGCCTCTGCCGGCGCCGCCGAATACATGGCCATTGCGCGGGTGGCGAATATCCCCGCCGCGCTCAAGGAACTGAAGGCCGCGGGACTCTGGGTCTACGGCACAGCCGCCGACGGAGCCTGCGGGCTGTGGAATACCGATCTGAAGGGGCCCATCGCGCTGGTGATCGGCTCCGAAGGGGACGGCATGGGCCGTCTGGTGCGGGAGAGCTGCGATTTTGTGCTGAGTCTCCCGATGAAGGGGCGGCTCAATTCCCTCAACGCCTCCGCGGCGGCAGCCGTCACCATGTACGAGGTTTTGCGTCAGAGAAGCAATTGAGGTCTTCCCCGACAGAGACAAAAGGCAGGTATGATTATGGATAACAACAGATGGGATATCCACGAAAAAGCGCCTCTTCTCCCCGTAAAGGAGGAGAAAGAAGAGGACGTGCGTTTCGATGAGCTGCATCGCGCCGAGCCTGTTCGTCCCGCGCAGGGAAAGTATGATTTTTCCCTTGACGCTTCCTCTGTTTCGCCGGATGAAGAGCTTCCGGAGCTTTCCTCGAAATACGACACGCCGTTTGATGCTTCGGCGCTGCCGTCCAGACCCGCGGCGCAGCCCGCAGGGGAAGAGCAAGTCCCTTACCATTTCGGTGAAGCGCTCACCCCTGATTTCAAGGATTCGTACGACGAGTACGGTGATGAGACCTCCGCGGATAACGGCGAAGCGTCTCATTACGCCGACGCGCCGACTGAGGAGATTTCTGAGCCGGGCGCGGAAGAGCAGGCCGCTTTTCTTCAAACGGACGTGAATCTGGACGAATATCTCTCCGGCGATGAATACGAACAGCGGCAGGAGGAAGCGATCTCGGAGTCTGCCCGCAAGCGGGAGCGCGGCGAGACGGAGCCGAAGATAAAAGGCGGCTTTTTCTCTTTCCTGAAAAAGCGCGGCTCTGTATCCAAAGATGAGAAGCCCCGCGATCATGTCGGGGACTATCCCTCCGAGGCCGCGCCCATGGGCGGGCCTGACGACTACCCCGACGCGGATTACAGCGCGGAGGATGCCGCGGACGACGCCGTCTACGAACCCGAGGCGGCGCATGAAGAGGACAGCGGGCGGCTGTACACGCTCCACAGCGGCTCTCGCGGCAAGGCCGAGCAGGAGGCGCGCGAGATGATCGCCGCCATGCAGGCCAAGTCCGGCGCCGTCTCCCGGCGCGACCGCGCAAGCGCCGACAGCTATCATGTGGAGCTGAACGATCTGCTCCGTGTGGAAGCGGAAGCTCCCGCTCCCGCCGCAGCCCCGCCGGCGGAAGAAGTGCCCGGGGAGAGATACGAATTTGATCTTGATGAAGCACTCGACTATGACGCCGACGTGCAGCGCTATCGTCCGAGAAAGGGCAGGCCCGTCTACACGCCCGACGCAAAAGAGCCGGAGATCGACGGACGCTTCGATCTCGACGGCGAAAGCAGACAGAAAACCATTGCCTACGGGAATACGGAGGTCGACCTGAGCGCCGACGGGGATTATGTCCCCGCGCCGCAGACCGAATACAACCCCTCTCAGTGGACGCCGGACTATGACGATCCCCTGGCCGAGCGCCAGGATACGGACGAGGAGCCGCGCAAAAAGCACCGCTCCCTCTTCGGGAGGTCAAGACGCCGCGGCGCGGAAAAAACCGTCGAAGAGCAAAAGCCCGCGGAGAAAGAGACCGCCGCGGAAATCACCGACAGCGATGCCGGTCCCGCGATCTATGCCGCCAATCCCGAGCGCCGGGACGACGACTATCTCTCCGCGCCGGAGAGCATGGACAGCACCGACGAGGATGAAGACTTCGACGACTACGACGACGAGGGCAGCCGGAAGTACCGGGAATCTGATTTGTATGTCCCGCCGAGCTTCCGGGAGTATCTGCTGTCCATTCTGGCCTCCGTATGGCTGAAGCTGCGCGGCACCGTGCGCGGCCGCACCTCCGAGACCATGCGCGACAGCGAGGAGGATCTCGGCCCCGAGCTCACGCCCGCCGAGGCCTCGAAGTACTACGGCTCCTTCCTGCGTTCCATGAAATACCGCCTGCGCATCAGCGCCGGCGTTCTGGCCGTACTGCTGTACATATCGCTGGAGATGCCCGTGCCTGGGATGATGAAGTCCCTGCCCGTGGACGCGGCCTTCTGCTTTGGCCTGCAGGCGCTCATTATGCTCCTGTCGCTGGACGTAGTCGCGAATGCCGTCGCCAACGCTTTTGATCTGCATTTCGGCGCGGACAGCCTCGCCGTCGTCTCCTGTCTTTTCACCGGGATCGACGCGCTGATCGTCGCCCTGTCCAAGACGGCGGCCCCGCACATGCCGCTGTGCGCGATCTCCTCCTCCGTCATCGTGGGGCTGCTGCTGGCCTCCCATCTCTCGGCCCGCGGATTGCGCAAGGCCACGCGCGTGCCCGCCATCGGCAAGCACTTCTTCGCCGTCACCGGCGAGAATACGCTGGAGAAGGATCAGATCACGCTGCTCAAATCCCTGCGCTCCGTGCACGGCTTCGTGCGCAGAAGCGAGGAGGCGGGGCCTGACGAGACACTGTACACCCGTCTCGCGCCGATCCTGTTCGTGGTCGCGCTGATCCTGTCGCTGATCGTCACGATCGCAAAGAAGAGCTACCCCGAGTTCATCTACATTCTCTCGGCCCAGCTCGTTCTGACCATCCCCTTCGGCGCGATGCTCTCCTTCGCCCTGCCCTTCTTCCTCGGCTCGTCGAGGATTTTCAAATTCGGCGCGGCGATCGCGGGCTGGTCGGGCCTGTGCGACATCGGCGCGAGCAAAAACCTGATCGTCACCGACCGCGACCTCTTCCCCGAGAGCGCCGTCAGCATTGAGAGCGTGCGCATCTTCGCCGACGAGGACGCGCAGAAGGTCATCTCCTACGCGGGCTCCATGATGCAGGCCTCCGGCTGCTGCGCCGCAGGCTGCTTTGGGGAGCTCATGCGGGAGACCGACTCCCCCGCCAAACAGATTTCCGGTTTTGAGGTCATGCCCGGCGGCGGCATGAAGGGCGTTATTGAAGGCCATGTCGTCCTCTGCGGCAGCACGGATCTGATGCGCCTGATGAACGTGCGCATCCCCTTCC
Source organism: Oscillospiraceae bacterium (assembly GCA_902789745.1). Taxonomy (GTDB): domain Bacteria; phylum Bacillota; class Clostridia; order Oscillospirales; family Oscillospiraceae; genus Limivicinus. Next base: position 2,169 of record CADAPH010000070.1, on the reverse strand, counting down.
GCCTGACCGACAAGACCACCGTACTGCTGGCCATCGACGGCATCCTCTACGGCATTTTCTCCCTCAAGTACGAGGGGCAGCCGCAGATCCGCCGCGCGCTGGTCGATCTCGTCCGCACCGCCCGCCCGCCCGTCTTCGCGGTGCGCGACTTCAACGTAAATCCCGAGATGCTGCACAACACCTTCGACCTCGCCACCGACGGCTACGATTTCCCGCCCTATGTCGAACGCTTCCGTCTCTCCGAACCCTCGGACAACGAGAAGGACGAGCGCATCGCCGCCATCCTCTGCAACGAGGGCCTGGCCCCCCTGACGAGCGTGGCCGACATCGGGCGCAGCATGTTCCTTGCCACGAACATCAACCTCGTGCTGAATTTCTTTGCCTCCGTGCTGGGCGTGGCGCTGGTCTTCATCCGCTTTCTCACCACCGGCGCAAACCCGCTGGCAAGCCTGTTTCTCTACATGCTTTTCTGGACGCTGCCGGTAATTCTGGTGAGCTTCGTCGTGAGCGTGAAGCGGTAAACGGACTACCTTTCAATCATCGTGTCATGGCTTTGCTTCGCGAAGCCATGACACGATTTTTATGTGATCAGCCCCTGCTGTATTTTTTCTGATTTTCGATGAAAATTTAGTCTTGCCAAGCCTTGCGCCATAGTATATAATAAATTGATTGCAAATTGATCGCTTTGATCGCGTATTCTTAATCTTTGCATATACTTCAACAGAGAGGAAACGTCACATGAGCTATGAAACCAAAAACATTCGCAACATCTGCCTGATCGGCCACGGCAACAACGGCAAGACCAGTCTCGCTGAGAGCATGCTCTACTGCACCGGCGCCATCGACCGTATGGGCAAGGTCGCCGAGGGCAACACCGTCTGCGACTACGATCCCGAAGAGACCAGCCGTCAGATCACCATCGCGACCTCTGTCGCCCCCGTGAACTACAGCGGTGTCAAGATGAACGTGCTCGACTGCCCCGGCTACTTCGACTTTGTGGGCGACGTGCTGTGCGCCCTGCGCGCGGTGGAGTGCGGCATGATCGTCACCTCCGCCAAGGACACGGCCGAGGGTCTGCCCGTCGGCGGCCAGAGAAGCTGGAATTACCTGAAGAACGCAAAGCTCCCCGTCATGTTCTGCATCTCCAAGTGCAATGAGGAGCACGGCGATTACTTCAAGGCTCTCGAGACCCTGAAGGGCAAGTACGGCTCCATCGTCTGCCCCGTCACCATCCCCACCTCCGACGGCAAGGGCGTTATCGACCTCGTCCACAATGTCGCCTACATCACCAAGGGCAACAAGGTTGACAAGACCGCCGTCCCCGCCGCCGACGCAGGCCATGTTGAGGATCTGCGCGCGGAGCTGATGGAGGCTGCCGCCGGCGCCACCGAGGAACTCATGGAGAAATTCTTCGAGACCATGGAGCTCGACGAGGCCGACATCATCGAAGGCCTCAAGGTCGGCGTGAAGGAGCGCGCGGTCGTTCCCGTGTTCGCAAGCGACGCCATGACCAATGTCGGCACCATCGCCATGCTGCAGGGCATCGCCGACTACTGCCCCGCCCCCGAGGAGAAGAACGACGGCGTTCTCGGCTTCGTATTCAAGACCGTGTCCGACAAGTTCGGCAAGTACAGCTTCGTCAAGGTTCTCTCCGGCAAGATCACCGCGGGCATGTCCCTGCGCAACGTCCGCGCCTCCTCCACCGACAAGCTCGGCCGTATGTACACCATGTGCGGCAAGAAGAGCACCGAGGTCACCGAGGCCTGCTGCGGCGACATCGTCGCCATCGGCAAGATGGACTGGAAGACCGGCGACACCGTCACCGACTCCAAGGACGATATCGAGCTGCCCGCCATCGACATTCCGGAGCCCTGCTACTCCATGTGCATCGCGCCCAAGACCAAGGGCCAGGACGACAAGGTCGCCGGCGGCCTGAACAAGCTGGGTGAGGAAGACATCTCCTTCACGCTCGTCAACAACGCCGAGACCCACCAGATGGTCATCTCCGGCGCGGGCGACATCCAGATCGGCGTTCTGTGCTCCAAGCTCAAGAACCTCTACAATGTGGATACCGAGCTCAAGCCCGCCCGCGTCGCCTACCGCGAGAAGATCAAGGGCAAGGTCGAGGCCCACGGCCGCCACAAGAAGCAGTCCGGCGGTTCCGGCCAG
>CADAPH010000069.1 GCA_902789745.1 Oscillospiraceae bacterium | reverse complement strand
GGACTCTGCGCTTGAGCGCCGCTTCCAGCCCGTCACGGTCAACGAGCCGTCGATCGAGGACAGCGTGCAGATCCTGCGCGGCATCGCCCCGTATTATGAGGAGTATCATGGCGTCGTCATCAGCGATGAGATGTGCCGTCAGGCCGTGCTGCTCAGTGAGCGCTACATCACCGACCGCTTCCTGCCGGATAAGGCCATCGACCTCATCGACGAGGCCTGCTCCGACGTCAACCTCAAGCACCCGGACATCAGCCGCCGTATGGAGGCGGAGAAGGATCTGGAGAACATCCGCTTCGAGCGCGAGGCGCTGATGAGCGCCGATCCTCCCAAGGGGCAGGAGTTTTCGCAGGAGATGCTCGACAAGCGCTACGCCCGCATCGCGCAGCTCCGAAGCCGCGAGATGCAACGCGAGGCCGAACTGCGGGAGCTGGACGCGAAGCCGCGCCCGGCGTTGACGATGGATAACCTTGCCCGCATTATTGAGCTCTGGACGAAAATCCCAGCCTCCACCGTCCGCGAGGATGAGCTGGAGCGCCTGGCGAAGCTGGGACGCCGTATGCGCCGCCATTCGCCGCGGGCGCGTCGGGCTCAAGGTCAAGCGCAAGCCCGTGAGCTTTATCTTTGTCGGCCCCACCGGCGTCGGCAAGACCGAGCTTGTCAAGCAGCTTGCCGCCGATATGTTCGATACGCCCGAAAGCCTGATCCGCCTCGACATGTCCGAGTTTATGGAGAAGTTTTCCGTCTCGCGCATCATCGGCTCGCCCCCCGGCTACGTGGGCTATGACGAGGCCGGGCAGCTCACCGAGAAGATCCGCCGCAAGCCCTACAGCGTGGTGCTCTTTGACGAGATCGAAAAGGCGCACCCGGATGTGATGAACATCCTGCTGCAGATTCTTGACGACGGACATATCACCGACGCGCAGGGCCGGAACATCAACTTTGAGAATACCATCATTGTCATGACCACAAACGCGGGCTCCTCTACCAAGTCGGGCTCCGTCGGCTTCGGCGGCAGCCTGAGCGACATGTCGAAGGAGCGGGCGATGAAGGCTCTCAACGAATTCCTGCGGCCGGAGTTTATCAATCGCGTGGACGAGGTGGTGTGCTTCAACCAGCTCACGGAGGAAAACTTCCGCGCGATCGCCGCCCTCATGTTGGGTGAGCTGCGGGACGTCATGCTTGAAAAGGGCGTGAATCTGAGCTGGGACGAGAGCCTCATCGACTATCTGGTCAGGGAGGCCTATTCCGTTACCTATGGCGCGCGCAATCTGCGCCGCACCATCCAGAAAAAAGTGGAGGATGAGATCGCCCGCTATATTATCGACAACCGCGGCCGGGAGATCCATGGGATTCACATCTCCGCCGAAGAAGGAAAGGTCATCCTCGCGGAAGGATAAAAGAAATAAAACACCGACAGCCCGCACTCTCCCATGAGTCGGCTGTCGGTGTTTTTTATCATATAGTATGCCATGATCATACTCTTCTCAGATAAGAAGCTTGAATGGGTTATATTTGAGAAGAGTATTACTTCTCGATTAAAAAATCCTTTCCGCTCTGGCGGAAATCGAACAAATTCGGCGCTTGGCAGTGCGCGACCGTCGCAATCTCGGCGACTGTCATCGGCTCCGGCAGCCAGATCTCCACATGCACCGTCCCGTTGTGCGGATAGTCAAAGCATCCCAGCGCGGTCCAGTTTTCGCCGTCGTTGACCCAAACCGTGCGCGGCCCCATAACCCAGTTCTTGTTTGCAGTGTTCTCAGCAATGATCTGATACTCCAGCGTAAACCCGACGCAGTTTTCTACCGGCTGATCCAGAATGGTGTACGGCTGCTCTGTCTGCGGCAGCCAGCCGACAGACCACTTCTGCGGCGTTTCATGGATCGTGTCAAAGTCCCCTTCCTGCGCGCTCCCTATATAATGGAGATCGCCGGGGAAATCCTCCAAAAGCCGGACGCTCTGAATCCAGCCGGAATAGAGCTTGTTGTCCGCGCCGCGGTAGAGAATGCAGGACATGTCATTTTCCTCGGCGACGACCGTGACTTCCGTCCCTTCAAAGAGATAGGGCCGGATCGGCGCGCCGCTCTTGAGCATGGGCACGCTTTCCACGAAAAGACTCGGCGCATACCAGGCTTTGCGGCCGTAGAGCGTTTTCCATTCATCGAGATAGCTGTCCTCTTTCGGAAGCTGGATATAGTCCCAGTGCGCCGTGGATTGGATCGCCGCAAGGCCGCGCTGTGCCGCGTCCCCGTCCTCCGCATGCGCGGAAAGCATCGGAAGAAGAAGGCAAATCAAGCACAGAAGGATTATGATTTTCCTCATTTTTCTCATGGCATCTCCTGTCAGCCGGGGTCAATTCCCTTCCTCCGTATGAGGAATGTACTGAGACCCGAAGCCTATCACATCATGCAGCAGGATTTCTGTCTGAATGCCCTTTGGTTTGACCCACATGGTGCCCTCTTCATTGACAATCACATGATCTCCCGCCGCTTCCAGCAGCTCCGTGGTTGCGAGGATCTGCCCGCCCTTTGTATATCCCTGTACGCGGGAGGCAAGATTGACGTTTCGGCCGATCATATCATATTTGGTGCGGGTCTGGGAGCCAATGTTGCCGAGGATCGCCTCGCCGGTGTGGAGGCCGATGCCCATGGAGATTTCCGGGAAGTTCTGCTGCACATTCCACTCGTTCACTCTCGGCATGAGCCTCTGCATTGCAACCGCGCAGGCAGCGGCATCGCGGGCCGCATATTCGTTCACCCTCGGCGCGCCGAAGACCGCCACGATGGCGTCGCCGACAAATTCAAGGATATTGCCCTGCCAGGCATTGATGATCTCGATCATCCCCGCAAGAAAGTGGTTGAGCATACGGATGAAATCGACGGGATCCATTTTCTCTGACAGCATCGTCGATTGGCGCAGATCTGCGAACATGATGGTCACAACGCGGCGTTCACCGCCGATTTGAGCCTGTGACTTGCCGGAAAGGATCTCCTCCAGCACCTCGTCCGTCAGGTAACGGCCAAAGGTCTCATGAATAAAACGGTCTCTGGAGTCAAGCGAATCCTTCAGCCGCCGGATCTCTTCTTCCGCCTCACGAAGTTTCTCTTCACAATCGCTCACAGGTCAATCACCTCCCCTTCATGTGCAAAATGAACGCCGGGTTTGTGGATCAGCGCTTCCCGCACATGAAGCTCCGTGTCGGAATAGAACGGGTTGTGATGGATCAGCAGAAGCCGCTTCGCGCCGCATCGCTCCTTCAGGTGGATCCCCTTCTCGGGCGATGAGTGTCCGAAGCCTCTCCTGACCTCATACTCTTCTTCGCTGTATTGACCGTCGCAGAGCAGCAAATCTGTCCCCCGCGCAAAATCGACAATTTCGGAAAAGCCGTCCGGCGTATACTCATAATCCGTCAGATAGACCATGGATTTTCCCCCGCTGCTGAGCTTGAAAACCAGGCAGCCGCCGGGATGGTTTCCCGGCATGCTTTCAATGTGAAAAGCCCCATACTGCATCGGAAAGCGCGGGGGCACAAGCTCCAGCTCGCCCGCGCAGTCAAGCAGGCTGAGCGGCCAGAAGGGCGGAGAATACAGCCGGTCAAGCATTTCACGCCCGCTCTCCACATCCGGAGTCGGCATGCACAGGCGCGTTTTCTCCCCCTTCATCAGAAGACGGCGATACATCCCCAGGCCGAGCATGTGATCCAAATGCAGATGACTGAGCAGGATCAGCGGCGGATTCGGAAACTCTGACGGCGCGGCAAGCAGGCCGCTGCCCGCGTCCAGAAAGACGCAGTCCTCACCGGCCTGCACCATATAGCAGGAGGTGGCGCCGCCATAGAACTCCCGTCCTTTTCGGCTGACAGCCATCGAGCCTGTCGCCCCGAGAACCGTCAGCTTCATCCCGGCATGCACCCCCGACCGATTCCCGGCGGATGAATAACCATACTTATTCGATGTTCAGAATGTCGCTGAAGCCGGTCACCTCAAAGATCTCGTTGATGACGTCGCTGACGTGGATGAGCTTCATCTCGCCCTGCTTGTTCATGATCTTCTGCGCGGACAGCAGCACGCGAAGGCCGGCGGAGGATATGTACTCCAGCTTCTCAAAATCCATGACCAGATTGGTAACGCCGGGCAGATCGCTCTTCAGCTCCGCCTCGAGCTGAGGTGCGGTCGTGGTATCGAGGCGCCCCTCCAGCGCGATTTCGAGCGTGGTACCTTCACTCTTCTTGGTAATGTTCAGCATGATGATTTCTCCTTTTCACTTTGTTGCGCTTATTGTTTTTAATAATCAGCGAATACGTTTTTTGATGGTCAGGATATTCTGCCCATCCCTGTATTTATAAAGCATGTCGTCCATGCTTTTTTTGACCATAAAGATTCCGAGACCGCCGATCTTGCGTTCCTCCACCGGAAGAGTAACATCCGGATCTTCTTTCTTGAGCGGGTCATAGGGTATGCCGGTGTCGACAAAGGTGATGGCCACCATGCCGGTTTCAGGCTCCAGCTCCGTGCTGATGGTCGCGCTGCCGACATTCGGATCATACGCATAATTTGCGATGTTGACAAAGATTTCTTCCACCGCGACGTCGATCTGTATCTGTGTCTTCATGGGGCAGTCCATCTCCTCAAGCTGTCCATCGACGAAGGCAAGCACCTCATTCAGATTTTCTACGCGCGCTTCAATCGTCAGTTCTTTCATTTTCTTTGCCTCCGGTCCGGTATATTGAATACACATCATGGTTATATCGTCAAACTGCGGTGCATCGCCCACAAAGCTGTCGATCGCGTCCTTGACGTTTTTCAGCAGCTTCTCCGGTCCGGCTGACGGTTCCCGATTGAGGGCCGCCAGCATCCGGTCGGTTTTAAACAGCTCGTTGTTTTTATTGGTGGCCTCTGTTACGCCGTCTGTATAGACGAAGATGGTATCGCCCGGATTCAGTTGAAAGCTGTGCTCACGGAACCGCATCCCCTCCATCACGGCAACAGCAGGCGAGTGACGGTATACAGCCAGCTCATACAGCCCGTCCCTGCGGCGAACGGCCGGATGCTCATGCCCGGCATTGGCCGCCAGTCCTTTTCCCGTTGACAGCTCCACAATCGCGAGCCATACCGTCACGAACAGCTCCGCCTCGTTTCCTTCGCACAGCTGCTCATTGACGTACTGCAGGATTTCCGCCGGGCCTCCGCCCATCTGGGCACGGTTTTTGATGAGCGTCTTCGCGATCACCATGAACAACGCGGCGGGAACGCCCTTGCCGGATACGTCCGCCATCACCAGGCCCAGATGATCGTTGTCAATGAGGAAGAAGTCGTAAAAGTCTCCGCCGACTTCCTTGGCGGGGGTCATGGTGGCGTAGATATCAAAGTCTGTACGCCCCGGGAACGCCGGGAAGATCCGCGGGAGCATATCCGCCTGAATCTGTGTGGCAATGTTCAGCTCCGCGCCGATGCGTTCCTTCTCGGCGGTAATGGCCAGCAAATCCCGAATGTACGCGTTTATATCGCGTTCCATCTGGGAGAGGCTGCGGTAAAGCGCGCCGACCTCGTCCTGCGATCGGATGGTCAGATTTTCAAAAATCCTGGTCTCCGTTTTTTCGGCGGATTGTTCCGCCTCGACAAGCTGGTTGGCCGCGCCGGACAATTGCCGGATCGGCTCTGCGATGGTGCGGTTTGTGATCGTGATATATACAACGCACGCGATCACGGCGACGATCAGCGTCAAACAGATCATCTGGGTCAAAAAGTGCCGCAGATCGTTTACCATCTCGGTCATCTGGATATCCACGCCCACATAACCGGCGGGCTCTCCCGCGGAGGTGTGCAGGGGGTAATAAACGCTCATCAGCCAGCCGAATTCCTCGTTGCTGACGATCGGATCAATTTTCTCGCCGCGGACCATACGCGGGGCGTTCTCCTTGAAGGCGCCCTCATAATAAGGCTCATGATAGCCCAGGGGGATCGCGTTCTCCGACGGATCGGTATCCATGACGTACCACACCTCATCCGTCCCTGGCTTGACGACATAGAGATATTTTACCTCGCTGTTCGCCCGAATATCCGACAGGATACGGTACTCCCTCTCGTATTCCTCATCGCGCTCTCCCGTATCAAGATAGTGCTGAATTCGATCCGGGTCAAGCTGTGAAGCCGCAATCGCGCCGATATCCATGGCGTCACGCTCATAATGATCCAGCATAACGTCTCTGTAATGGATAAAATTTGCGACAATCATCAGGGATCCCAGAATCAGGGCAAGCGAGATCACCATCAAGGCAATTTTCCGGCTGAGAGGAAATTTGATTTTTTCTTTCTTCAAGCTGCAATCCCCCTTTTTCCGGGAAATACGTCCGTTCCTGCCTGCTATAGCTCGATCACCAGCGTATTAAAGCCGGTATAGTTCCTGTAATAGATCTGTTTTGCCTCTTTCTTTACGATGCGCAGGCCCATGAGATCCAGGCTCTGCTCCGCCTCAAGATCGATGCTTTCGGTGTCTGCTTCAAAGGGATTGAAGGTATATGCGTTGTCACGCAGATAAATCGTACATCCTCCGTCCTTCGCGACGACTGTCACCTGAATATAGATCTCATCCATGTGCCCGCGGAAGCGCTCAATGATCGCGCAGCAAAACTCTTCGATGGTAAGGCCGATATACATGCACAGGCGGGAATCGGAGACGACCTGTTCAAAGAATTCCTGCAGTCTGCCGATCTCAGCGCCGATCTCCCTGGAAGTGCTGTCGATCAGAACCGTTCTCACCCTGCTCACGTCAATATCGTGGAGCTGGAGCAGGCCGCCGCTGAAAGCGGCGACGGGAGCCCAGCCGAAAAGCGTCAGCAGCTCCGCAATCAGGAAAACGTACCAGAAGTTGTCCATTCCCTGCCGGGTACAGAGGAAAAGCGCCACGAGGTAGAAGATAAAGCTGCGCAGAAAAGTAATCAGATAGGCAAGCTGCTCCCGCAGGATCGCCTGATAATAGCCGCCGAAAACGGCATTGACCAGCGCCGGGAGTATGCTCAGCGCAAAAATGCGAATTCCGGTTGTGGTATAGGCAAGCTCCAGGCCCTCGCGCATACCGAAAAGAGAACTTGTCATCGGAGAAAACGCGGTCAGAAGCACTGCGAAAGCCAGAGAAATAATGCCCGACCAGAACAGTGACAGCCTCAGCGTAAAGCGGATATTGCCCAGATTACACTCGCTTCGATAACTGGAAAGCATCGGCTCGGTTGCGATGACGGTGCCGTCGGAGACAGCGGCGCAGAGGATGGAGATATTATATACAACATTGAAGGCCGCCACACCCACATGACCGCTGAGACTCATCAGGATGCGGTTCACGGCGATCATGGTGATAAACTCAAACAGATAGCGCACAGCAGTGGCAAAGCCGGTGCGCGCTGCAAGCGCGACGGCGCGCCAGTCAATTCTGACAAGGCCGAAACGCAGCGCCCCTCTTCTTTTCGCAATGTGCCAGCCGGTCAGCGACAGCATGACCACGGCGCCCACGACCGTAGAGTATACGGAGCCTGCCACGCCGAGCTTCATGCGCAGGACGAAAATATAGCTGAAAAACGTATCCAGCATTCCGGAAAGCGTCATCGCCGCTGCCGCGAGCTTCGGCCCGTTGTCCGCATTGACGAAGTAGTAAAAGGGCCCCTGACAGAACATGATCGGCACAAAGATGAGCTGGGTATGAATATAGGTGCGCACGATGTCGTTAGCCGGATCCGCGCCCAGAAGCCTCATGAGCTGTGGGAGAAACAGCAGCCCGAGCGACGCGGTCGCCACATAGACAATCAGCAAAAGCTCCAGCACCGAGAGGAAAATCCGATTGCCCTCTTTCTCGTGTCCCTGCGCAAGCTCAGCGGCATAGTGAATGGAGCCGCCGATGGAAAAGCCGTAGCTGAGGATATTGTAAAACAGATATACCGGCTGCCCGAGGCTGATCGCGGCAAGTCCCGGCGCGCCGATGGCGTTGCCGATAAAAACGCTGTCCACAACGCCCGCAACCGCCAGCCATACACTGCTGATCAGCGTCGGGACAAAAAAGCGCCGAAACGTATTCCTGACGAAAAAATGCTGTCGATCCGTCTTCCCTTTTAATATTGCTGCATTCACCTGCGTATATCCCTCAACGCTCTTATTCTATCATCTTCGTCTCAGAAAGGCAATCCGTGATTGCGAAACTGTCAAAAAAGGCATGGATAACGATGATCCGGTCATCTTCGCCGGTTAATCATCGTTTGCGCCGCTGTCACGCACGGTGCCTATTTGACTGATCACACCGAGCGCCGTGTCATAGACGTAAGAGAAGTCCACACGGTCGATCTCCGCGCCGCCGCGCAGAACACTGACGCACAGATCCGCGCCGCTGTCCACGGAGATCGTCATGCCGTCCAGCGTCAGCGTCTCTCCTCCGACAAGAGCCCCCGCCTCGGTTTCAGCGGTCTCGCCCGCTCCGGGCAGCCGATCGAGGATCGCCGTACGCGCTCCGCCGTTTCGGATCAGAATAAGCTTTGTATTCTCCCCGAGCGCTCCTGTCTCCGTGCCGAGTTCTTTCAGGAGCTCTGCCGCAATGGGGTCTTTGAAGAGCTCCGTGTCATGCACGAAAAGCACAGCGTCCACGCTGTCTCTCTCCAAAAGCATGAGATACCGGTACAGATCTTCCTGCGCGCGCAGGTCTTCGTTTTTCTTTTCCGTATAGATCGCATGGTCGCGTTCCCAGTTGTCATAGGCCGCCTCGCCGCGGCGGTCGGGAATGCCGTAGTTTTTTGTGATGTAATTGCCTAAGTATTTCGTGATCTTCCGCGCGCCCGCGGTATTCAGGTGGCCGGCGCTGTCGGCAAAGTCCACGTGATAGTTTACAAGATCAAGATCGAAGAAATTGATATAGTCCGCCCCGTATTCCGCGGCGATCTGCCCCGCGTATGCGGCCGCGGCCTGCTGCTCGGCGTCGCCGAAAAGCGGGAGGAAGGTCACCAGCACCTCAATGCCCCGGCTTTGACATTCTTCGATCGCGCGGCGCAGATACTCCACACCCACGGTATCGAAGACGCGGCCTTTCTCACTGTCGTCGGGCACAAATTCCCCGCCGAAAATGTCCCCGTTGGCGATGGCGCCGCGGGTGTAATTCTTCGTCGGCCGGTAATCCTCCTGTGTCAGCTGGTTCCAGCGGGAATGGAAAACCGGGAAAGTCCACAGCAGATTGAAGGCGCTGCGCCGCTCCCCTTCGTTGTATTCCTCGGTCATGGAGGGGTCGTCCAGCATGTCGCGCACGGCGCGGATCTTGGTAAGGCTCAGGGGAAAGCTGTCCATGGAGATGTGCATGAGCCCGAATACGCCCGTGGTCTTGGCGTCAAAGTGCATCCCGTAGCAGTCAATGACCATGAGCTTCGGCTGTTTATAATCGAGCGCCAGGCGCATGACCCAGTAATAAGCGGGGGGCGGATGCCCGGCCTGCGCCCAGTTGTAAGAGACGATCCCGTAGTTTTCCCAGAGCTCCATGGGGAAAATGCCGTTCATGGGGCGGCTGGAGCCGACAAAGAACACATCATAATCCGCGTCCTGTTCAAAGAACTCCGCATGCTTGGCATAGCTGTCCTTTTTCTGTGTCAGCCAGGTCAATCCGCCCAGCAGCAGGACCGTCAGGCAGAGCGCGGCAAGGCAGCTCAGGATTCTTTTCCATGTTTGCATCTGACAAGTCCGTCCTTAGAATTGGAAATAGATAAAGTTCGCCTCGCTGAAGCCGGGGCCCCACACGCCGAAGAGCAGCACGATCGCGGTTGAGACGGCAAAGGTCAGCCAGCGGAACCACGCGTCCTGGCGCAGGATAATCTTCCGGACAGCGACGCCGCGCTGCTTGCAGATATCCGAGAAAAGCAGCGCCCCCATAAAGAACGTCATGGGCAGAACCATCGCGCTGTCGTAGTCGTGAATAAAGAGGGAGCCGTCAAACAGGATCCATGGATTGTGCACATGCAGGATGCTGCCGATAACGGCCAGGCCTTCCCTGACGGAGCTTGATCGGAAAAAGATCATCGAGAACGCGAACAGCAAAAAGGTTATTGGGATCTGCACCAGCTTGACGCCCAGAGAGCTTCTGTCAATATGCAGCAGTCTCGACAGCTTCAGGCGCAGGGGCATCAGCAGATCCCCGACCACCTGATACACGCCGTTGAGCCCGCCCCACACCACATAAGTCAGGTTCGCCCCGTGCCACAGGCCGCTGACCAGAAAAACGATCATGCGGTTGATCTGTTTTCTGACCGGCCCCTTGCGGCTGCCGCCGAGGGGGATATAGAGATAATCCTTGAACCAGGAGGTAAGCGAAACGTGCCAGTTGCGCCAGAACTCCGCGATCGAGGCGGAGAGGAAGGGCGAGCGGAAGTTCTCCATCAGCTCGATCCCCAGGAGCTTTGCGCTGCCCATGGCGATGGTGGAATATCCGTAGAAATCGCAGTAGACCTGAATGGGGAACAAAATCGACGCGAGCGCCAGATAGCAGCCCGGGTACAGATAGCGTTCACCGTAGACCGCATCGACAAAAAGCGCGATGCGATCCGCAATGACCAGCTTCAGGAAAAAGCCCCATATAATAATCAAAAGCCCCTCCCGCAGGTTGTCAAACTCGAAGCGGTGCGCCGTCTTGAGCTGCCCGAGAAGATTCCCGGAGCGCTCGATCGGGCCCGCCACAAGCTGCGGGAAGAAAGAGACAAAGAGCGCGTATGTAAAGAAATTCCGCTCCGCGCCGATGATTCCCCGATACACGTCCATCGTATAGCCGAGGGCCTGAAAGGTATAGAACGAGATGCCGACCGGCAGCAGGATGTCAAAGGCCGGGACGTTCAGCGTGATATGCAGACGCGCAAGCACCGACTGCAGCAGCTCGAGCGCGAAGTTGAAATACTTGAAATAAAACAGAATACCAAGGTTGATGACAAAGCTCAGCGCAACGATCAGCTTTTTCATTCTTTCGCGGCGGGCGGCGTCATAGTCTCCCGATTTCACCCGCTCAAGCCCCAGGCCGCTGAGCCAGGTGATGAGCGTGGAGGCCAGGATCAGCAGTGCGTACTTCGCGTTCCAGCACATATAAAAATAGTAACTTGCCGCGAGCAGCCAGGATTTTTTTATTTTCGTCGGAAGCAAATAATAAAGCAGCACGACGATCGGAAGGAAAATCACATATTTTCCGGAGTTGAAAAGCAAGGCACTCTCTCCCTACTCAGAATATCGAAATTTTATAACGGATTACGGTCATTGTCAAACAAAAGATTGACCCGACGGCAAAACATCCTGCCGTCGGGTCAATCTTTTATCCGTTTTGCTGAAATGAACGCGTTCCGCGCGCCATCTTTTTTATTTTTTGGCAGGCTTGCTTTCGGGCAGTCCTGCGT
>CADAPH010000068.1 GCA_902789745.1 Oscillospiraceae bacterium | reverse complement strand
GCGCACGCAGGTGCAGTTGACCTTCAGTTCGGGGCTGTGCATGATGCGGCGGCCCTCGTTCTGCATCTTCATCTCTTCCTTGGTGTAGTCGTTGCCGTAAGGGGCGTCGATGAAGGGGATGACGTTCATGGCGATCTGGTGGGCAAAGGTCTTGACCACGGGCTTCTCGCCCTTGGCGAGGGCGGCCATCTGCTCGTTGAGCTCGTTGATGCCGTTGGTGCCCGCGCCGGAGACGGCCTGGTAGGTGCAGACGATCATCTTCTCGATGGGGGAGAGATTGTTGATGCCCGCGACAGCCATGAGGGTGATGATGGTGCAGCAGTTGGGGTTTGCGATGATGCCCTTGTGGTTGAAGGCGTCCGCGCCGTTGATCTCGGGGACGACCAGGGGCACGTCGGGTTCGAGACGGAAGGCGGAGCTGTTGTCGATGTACACGGCGCCGCTCTTTTTAATGGCGGGGGCAAATTTCCGGGACATGTCGCCCTCGACCGCGCCGAGAACGAAATCCAGGCCCTCGAAGGCGTTTTCGTTGGCCTCCTGGATGGGGACGTCCTTGCCCTTGAAGGAGATGCACTTGCCGACGCTCTTGGCGCTGGCGAGGGGACGGAGCTCATTGATGGGGATGTCGTACTCGGCAAGGATCTTGAGCATTTCCTGACCGACAGCGCCCGTAGCGCCCAGAACCGCAATATTCAAAGCTTTCATTGTATTACCTCCGATTTGATAAGTGATATTTCGTAGGGGCCGATGCCCTCATCGGCCCGCCGTTTTATACTGTGCCGCATTGCTTTCGGGTCGATCTGGGGATCGACCCCTACGATACGGATTCTTACCCCGCGAATCTCTCGTAAATAACCCGGATCGCTTTTTCAAAGTCCGCATTCTCCACGCCCACAATGATGGACAGCTCGTCGGCGCCCTGTGCGATGGTGCGGATGTTGATGCCGTTTTTGCCCAGCGCGTGGAACAGTCTGCCCGAGGTGCCGGGGCGGGAGGTCATCTTGCGGCCGACGGTGGCGACAAGGGAAATGCCCTCCTTCACGTTCACATCGTCGGGGCTGACGGTCTTCTGGATATCGGCGATCACGTCGTAGACGCTGTCGCCCAGCGCCTTGGTCGAGGACACCAGCGCAAAGCTGTCCAGGCCGAGGGTGATATGCTCTACCGGCGCGTGGTAGCGATCCAGGATCTCCAGCGTCTGACGCAGGGACAGGCTGGTGTTCATGCTGCGCTTGGTGACGGTGAGAATGGTGAAATCGCGCCGTCCGGCGATGCCGGTGATGAAGCGCTCTTCCTCGTCGCTGACCCCTTCCGCGACCTCGTCGACGATCATGGTGCCGGGATCCTGGGGACGGTTGGTGTTGCGGATGTTGAGGTTGATGCCCTTCTCCTTGACCGGGAGGATCGAATCCTCGTGCAGCACGGAGGCGCCCATGAAGGCCAGCTCCTGCAGCTCGGCATAGGTGATGGTGGAGATGGGAGCCGGATTATCCACGATCCGGGGATCGGCTACCAGAATGCCGGAGACGTCCGTCCAGTTTTCATAGACGTCCGCGTTTACTGCCGCCGCAGCCAGTGCGCCGGAGATGTCGCTGCCGCCGCGGGACATAACCTTGATCTTGCCCGTCGGGAGCTTGCCGTAGAAGCCGGGGATCAGGATGCGCTCGTACTGATCCAGCGCCTTCTTGATGGCGGCGTAGGTTTTCTCCCGGTCGATCTGTCCGTCGAAGCCGAAGAACACGCAGTCCGCGGCGTCCACAAACCTATATCCAAGATATTCCGCCAGCAGACGCGAGGTGAAATACTCGCCGCGGGAGACCAGCTCGTCCACACCGAGAGAGCGGTCAAGGCGATGCGCGAGCTTATCGAACTCGCCCTCCACGTCGTACTGCAGACCCAGCTCATCGCGGATCTCGGCAAAGCGGGAGCGGATGGTGGAGACGATATCCTCGCACGACACGCCGTAGGTGATGTGCGCGTGGCAGAGATAGAGAAGATCGGTCAGCTTGTGGTCGTTGGAGTCGCGCTTGCCCGCCGCGGAGCTGACCACGATGCGCCGGTCGGGGTCGGCCTCAATGATGGCCTTCACCTTTTTGAACTGCTCGGCCCCTGCGACGGAGGAGCCGCCGAATTTCGCAACCTTTAACATTTAACCCTCCATGGCGGCGAAGAAGATGCTGCCGCCCTCGTTCCGGATATCCTCGGCAATCGCGTGCATCACGGGCACGGCCATCGGGACGGTCACGCCGCGCACAGCATTGCCGGCGGCCTTGCTCTCGGCGAAGGAGAAGCGGTCGGCCTTATCGGCGTTCACGCGCACGTAATAGCTGTGGACACAGTTGGAGTTGTCGGCCCGAACTTCGACGCAGGCGGGACGGAACATCTCGAGACTGCCGAGCCCGCAGAGGTCGCGCACCACCGCGGAGGCGGTGGGATAGCGCCCGGCGCCCTGACCCATGAGGACGATGGCGCCCGCGTTCTCGCCGTTATACTTGGCCATGTTGAAGTTCTTTACCACCGCACACTCCGGAGAACTCGCCGGGAAGAGCACGGGCTCAACATAGGCGTAGACACTGTCGCCCGCAGGGCCGCCGGAGGTGATGAGGCGGCAGGTCAGACCCCGCGCCTGGAAGTCCGCCACATCGGCGGCGGTGATGCTCTCGATGCCCTCACGGCTGAAGCCGTCCACCGGGAGCTTGTCATAGGCCACCGCGCAGGCCAGCATGATCTTGCGCAGCGCGTCCAGACCGGAGACGTCCGCCGTGGGATCGGCCTCGGCATAGCCAAGCGCCTGCGCCTGCTTGAGCACGTCGGCGTAATCCTTGCCCTCGCTCTGCATGGCGTCGAGCATGAAGTTCGTGGTGCCGTTGAGGATGCCGCCGAGGGAGAGGATCTTATCGCTCTGCGCGGCGATGGCCAGATTGTGCAGGAAGGGCACGCCGCCGCCGCACGCTGCGGAGAAGAGGAAGGACACGCCGTTTATCCGGGCGAGCTCACACAGCTCGATCCCGTGTGCGGCCACCAGCGCCTTGTTGGAGGTCACCACATGCTTGCCTGCCTTCAGCGCCATGGCGACATAAGTGTTCGCGGGCTCGATACCGCCCATGACCTCCGCCACCGCGCCAACGGACGGATCGTCCACAATGGCCTCGATGGAGGTGACCTTAAAAGGCTTGTCCGCCTTGCCCGGTCTCACCAGAACAGGCCCCGGTTCAAGCCCGGCACATTTCTCCAGCATCTCGTAAACGCCGACGCCGACAGTACCGAATCCCAGAATAGCAACTTTCATTTGTATCTTCCTCTCTGAATGTCCGTAAAGTGAAGACATTTGTCTTTAGAACGGCGACAGTTTAACATACCCCGCGCCGGATTACAAGCTTTTTTTGAAAAAAAACTTTGTCAGAATTGCGGCAAAAATTGTCACGCTTGTTGGTATATTTAAACAGAAAACAAAGCAAGGCGGCGGGCTGCAAAAAGAAAACCTGTCATTCCGAACCGGTGACCGAGGTCACCGGTGTGGGAATCCGTCTCCTTTCTGTTTGGAAACGGATCGCCACGACCGGTTCGCGAACCGGTCTCGCAATGACAGGAACACAATACAACCCGCCGTGCGGCTGTCGTCAGCCGTGCTTATGCCTCCGGCTTTTTGTTCTCAAAATCGAAGGTCATCGCGTCGGCCTCGGCGGCGCTCACGATGTCGTCGAAGTCGCCGATCTCCACGTCGATGTCGCGCTCCCCGGACTCACCGTAATGCGCGTGCAGATCGTCGATCTTCGCCCGGGTCTCCCGAATCTTTTCCGCCGTGCGGTTGGCCTGGTCAAAGAGCGGGACAAAAGAACCCTCGGGCGCGGCCTTCGCCTGCTCGTAGTACATGCGGCCGATCTCGGTATAAATGCGCTGCAGCTCGTCATGCTCGCTCTTGAGCTCGATCGAGAGCTTCGCGATCTGCCCCAGCGCTTTGGCGCGCTCCGTCCCCTGGGCGTAGATGTCCAGCACGCCGCTGGAATCCGCGGCCTCTTTGACCTTCCCGGCAAGCTTGCCGAAAATTTCCTTATAATCCGCCATATTATGAATCCTCCTTTTGAGTTTTTTCGATCACGATCGGGTTTTCCATCGCCGCGACGCGGTTGACATACAGATCGTCCGGCGAGAAGGGGCGTCGGCGCATGTAAAGCAGCAGGGCCGCCGACGCGATCACCAGCACCAGGCTCAGCGCCTGGGAGACGCGGATGCCGGTATTGCCGATGTAGAGGCTGTCGGTTCTCAGCCCCTCGATCCAGAAGCGGCCGAGACCGTAGAGCAGAAAATAGAGCGTCACACAGTGCCCGTCAAAGCGGCGTCTGCCCGTTCTTTCAAACCACAGCAGAAACAGTAGCACGCCGAGATTCCAGAGACTTTCGTACAAAAAGGTGGGGTGGACAAAGATCGTCGTCCCGTCCGGGGCAGTGAGCCCCATACGGCAGAAGATGCCGGTTTCCGCGCCGAAGGCCTCGCGGTTCATGAAGTTGCCCCAGCGCCCGATGATCTGCCCGATCAGCAGACCGTAGCACAGGTTGTCGAGCATGGCGGGGAACGGGATCTTCTTATGCCTGCACACAAGATATATCGTCAGCACCCCGGCGATCACGCCGCCGTAGATGGCAAGCCCCCCGTTCCAGACGGATAGGAACTCGTCCATATGCTCCCGGTAGTAGTCAAGGCGAAACAGCACATAGTAGAGCCGCGCGCCCAGGATCGAGCAGGGAATGAGCCAGATCGCCACATCGTAGACGTCGTCCTCCTTGAGGCCGAAGCGCTTGGCGCGCTTGGCGCAGAAGACGATGGCCAGCAGGAAGCCGAGGCCGATGAGCACGCCGTAAAAATAGATGGGGCGGCCGAAGAGCGTAAAGTAAGATGGCGGATTGATGCGCAGTCCCCCCAGCATGGGAAAGGAGATCTCCGCGTCCCGCTGTATCGTTTCCAGCATGATTCAGGCCTTCGCCTCCCCGCTCTTCGGCACGATGACCGAGAGGGCCAGCCGCTCGGGGGCGAGCTCCGTCTCCACAAAGCGGCGGCAGTCCTCCGCCGTGATCCCCTCCAGGATCTTGTAGCTGTCAAAGGTGCAGTAGCCGTCGAAGCAGTCCATCGCCAGGGACACGCACACATTGTCGAAATCCTCCAGCGCCCGCAGCCGCGCCCCCAGGGACGCGCGTTTGGAGCGGATGAAGAACGCCTCGTCAAAGCCCCGCTCGGATATGCGGGCAATCTCGGCGTTGAATTCCTCCAGCACCTTTTCGGGCGTCTTGCTCTCACCGCCGACGATCATGGTCAGCGTCCCGGCGCTGGCGTCCACCTCGTAGTCAAAGTCCATGTTCAGCATCCCCTCGGCATAGAGGCGGGTGAAGAAGGGGGACGAGCTGCCGCAGAGCATGCGCAGCGAAAGCGCCGCGATCAGCCGCTGTCTCTGCGCCTCCCCGCCCCGGAGTCCGGGCAGGAGCTTTGCGCCGATCAGAAACTGCGGGGCCGAGATCTCCATCTTCTCAAGGCGAAAGTGCTCGACCGGGACAAGCGCTTCGGCGGGGCCGAAGTCGGCGTGCGGGATGGGCGCCTTCTCCTTCGGCAGCACCTCCTCCGCGATGCGGGCCACCTGCCCGGGATCGACGTCGCCTTCCACGCACATCACCATATTGGACGGCGCGTAGAAGACCCTGTGGCAGTCGTACAGCGTCTGCGCGGTGATCTCCGCGATGCTCTCCACCGTCCCGGCGACGCGGTCGCGGATGGGGTGATGGGCATAGAGCATTTCCAGCAGATTGTAGTAGACCCGCATACCGGGGTTATCCTCGCCCATGCGGATCTCCTGCGCGATGATGCCCTGCTCCTTCTGCACGGTCTCATCGGTAAAATACGGGGTGGAGACAAAGTGCAGCAGCATCCGCAGGTTTTCCTCAAAGCCCTCGGTACACTGGAAATAGTAACAGGTGATGCCCGAGGAGGTAAAGGCGTTGGGATCGGCCCCGTTTGCCGAGAGGATGTTCAGCGCGTTGTCGCCGTTGGGCAGGTCGAACATCTTATGTTCCAGATAGTGGGCCACGCCCGCCGGGGTGTCGAGCGTCCGCCCGTCCACGGAAAAGCGGCGGCATGCCCCGCCGTAATTCGTGGCGAAGGCGGCATAGAAGGTGGAGAAATCCTTCTTCGGCACCACGCGGATCTCCAGCCCGTTGTCCAGCACGGCAGCGTACAGCGTCTCGCCGATGCCGGGGTAATCATGCTTGTGTATCGTCATCATCCGTTTCCTCTTCTTCGTCGGTCTCTTCCCCGTCCTCGCCGCGCAGGAAGTAGACAAGATCCAGCTCGACGCTGTTTGCGATTTTCATGACGTCTTCCTTCGTCACGTTTTCCGCCAGCTCCGCCAGCTCGGTCGGGCCGTAGTCCAGCCCGTCGATCGCCTGGCTGAGCCAGTAGCCCTCCAGATCGCCCTGGCTGTCGAGGGCGGCGCGCAGGTCGGAGGCCACCGCGCGCCGCGCCCAGGTGAGCTCCTCGTCCGTGATCTCGCCGTTACGCACGGCGTCCAACTGGGCAAGGATCTCGGCCTTTGCGGGCTCGAAATTCTCGAAGCTTACGCCGGAGGACACGATCATCAAGCCCTTGCGCAGGACGATGGCGGAGTTCGCGTAATAGCACAGCGACAGCTTTTCCCGCACGTTCAGGAAGAGCCTGGAGGTCGCGCCGCTGCCGTAGAGGGCGTTGAAGACATGGATGGCGGCTCTGTCCGGCTCCTCCATGCACTCGCCCAGGCGGAAGCCGAGCACCAGCTTGCCCTGCGTCACGTCCATACGCTCCTCGTAATAGCGCGGTTCCGCTTCCACAGCGTTCATGCGGATCTCGGTGCCGATGTCGTAGTCGATCTCGCCCCGCGGCAGACCGCTGAACGCGTCGCGCAGGGTCTCCTCCACCTCGGAGAGCTTCGCCCGGCCGCAGTAGAAGAGCTCCACCGGACAGGTGCGCAGAAGCTCCCGGTAATAGCGGCTGAGCTTTTTGTAGTGGATGGCCTCGGCGGTCTCCACATCGCCGAAGCGGGAGACCGCGAAGTCCTCATAGCAGCACATCTCCTCGATGCAGCGCTGCACGGCGTAGCTGCGCTTTTCGTTGACGGCGCTGCGGATGAGATCGAGCAGCTTTTCCTTCTCGCTGTCCACATACTGAGGCAGCAGGAGCCCGCCGCGGGTATTCGGGGACAGCAGCATCTCCGCCATCAAAGCGCTCATCTCACCGAGCAAAGCCTCCCCGCCGGGGAGAAAGGCGGGCTCGGGAAAGCTTGCGAAGAAGCCGAAGCAGTGCACCTCCCCCACGCGGCGGATCACCGGCTCGATCGCGGCGCCGTAGAGCTCGTCCAGGCGCCTGGAGAGCTGTTCCATATTCGGGTAGCTGGTCGTGCCCCGGCGCAGCACCGCGGGGATCAGGGCGTTCATGGCGGCGGTCTCGCGCCTGAGCTGCGTGAGCAGGTTGACGCTCATGCAGGCGGTTTTGAATTTATCGGAACGCAGATGGCTCAGGAAAACGCCCGGCATCAGCTCCGACCGTGAATACTCCATGGGGCACCTCCGGCTCAATTTTCGTAATAATTGTAATGATTTATTATAACACCGAGAAAGTGAAAAGTGAAGAGTGAAAAGTGGAGAGAACCTCTCTCTATGATGGTACAGGATTTGTCATTTAAACTTCACTTTTCACTTTCAACTTTTCACTTTTTTATCCGATCCCTTCCCCTGTATATTCCGCGCCGTCAACATAGAGTACGCTGTCCCGCGCCTCGATGCGGTGCTCCCGGCCTTTCGTGTCCGTCCAGCGGACACGGTAGTCGCCGAAGCCGGACGCAGCGCGGCCCGCGTAGAGCTTCCCATCCCGCAGGCGCAGGCCCAGAAGTCCCTCGCACACCGCGCGGAAATACCAGCCCGCCGAGCCTGTATACCACGTCCAGCCCGCTTTCCCCTCGCGGCCTTTCGCCGCGCAGACGTCGGCGGGGAGGACATAGGGCTCCGCCTCGTAAAGGGCCGTGTCGTGCGTCTCGGGCAGCAGCATGCGCAGAAGCTCACGCCCTTCGGCCTCCCGCCCGCGCCGGAGGCAGGCCAGCGCCAGCCAGATAGCCGCGTGGGTGTACTGCCCGCCGTTTTCGCGAAAGCCCTCGCCGTAGCCGCTGAGGTAGCCGGGACTGTCTTCAGTGGTATAGGGCGGCGCGAGAAGCTTTACAAGACCGTGCTCCCGGTCGACAAGCCTTGAAAGCGCGCTGTCCAGCGCCAAGTCGACCTTTTCGGGGCTTGCCCAGGGACAGAAGGCCGCCCAGGCTTGCGGCAGGGAGTCGATGCGATTCCCGTCGCCGAGGGCTTCCCCATTCTCCCGCCATGCCCGCAGATACCAGCGTCCGTTGAACGCATTGTCGGCGGCGCGGCCCATCTGCTCGGACAGGGCGTCGTAGTGCCCGGCGCGCTTGTCGTCCAGCTTTTCCAGAAGCGAGGCAAAGCGCAGCGCCGTACAGGAGAGAAACCAGCCCAGCCACACGCTCTCGCCGCCCACGCGGTCAAGACCGTCGTTCCAGTCGCCGCTGCCCATCAGTGGAAGCCCGTGTTCGCCGAAGCCGCGCGCCTCCGTCTTTGCCAGCGCGCGGAGGGCGTGGTCAAGGACGGACGCCCGCTCTCCGCTCTTCGCCGGGGTCTCGTAGCGGTCGCGCTCATCGTTCCGCAGCGGCTCCGATTCCACAAAGGGCAGCTCCAGCGCGCAGAGGCTCAGATCGCCCGTGGCCTCGGTGTATTCGCACAGCGCCCAGGGGAGCCACAGCAGATCGTCCGAGCAGCGCGTGCGCACGCCCTTGTCGCCCGCGGGGTGACGGTGCCACCAGTGCATCACGTCCCCCTCGCGGTATTGGTGGCGGCAGCAGTCCAGGATCTGCGCCCGACAGAGGCCGGGGTCAAGGAGCAGGAGATTGACGCTGTCCTGGAGCTGGTCGCGAAAACCCACCGCCCCGCCGCACTGATAGACGCTGCTGCGCCCCAGCAGACGGCAGGCATAGCTCTGGTATACGGCCCAAGCGTTTAGATAGTGCATGAGCGCCGCGTCCGCGCAGTCGAGCCGAAAGCGTCCCAGAAAGCTCCGCCACCAGCCGCGCGTACCGTCCAGCAGGGCCTCAGACTCCCGGGGCAGAACGGCGCGGCGCACCGCCTCCTCGTCGGTGCCGAGGATCAGCAGCGTTGTGTCCTGCGCCTCCAGCGTAAGGCGCAGGGCGGCGGGGCAGAAATCATCCTCAAGCGTAAAATCGGTCGAGACCGCCGCAAAGAGTTCTGTCCCGCGCAGCCAGCTCCCCTCGTCCGTGAGGCAGAGAAGACCGTCGCGCGTCTCGATCCGCAGTCCCGCCGCGTCCTCGGCTCCGAGCACGGGATGCAGCTCCCAGCCCAGGGTGAGGCCGCCTGCGCCCCGGATCATCAGCACGCGCAGGTCGGGCCCCATGGGGATAAACAGCGTTGTCTCGATCCGCCGTCCGGCAAGCTCCCTGCGCCAGACGGCAAGGCCCGGGGAATAACGTACCTCGCAGGGGCTCAGGCCGTCGGCAAAAAGGCTCACCGCTTCGCCGCCCATGAAGGCGTAAACCGCCTCGCTGGCCGCCGTGGCGCGGATATCCGCGGGCGGGGGCAGCAGCCGCATCTCCCGCGCGTTTTGAAACCACAGCCCCGCCGGGCCGAAATCAGCGGCGAAGCCGGAGAAACTGCCGTTTGTGAGCACCTGCTGCCAGATGCGCGGCGGCAGCGTCCCGTTTATCTCAAAGGCAAAGCTGTCCGCCTCCCACCGAAACGTGGGGACATCGCTGCCTCGCTCCGGCATCGTCAGCGCAGGTACAAGCGGCGCGCTTCTCTTTGCCGTTTCCCCGATGAATACGGCGGCGCGGTTTTGCAGGAGTTCCTTTGCCTCCGTCGGTGCGCACAGGACGCCGCCCCGGGTGTTCAGCAGCGCTTCCAGCCCAAAGGAGGCAAGGCGGCTCTCGATTTCCCGCAGGCGCGGGCGGAGGTATTCGCCCTGTTCGTCGGAGAGACAGACCAGCTCCGTCTCCAGTCCGCAGCATTTGAGCAGACAAAAGGCCCGCAGCAGGAAATCCGCCTCCGAAGCCCCGGCGTGGCAGCAGAGGATCGGATCGTCGCCGGAGATCCCCCAGCGCCACAGCTCACGCTTTGGCGCGGCATGGCGCAGCCGGTTTTCCCACAGCGGCAGCACAAGATCCATTGCGTCATCCAGTTCTTCCGTGCTCATCCCAAGCCGCAGCGCCGCCGCCCGGATCATGCTTCCCGCAGCTTCCGGGGGCACGGCGAGAATCCGTTCCGCCGCCTCCGTTGCCTCTCTTTCGCTCTTCCCGATGGCGATCACGAAGCGGACTTCCGCTTCCCCGCCCCGGCGCGGCGTGAGCTTGACTTTTGCCCGCACCAGCGGCGAAAGCAGCGCCCCGAGCCCGCCGCGCGCGTCCGCGCTGAAGCTTGCCGGAGTGTCGGCGGCGAGGCAAAGCCAAATTTCCGCCCCGCCGGATTTGGACAGGCGGCGCAGCAAAAGCTTTCCGTCCCGCTCCTCCGCCTCCATGCCGAGCTGCCAGTAGGCCCGATGGCTGTCCCAATCGCGTTCCTCCGCGAGAATGGGCGCAAAGGACAGGGTGAGCGGGATATCACGCGCGTTGTCGGATGATACGGTCAGGCGGATGGTCTCGCCCAGCTCCCCCTCCGCGCTCTGTCTTGTAAGCACGCAGCGCATGCCGTCAGATTTTGTCTCCCAGCGGCAGCGCGCTTCGCCGAATTCCCATCTTGTATTTGTCTCGGCGGGCAGCAGCGCCCGGCCGTCGAGCGTGACGCCGATTCCGGGATC
>CADAPH010000067.1 GCA_902789745.1 Oscillospiraceae bacterium | reverse complement strand
CTCGAACGCATTGAGAAGGTCGGCATGTATCAGGCCATGGAGGAGTGCCTCAAATGAAAGCGATCCGCATCCACCCCGACGACAATGTCGCCGTGATCCTGGAAGATATCCGGCAGGGTGAAGCCTTGGGGCTGAACGGCATCACCGTGACCGCCGCCGAGAATATCGCGCGCGGCCACAAGATCGCCCTGCGCAGGATTGCCGAGGGGGAGCCCGTCGTCAAGTACGGCAACCCCATCGGCATCGCAAAGGCGGAGATCCCCGCGGGCGCGTGGGCGCATGTCCACAACGTCCGCACCGGCCTGAGCGAGTCGGCGGATTACACCTATTGCCATAAGGTTTACGACAAGCCCGCGGTCAGCCCCAGAACCTTCATGGGCTACCGCCGCGAGGACGGCCGTGCCGCCGTCAGAAACGAGCTGTGGATCATCCCCACCGTCGGCTGCGTCAACAGCATTGCGGCAAAGCTGGTGCAGGATAACCGGCACCTCGTCAAGGGCAGCATCGACGGCCTTTATACCTTTGCCCATCCCTACGGCTGCAGCCAGATGGGGGACGACCACGCCCAGACCCGCAAGCTCCTGGCCGCGCTGTGCCGCCACCCCAACGCGGGCGGCGTGCTGGTGCTCAGTCTCGGCTGCGAAAACCTGACCCATGAGCAGTTCGCCGAAGAGCTCGGCGAGTGGGACGACCGGCGCGTCAAGTTCCTGACCTGCCAGCAGGTGGAGGACGAGTTTGAAGCCGGCGCGAAGCTGCTCAAGGAGCTGGCGGAGTACGCATCAACATTCAAGCGCGAGGAGCTGCCCGCTTCGGAGCTGGTCGTCGGCATGAAGTGCGGCGGCTCGGACGGCCTGTCCGGCATCACCGCAAACCCCGCCGTCGGCCGCTTCTCCGACCGCCTCACCGCCCTCGGCGGCACCACGGTGCTGACCGAAGTGCCCGAGATGTTCGGCGCCGAGAACATCCTTTTCTCCCGCTGCGAGAGCGAAGAGGTGTTCGGCAAGGCCGTGAAGATGGTAAACTCCTTCAAGGATTATTTCGTCAGCCACGGCCAGGTGGTCTATGAAAACCCCAGCCCCGGCAATAAGGCCGGCGGCATCACCACGCTGGAGGACAAGTCCTGCGGCTGCGTCCAGAAGGGCGGCAGCGCCCAGATCGTGGACGTGCTGGAGTATGCCGAGCCCGTGACGAAAAAAGGCCTGAACCTGCTCTCCGGCCCGGGCAACGATCTTGTCTCCGCCACAGACCTGACCGCCGCGGGCGCGCATATCATTCTCTTTACCACCGGGCGCGGCACGCCCTTCGGCGCTCCGGCCCCCACCGTGAAGATCTCCACCAACACGCCGCTCTATGAGAAGAAGGGCAACTGGATCGACTTCAACGCCGGTACCGTCGCCCAGGGCGAGGATCTGGATCACGCGGGCGACAGACTGCTCGACTTCGTGCTCGAGATCGCGAGCGGCAAGAAGACCAAAGCCGAAGAGCGCGGCGCGCGTGAGATCGCGATCTTCAAAGACGGCGTAACGCTTTGATCAATTGCGAGACAATGTCTCGCAATTGATATACTCGCGCTTATCGCACGCGGCGAAGCGTGATACGCCGCGTTTGGTCGGCGCGAGGCCTTGCATGGCTCGGCTTATGGTGTATTTGAGGCGGCAAAGCTGCCTCAAATACAGATTTATAATTGACTGAGTGTTTCGCATTCGCCCAATGACTATGTAAGAAGGAGAAACAGAATATGGCGCTGCATGTCATGGAAGAAGCCAACCGCTGTCTCGGCTGCAAGAATCCGAGATGCCGGGAAGGCTGCCCCATCCACACCAACATTCCCGAGGTCATCCGCCTCCTGAAGGCGGGAAAGCTCAACGACGCGGGCTGGATGCTTTTCGAGAACAACCCGCTTACCACGGTCTGCTCCATCGTCTGCAACCACGAAAAGCAGTGCGAGGGACACTGCATCCGCGGCATCAAGGATGTGCCGGTTCACTTCTCCATTATTGAAAACTACATTTCCACCACCTACGCCAACCAGATGACGCAGGGCCCCGCCCCCTCCAACGGGCGCAAGGTTGCCATCATCGGCGCAGGCCCCTCGGGCATTACCATCGCGATCATCCTGGCGCGCTACGGCTATCAGGTCACGATCTTTGACAGCAAGGACAAAATCGGCGGCGTCATGCGCTACGGCATCCCGGATTACCGCCTGCCCGATTCGGTGCTCGACGATATCGCCTACCGCCACCTGGAGCTCAAGGGCATCCAGTTCCGCCCGAACACCACCATCGGCGGCGCGATCGGCCTGGACGATCTCTTCCGCGACGGTTACCAGAGCATCTTTGTCGGCGCGGGCCTCTGGCGTCCCAAGACCCTGCACATCAAGGGCGAGACCCTGGGCCATGTGGCCTTCGCCATCAACTATCTGGCTTCCCCCAAGGCTTTCCGCCTGGGCGAGCGCGTGATCGTCATCGGCTCGGGCAACTCCGCCATGGACTGCGCCCGCACCGCCATCCGAAACGGGGCGCACTATGTCACGGTCTTTAACCGCCGCGACAAGATCGCCGCGAGTCAATACGAGGCGAGCTACGCGAAGCTCGAGGGCGTCGAGTTCGAGATGATGAAGTCGCCGCTCGAGATCCGGGACGACGGCGTGGTCTTCGCTGACAACGAGTTTGACGACGAGGGCAAGCTGCACGCGATCCCCGGCTCCGAGAAGCTCTATCCCTGCACCGGCGTGATCGTCGCGCGCGGCGGCATCATCGCCGTGGATGAGGACGGTCACACCTCCCGCCCCGGCGTCTTCGCGGCGGGCGACGTGGCGCACGGCGCGAGCACGGTTGTCCATGCCGTGGCCGCGGGCAAGCGCGTCGCAGATGCCATGCATGCGTATATGCAGTCTCTCCCGATGCCCGAGCCCTCGCCCTACGCCAACGCGCCGAAGGTCGAAACGATCGACGCCAGCGTCATGTCTGAGCAGGTGCTCGGCTGAGAAAAACGTTTCGGGCGGCGGATTTTAATCCGCCGCCGCTGACGCTTATCCGAGAGGAGGAAGAAATATGAAACTGATTAACATGATCGTGGACGGGAAGCCGCGTCTCGGCATCCTGACGGAGAAGGGCGTCGTCGATGTGAGCACCGTCCGGCCCGGCTCGGAGATTCCGTGCACCATGATGGAGGCCATCCGCATGGGGCGCGAGAATGCGCTCCCGCTTCTGCAGATGGCGGAGAACCTGGCGACGCGCTATCTGGATGAATCGACGATCACCTATGCCCCGGCGGTGGATGCTCCCTCCAAAATCCTCTGCGCGGGCGTCAATTACCGCGCGCATATCGAGGAAACAAGGGGCAGCTTTGAGCCCTCCGGCGTACCCACAATCTTCGCCAAGTTCAACAATACCCTCGCGCCCCACAAGGGAAAGGTGATCCGCTGCCGCAGCTCGAAAAAGCACGACTATGAGGCGGAGATCGCCGTCATCATCAGCAAGCGCGCCTCCTATATCACGCTCGACCAGGCGGACGAGCATATTTTCGGCTACACTCTGGCAAACGATATCTCTGCCCGCGATCTGCAAAAGGCGACGAGCCAGTGGATACCCGGCAAGACCTGCGATACCTTTTGCCCGCTCGGACCCTGCATCGTAACAGCAGACGCGCTGGATTTTGACAAAATGCACATCACCGGCTATAAAAACGGGGAGCTGCGTCAGGAGGGCTGGAGTTCGGACATGATCCACGACATCCCCGCGCTGGTGACCTTCCTTTCCGGCTGTTGCACGCTGGAACCGGGCGACGTCATCCTCACCGGCACGCCCTCCGGCGTCATCCTCGGCAGACCCGAGGATCAGCAGGACTGGCTCCAGCCGGGCGACGTCCTCACCGTCAGGGAAGACACCATCGGTGAGCTGACCGTGACGATCCGGGATTCGTAAGGGTCACAACAACGTGTGTTCAACCCCGCTTCCTTTTCCTGTTTGACGCAAAACGCTTGTAGCAGCACGGCAGATGTGCTATACTGAAAGCAGAAGAGCCCCGGATGGGGATGCGGCAAAATGAAGGATGAAGGAGGGCTTCCCATGAAGATTACGAAGAAAAACGGCAATGTTGTTGTTTATGACGATGAAAAGGTCATCAACAGTATCCTCAAGGCAAACGCCGGGGTACAGGGCGAAGAGATCGGCCGTAAAAAAGCCGCGGTGCTTGCCAACGATGTGTTTGCGCGGGTAACAGATCGGCACGACGTGATCAGCACACAGGATGTGCGCGACTGCACGGCGGCCATCCTGCGGGAAAAGGGTTACCCCAAAACCGCGGAGAATTATCTGAACTACAAGCGCTGATACGCGCAAAGGCTGAACAGCGGCCTGCGAAAAAGTATGCCATCCTGAGCGCAACGAAGGATCTTTCTTTGGAAGTTATTTAAAAACATCCAAAAGAAAGATCCTTCGTCACTTTGTACCTCAGAATGACACGAAAAAGAGTTATTTACAGGCCGCTGTGCGGCTTGCTTGTCCGCGAAGGCCATTCAGGCGGTCAGCGGGATCAACAGCTTGTCGCCGGGAACCATGTCGTCAAAATTCGTAACATTGAAGCTTTGAAGGTAGTCGCGCTGTTCTTCAAAATCGAAGCCGTAGCGGCTGAATACATTTTCGAGACGTTCGTCCTCAAGCAGGATATGACTCATAACCGTGACGTAGATATTTGTCTTAAGATTCTGTTCCGTTGTGGGCAGATAATAGATATCACCGATATAGAGAAGGTCAAGATCCTTGCCCGGGTTAAGCATCATAATGGCGTCGAGGTAGTCCGTAATCTTCAGGCCCCAAAGATCGTAGACGTGCTTCAGGCTGTCGCCCTTTTGAATCTTGTAAGGGATCACATAGTATTCGATTTTGTCGCGCGTGGAGATGAGATGAGTCGGAATCCCGACGATATCCTCAGGCGCCTTGGGGATCTTAATGGTGTCGCCGATGGAGAGGATCTCCATTTTTCTCTCACGATCCAGACCGTTGAGCACCATGATCACATATTTATAAGTCGAATAGTCCAGACCGTTGGCCTCACAAAGCTTGCGGACGGTATCGCCCTTTTGCACCGTAACCGTGACATAGTCCTCCTCCGCCATTGCCGCAGCAGGGAGCAGGAGTATAAACAGCAGGACGCATAGAAAAAGAGCAAGTATACGCTTAATCATGCCGGGCAGCCTCCCCTATTGTTTCCTACACTTTCATTAATCATAGCAGAAAATTGAAGTTATGTAAAGTAATTTGTACACAATTTCGCAATATATTTGCCGGGATCAATTCCGCCGCCGGTTTAGCCCGACGCGTGTGAGGGGCGCGGCAATTGCCGATTGAGAGTTTTTGCAAATGTTCCCAAAGAAACACTGTTATGTAAATCACATTTCGACAAAAACAACATCTGGATATGTTGGGGCGAAATGACGCAAGATATGGGATTATGATGGATTTTAGAACTATATCTGTCGAAACAACCATTTTACGGGAGCAGAACATTAAAAAATATAGGTAGTTTTTACAAAAAAATCTTGACATAGCTTTTTCGCTGTGGTATAAATAGAACAGGAGATGGGCGTCACCCATCGGTGTAATCGGCACCATAACCCGTAGAAGCAAGCAAAGTTTACTTGTGGGCCACCGGCGGCCTGGTAGCCGGAGCGTTGAACGGGCAACACCAGCATACATATTGTGTAGGCGGAAACAACCGGTTTGAAGACAGTCTGATCCTCTTATGAGTTGACAGGCTGTCTTTTCTTTTGACTTCTGCACAAACCGGCGTGTCATTCTTCGCTTCGCTCAGAATGACACGCCGGTTCCGATTTTTATACCGTTTCATCCAGAACGGGGAACGGCAGCCGGTCAAGAATATCCCGCTTTTTATCGACGCCGGGATAGACCTCAACCAGCGCAAGCCCCTCCGGCGTCAGCGTAAAGACGCAGCGCTCCGTCACGTACAGTACGCGCTGCCCGTTCTGAACCGCGCGCGGGCCGGAAAAACTGATGCTGCGCACCCTGTCCACGATCTTCGGGATCGAGCCCTCCTGATTGATTTTCACGCTGCCGTTTTCCTCCGTGACATTCAAGCCCTTGGTGTTGAAGGTGAGGCAGAAAACCACGTTGTGCGTCGCGGCGGTGATGTTGCCGAAGCCGCCGATGCCGGAGGCCTGATCCACGCCCCGATGGGCATTGACGTTTCCGAAGCGGTCCATCTCAAGCGCGCCCATGAAGCAGCAGTCCAGACCGCCTCCGTCGTAGAAATCAAACTGCATGGACATGTCGCAGATCGAATCCGCACCGATCATCGCGCCGAATTCCGGCCCGCCCGCGGGGAGCCCGCCTGTGCCGCCGGATTCCACGGAGAGCGTGAGATCCTGCAAAATGCCCCGCGCGGCCGCGTATTTGCTGACCTTCTCGGGGATGCCGACGCCGATGTTGATGATGTCGCCCCGCCGCAGCTCCTGTGCGGCGCGGCGGCCGATGATATCCGCCGAGAAATCGTCCCGCACCTTGCCGCTGCGGGCGTTTTCTTTTTCAAGGCGCCGGTACCAGTACTGCATGTGGCTTGCCGGGACGTGAATGTCGCCGGACAATGTACCGAAGGCGTCGCTGTCCCGGTCCGGTTCGCAGACCACCACGGCGTCGACCAGAACCGCGGGAATGATCACGTCCCGCGGTCGGCTGAAGTCCGACTTCACCCGGTCCACCTGCACGATGACCTTGCCGTGATTGCGGCGGGTGAGCTGCGCGATGGAGAGGGCGTCGATGGTGCTGTATTCCCCCTCAAAGGAGATGTTGCCCTTGGCGTCCACACTCGTCGCCTTGATGATGGCGATATCAAAGGCTGGCAGACGATAGCGCAGATACTCCTCGCCGTCGATCTCCACAAGCTTCACCAGCGTGTCGTCGTGGGAAATGCTGTTGAGCGCGGGGCCTTCGATCCGCGGGTCGGCGAAGATCCCGAGACCGAGCTTCGTAATATACCCGTCGTGCCCGCCGGCCTGTGCGCGCATCGCGTGGGACATGGGGCCGAGGGGCAGATTGTAAGCCTCAAAGCGATCCTGCAGAACCAGCCGCTTGGTGCTGGGCATGGAGCCGTAATGGCCGCAGATGATTTTGCCGACGGCGCCCTCGCGGATATAATTCTCAGCGCCCCGGTCAGGGTCAAACAGACCGAAGCCCGCGGAGGAGACCAGCGTCAGATTGTTCGGGTGTCCGGTGCGCCGAAAACGCTCTGTAATCGCGTCGTGGATTTGTTCGGGATTCGCCGTGCCGACGAAGGAGTTCAGACCGATTACGTCCCCATCCCGGATCAGCGCTGCCGCGTCTCGCGCTTCCATAATATTGAACATGAATAAGACCCCTTTGCGGTCAGATTTTGAACGTCTCCATTATCGGGCAAAACGCGCGCAATTGCAAGATTCATTCTCGCCCGGCAAAAGTTTTTTTACTGCCTGTTGCAAGAATCGGCTGCTTTTGGTAAACTGACGGCAGAAACGCACAAGGGAGAGAATGCTATGCCGCACACATTGATTGACAGAGCCTTCTATGAGGCCATTGTCCATTTTGATGAGTCTGAGGAAGCACAGGACTACTATTACAAGATCATGAATACCCCAAGCGGGAAGACGGGGCGCGGCACGGTCAGAGACCAGATTCTCCGGGCGTACGCCATGCTGTTCTGCGAGGACATGGACGCCGCCCCCGGACAGCCCGCCGGGCCTGACGAGGTAGAGGCGACCGCAGACCGTCTGCATATCGGCGCCATGGGCTACGATCCCCGGCACTGGTATCGGATGCAGCACCATTTTCCGGTCATCGACGAGGACAACTATGACCGTTTCGCCGCGCTGGTGATCGCCGATCTGAACGCCGGCCCTCTCAGGGACGCGGCTGTCAACGGCGGGGACATGCTGCTTGTCGGAGAGCTGAACCCCCTGGGCATGACGAGGGCACAGCGGCGCAGACAGCATGTGCGCGTTGTCCAGGGCGGAGGGGATCTCGGATGAGGATTCTTGCGGTAGACAACAGGGCGCAGACGCTGGAAGAGACGGCCGCCCTTGTCGGCGAGCTGCAGCCGGAGGCGGAGCTTCTGCGCAGCGGCAGCAGCCTTGAGGCGCTGGGCGTGGCCAGAAAAACGGAAATCGACACTGCCATTCTCCGCGTGGAGACGCCGGAGCTGGACGGCCTGGATCTGGGCCGCTATCTTGTGGAGCTGAATCCGCTGGTGAATCTGATTTTTGTGTCGGAAAAACGCCGGCACGGCTATGAGGCCATGACCATCCACGCGAGCGGCTATCTGCTGGAGCCCTATGAAAAAGCGGCGCTCAAGCACGAGTTGGAGGAACTGCGCCATCCGGAGCAGGAGAAGAAGCACAAGCGCGTCTTCGCGCAGACCTTCGGCAACTTTGAGCTCTTTGTGGACGGGAAGCCTGTGGAGTTCAAGTATTCCCGCACGAAAGAGCTTGTTGCGGTGCTGGTCAACAACCGGGGCGCGCAGACTACCAACGGCGAGATCATCGCGGATCTCTGGGAAGACGACGGCGATCCGGAAAAAAAGACCTCGTATCTCAGCAACCTGCGGCAGGATCTGCAGAATACCTTTACCCGCCTGCGCCTCACGGGGGTCATTCTCAAGCAGCGGGGCAGTCTCGCTATTGCCGCGGATCGCATTGAGTGCGATCTCTACGACTGGCTTGAGAAAAAACGGGATTCCAAATATCATTACATGGGCGACTACATGAACCAATACAGTTGGGCGGAATATGTCCATGCGGAGCTGGACGACATCAGCTATGCCATGGAGGAATAACTGCGTTCCCGGCTGCGGTGAATCTTAAAAAAAATAAAACCGCGCAGCGGACGCTTGAAAGACTGCCGGTGCGTAATATATAATAACCCTGTAAAAGGAATCGGCCCGCACCTGTAAAGGGCGGGAGCCATCATAAACGGAAAGGATGAGAAAAAATGGAAAACATTGAGAAAATCGACGAGCCTCTGAGCAACGACAGCCTGGATGCTGTTTCCGGCGGCCACGGCGGACATATCGAATACATCATCTGCCCAAACTGCGGCTATGAAATCAGACTGCAGGGCTGGTACACCAACATCTGCCCCAGATGCAGGGCGATCGTCAAGAAATAAAACATTCCGTAAGCGCAGCAGAAGACCGGGACAAACGATGCAGTCCCGGTCTTCTGTTGCGTTTATTCGAAATAGCGTCGGTAAAGGCAGAGAACGAACGGGTCCAACTCCTTCTTCAGGTTGACTTCATGATCCCGGATCAGCTTCTCAATATTGCGTTTTTGAATCGCAAACCCCTTTGTATGATGCAGTCCGTGCTGAATATGGAGCCGGGTGAGCGTCTCGATCTCTGCGCTGAGATCGCGGATCACTTTCTGGCGTTCCATGTTTTCCTCCTGTTATGGACTGTCGTACTGCAAGCTGCCGCGCGCCGGGCGTTTGCCCGTGCATCCCTCCCTCTTTTGCCGGATTCGGCCGCGCCGCAGAGTTTTTTCATTTTTTATTATAATAACACGCGCTCTGCACCGCGATCAACATGGGATAATGACGAATAATGTTCTGAAAAACTGTCATATATCACAGTTAATCAAATATTTAAAGGATAAATAGTTTTAATTTTTGCTTTATTGTTTGCGCGATTCCGCGAGCCTTTTATTTTGCGTGCCCGCGGATGGGATTATCGTTGACAGCGCCGACAAGAAACGATATTATAGAAGCACCCTGAACGGTGAATTAACAGGATCGGAGGAACTGCTATGGATAAACAGGGGTGGCCGAAAGAATTCCGTACCCGTTTTGAGCGGCATGAGGAAGAACTGCGATGGCTCTTTATGGAACTGTACCACGGTGACAATCAGGCTTTTGAATACTTCAGTGATATGCTTCTGCGCTCTTATGAGGCAAGAAGTGAGGAACTCCGCGCGCTTGACCGCCGCAGACTGAAGGATCCGGACTGGTACAAGGGCAACAGCCTGGTCGGCATGCTGATGTATGTCGACTGCTTCGCGGGCACGCTCCAGGGCGTGCGGGGAAAGTTGGACTACATAGAGGACTGCGGCGTCAACTATCTGCATCTGATGCCCCTGCTGGAGAGTCCCGTCGGACGCAGCGACGGCGGCTATGCCGTGTCGGACTTCCGCAAGGTGCAGCCGTCGCTCGGCACGATGGAGGATCTGGCCGCCCTCGCTTCTGACTGCCACAAGCGCGACATCGCGGTCTGCCTTGACTTTGTCATGAACCATACGAGCGAGGATCACGAGTGGGCCAGACGTGCCCGGGCAGGTGAGAAGGAGTTTCAGGATCGCTATTTCTTCTACGACAACTGGGACATCCCCCGCGAGTTTGAAAGAACCGTTCCCCAGGTTTTCCCGACCACCGCGCCCGGCAACTTCAGCTGGTGCCCGGAGGCCAATAAGGTCGTCATGACGACCTTCTATCCCTATCAGTGGGATCTCAACTACGCCAACCCCACCGTGTTCAACGACATGACGGAGAACATGCTCTTCCTCTGCAATCAGGGCATGGACATTATCCGTCTTGACGCGGTGCCCTATATCTGGAAGCAGCTCGGCACCAATTGCCGCAATCTGCCGCAGGTACACTCGCTGGTACGCATCATGCGCATGGTCTGCGAGATCGTCTGCCCCTCCTGCCTGCTGCTGGGCGAGGTCGTCATGGAGCCGAGCAAGGTCGTGCCCTACTTCGGCAGCGTCGAAAAGCCGGAGTGCCATCTGCTCTACAACGTCACCACCATGGCCAGCACCTGGCATACCGTGGCCACCAAGGACGTGCGCCTTTTGCAGCATCAGCTGGGACAGGTCTTTGCCCTGCCGCGGGAGTATACCTTCCTCAACTATCTGCGCTGCCATGACGATATCGGCTGGGGTCTCGACTATGACTATCTCCGCCGCTTCGGCGCCGAGGAGGGCGAGCACAAGCGCTTCCTCAACGACTATCTCACCGGCGCCTGGTGGGGCAGTCCCGCAAGAGGCGAGCTGTACAACAACGACCCCCGCCTGCGCGACGCGCGCCTGTGCGGCACTACCGCCTCTCTCTGCGGTCTGGAGGCCGGACGCTATGAGCATAACCACGACAAGATCGAATGGGCGACGCGGCTTGACATCATGCTGCACGCCTACATGTTCACGCTCAGCGGTATCCCCGTGCTGTACTCAGGCGATGAGATCGGGCAGGAGAACGACTATTCCTATCACGACGATCCCAACAAGGCCGCCGACAGCCGCTATCTGCACCGCGGGAAGATGAACTGGTTTGCGGCCGAAAAGAGAAGCGATCCCGAGAGCGTGGAGGGCAAGCTTTTCTCTTCTATTGTCTTTCTGGAAAAGCTGCGCTCGGCCCACCGTGTGTTCGAGGCCGGGGCCGACACCTGGCTCCTGCTGACCGGGGACGACGGCGTGCTCGGCATCGGGCGCTATTACAAGGGCGAGAAGCTGGCTGCCTTCTTCAACTTCTCCGAGGGCGAACGCTGGGCTCCCGTCAACACCCCCGGCGACTTCAAGGATCTGCTGACCGGGGAGCATGTGGATTACGGCGGCGTGCTGCTCCCGCCTGGCGGCTTTGCGTGGCTGATCTGCGATTTCGGGACGGAGGAAAAACGATGAACAAGAAGCTGATCTTTCTGGACATTGACGGCACCCTCACCTCTCCCGGCAGCAACGTGCCGCCGGAGAGCGCACTGGAGGCCATCCGCGCTTCACGCGAGGCCGGACACAAGGTTTTCCTCTGCACCGGACGCAACTATGACATGCTTTCCCCCCTGCTGAAGTACGGCTGCTTCGACGGCGCGGTGGCCAGCAGCGGCGGCTATGTCTTCTACGGTGATCAGGTTCTGTACGACTGCCCCATGAGCGACGAACAGCGAGATATCGCCATGCGCCTGCTCAAGGAACAGGGCGTGCTGCGCACCGTTGAGGCGAAAGACGGCAGCTTCTGTGACGAGGGCATGGGCGAATTCCTGCAGCAGTGCTCCGGCGGCAACAGCGAACTGCTGCGCTGGCGCGAGGCGCTGGAAAAGGATCTCGGCATCCGCCCCATGGCGGAGTACGACGGACGGCCGATTTACAAAGTCGTTTTCATGTGCAGGGAAGCGGAACAGCTTGCGCCTGCGATTGAGGCGCTGGAGAAGGACTTCTTCTTCCTCGTCCAGGATATGATGGGGGCCAACTGCCTCAACGGCGAACTGGTCAACCGCAAATTTGACAAGGGTCTCGGCATCCGCCGCGTATGTGAGGCGCTGGGTTATCCGATCGAGGATACCGTGGGCTTCGGCGACAGCATGAACGATCTGGAAATGATCGAGACGGTCGGCACCTCCGTCTGCATGGCAAACGGCAGCCCGCAGCTCAAAAAGCGCAGTCAGATCGTCTGTCCCTCGGTGCAGGAGAATGGTTTGGCCAGGGCTTTTCAAGATTTGGGTTTGGTCAATTCCGCCAAAAATGAGGCTTGATTTTTTACCTCGCCGCGCTGTTCTTCCTTTACTTTGTCAAAGTTTTGTTGTATGATATTTCTGTCAGGCGGCCGTCCGTTGGACGGCCGCAATTTTTTGGATTTATAGGAAAAAGGAGAAAACACTATGGCACTCGATTACCGCAAATGCGCTGAAGAGATCGCCGCCAACATAGGCGGAGGATCGAATGTCATCAGCGCCGCGCACTGCGCCACCCGACTGAGGCTGGTTATCGCGGATAACAGCAAGGTCAACAAGGAAGCGCTGGAGAACGTGGACGGCGTCAAGGGCATGTTTGAATCCAACGGTCAGCTCCAGCTCATCATCGGCACCGGCACCGTGAACAAGGTCTATGACGAGTTCCTGGCTGTCACCGGCGCTACCGCCGCGTCAAAGGCAGACGTCAAGGCCGCCGCGGCCTCCCGCATGCCTCTGTGGAAAAAGATCCTCAAGACCCCCGGCGACGTGTTCGTCCCCATCCTGCCCGCCATTGTGGCCTCCGGCCTGATGATGGGTATTGTCGAGGCGATCCCGAAGTTCTGGCCTGCCTTCGGCAACAGCGACTGGTTCTCCTTCCTGGATCTGGTCGCAAACACCGCTTTCGCGCTCCTGCCCGTGCTGGTCGCCATCTCCTCTGCACGCGTCTTCGGCGGCAACATCTTCCTCGGCGCGGTCATCGGCCTCATGATGGTTCACCCTGCGCTCATCAACGCATGGACCGTCGGCAACTACGCCCCCGGCGAAATCCCCGTCTGGCATCTGTTCTTCTTTAACGTACAGCAGGTCGGCTACCAGGGCCACGTTATCCCGGTCATATTGGCAGTATTGCTGATGTCGACGATCGAAAAATGGCTGCATAAGCATGTGCCGGAGATGATCGACCTGTTCGTCACCCCGCTGTGCACCGTGCTCATCACCGCGTTTGTCACCTTCACCATTATCGGGCCCATCTTCTCCGTGTTTGAAAGCTGGGTGCTCGTCGGGGCTGAGAAGCTCATCACCATCGGCCACGGCGTCGGCGCCGCCGTCATGGGCGCCATCTACCCGCTCACCGTTGTCATGGGCCTGCACCACATGTACAACGTCATCGAGGCCGGCATGATCTCCTCCTCCGGCGTCAACTTCTGGATGCCCATCGCCTCTGCGGCCAACTTCGCGCAGTTC
>CADAPH010000066.1 GCA_902789745.1 Oscillospiraceae bacterium | reverse complement strand
TCCCCGATCCGGAGACCGGAGAAGCAGTTGACAAGCTTTTGGGCGAAAAAATCACCCGGCGGCAGGGGCCGCCGAGTGGATATTATATAGTAGACATAACGGGTTTGTCAACTGTTATTTTATATCCTCGCCGCGCAGGTATTTGCCCATGGGCTTCCAGAGGAGCGCGCCGACCAGCAGGCACAGGACGGTGTTGACGAGGATGAAGCTGCCGTTATACAGCAGGGAATAGAACCAGGGGCTCGTCATGGTCATGCCGAAGAAGGTTTCGGGCATGTACTCGGCCCAGACGGTCGCGCCCACGACATAGTGCACCAGGAAGCGGGCAAACGCGCCGACGACTATCCCGATGAAGAAGCCGCCTTCTTTGCCCTTGAAAAGTCCCGCCAGCCCCAGCATGGTGAAGGCCACCAGATAGTCGCCCAGCATGGACTGCCAGCCCCAGGCGTAGGCGCCGTCAAGCAGAAGCTGCAAAAGCCCGAACACGAAGCTTGCCAGCATGCCGGGGCCGAAGC
Organism: Oscillospiraceae bacterium; assembly: GCA_902789745.1. Taxonomy (GTDB): domain Bacteria; phylum Bacillota; class Clostridia; order Oscillospirales; family Oscillospiraceae; genus Limivicinus. The sequence continues at coordinate 10,460 of CADAPH010000066.1, read as the reverse complement.
CCCAGCGGGCGCAGAAGATGAAAATCGGCAGCATTGCCAGATCGACCGCCCCGCCCTGGGGCAGCTCGAAAAGCTTGATGTAGCCGAGCACCTGGGCCAGGGCCACGAAAACGGCCCCTTCGGTCAGGCAGCGCAGCGAGAGTTTGGATTTGTTCTGTTTCATATTGATGTCCTCCCTTATTTGTTTGGGAAGCATTGCGCGCAAAAAAGCGCAGGCCGAAAAACGAACCTGCGGCAGCTTGCGCACTCTGTTTCCTACGCCGGCATTATCCGGATCAGGTTCCAGGGTTTCAAGGCTCGTTTACCTCGTCTCAGCCGGGAGAATCCCAGCACCCCTTTTGAATTGTGCCTGTATTGTATCACCGGCTTGAAGCTTTGTCAAGAAAGGGCTTTTCAGACGCGCGCGGGGTATGGTATAGTAATAAAAGAAAAAGCAACGCAGAGAGGGGAATATACATGAACATAACCGAAAGGCCCGTCGCGGTGATGGCCGGGACGCCGGTGGATACGGAGATGGGGGCGGAGGTGCTGCGCCGGCACGGGCTGGAGCCGCTGTGCTGCCCGGTATCCCGCACACCGCCGGAGCAGGCCGCCTTCCAGGTCAGGCCCGCGGAGGAAAAGCGCGCGGAGCTGACGGGGATCCTGCGCTCCGCCATGGCGCAGGGCTGCGCCAGCGCCTTCATCTACTGCAATTCCCTGTCGGGCGCGGCGGATTTTCCGTCCATCGCCTCGGAGCTTGCGCTTCGCATCGTCACGCCCATGAGCGCCTACGGCATTTATGCCCGGGACTACAGCCGCCTTGCGGTGGTGGCCTACAACGGGCAGGCCCTCGCCGGGATCGACACCGCCATGGTGTCGGTAAACCCTTCGCTGCTGCTCTTCCCCGCGGGCACGCCGGAGGTCACCATCGACATCGAGGCCGGCCTCGACCCCGACGACATCATCCGCCGCAACCATCTCGACGCGCTGGTGCGCTATTTTGAGGACAACGGCTGCGAGGCGCTGGTGCTGGGCTGCACCCATTTCCCGTATCTGAAAAAGGCGCTGCGCAAGTATACCGGGCTGCCGCTTCTGGACCCTGCGGAGAAGATGGTGCGGCTGCTGCTGGCGCCGTGATAGGAGAGAACGCTATGCTCAACCATATGCTCGTGGCGGTCAACGCCGTACTGCCGAGTTTTCTGATCATCGCCCTCGGCCTCTTTATCCGAAGGCGCGGCAAGCTCGACGACAAATCCCTCGGCAAATTCAACTCCATCGCCTTCCGCGTCTTCCTGCCCTTCCAGATTTTCAAAAACGTCTACGACGCCCCCATCGGCGAGACCTTCGACCTGAAGCTCATCGTCTTCGTCGCGCTGGGGCTGCTGGTGGCGGGCGGCCTTGCCCTGCTGACGGCAGTGCTGACCGAGCCCCGGCCTGACCGGCGCGGCGTCATGGCGCAGGGAATGTTCCGCGGCAACTACGTCCTGCTGGGCCTGCCGCTGATCGAATCCCTCTTCGGCACGGCGGGCGTGGGGCTTGCCTCACTGATGATCGCGGTCAATATCCCGATCTACAACGTGCTGTCTGTGATCTTCCTCGAGCTTTACGCGGGCGGGGAAATCGACGCGCGCAAAATGCTGAAGGACATCGCGGCGAATCCCCTCATCGACGCCACGCTCGCCGGCCTGCTTGCCAAGGCGGTACACCTGCCGGTCTACGCCGTGCCAGCCTTCGCCTCCGCTCTTAAATCCCTCGGGGCGGTGGCGACGCCGCTGTGCCTGTTCATCCTCGGCGCGTCCTTCGTCCCCTCGGGGGTGGCGGGCTATGCGCGGAGCCTCTGGATCACGGTGTTTGCCAAGCTGGTTGCGATCCCGGGGCTTGCGCTCGCCGCCGCCGCGGCGCTCGGGATCCGGGGCGTGGCGCTGGGCGTGGTGCTCCTGAGCTTCGGCGCGCCCACGGCGGTCAACTCCTACACCATGGCGCGGGAGCTGGGCGGCGACGCGGAGCTGGCCGCGGGCATCGTGGTGGTGGACACCGCCCTGTCCTGCCTGAGTCTCTTCGGCTGGATCGTCCTGCTGCGGAGCCTGGGGCTGATGTGAAGACGCGCACGCAAAGCGCCCCCGTCAAAAGACGGGGGCGCTGCCGCATCCGGCTGCGGTTTGGATTTATACTGCCTTCTTCTGCTGCGCGCGCAGGACGAAGAGGGTGCCGACGGTCAGGGCTGCGCCGATGACGAGGCAGACGGCCCAGTTCTGCAGGAAGCCCGCAAGGATATAGCACACGAAGCTGATGGCCGCGACGGTCAGGGCGTAGGGCAGCTGCGTGGAGACGTGGGCGATGTGGTTGACGTTCGCGCCCGCGGAGGCCATGATCGTCGTATCGGAGATGGGGGAGCAGTGGTCGCCGCAGACCGCACCCGCGAGGCAGGCGGAGATGCCGATCATCAGAAGCTCGGGGTTGTTGGCGAAGACGGGCAGGACGATCGGGATCAGGATGCCGAAGGTGCCCCAGCTGGTGCCGGTGGAGAAGGCCAGGCCCAGGGCCACCAGGAAGATCACGGCGGGCAGCATGGAGAACAGGCCCGCGGCCGCGCCCTCAACGAGACCGGCGACATAGTCGGCCGCGCCGAGCAGGCCGGTGATGTTCTTGAGCGTCAGGGCGAAGGTCAGGATCAGCATGGCGGGCACCATGGCGATGAAGCCCTTGGTGATGCAGCCGGTGGCGTCCTTGAAGGAGATCACGCGGCGGCACAGGAGGTACACGAAGGTGAACATGACGGCGATGATGCTGCCCCAGGGCAGGCCGACGGAGGCGTCGGTGTCGGCGAAGGAGTCGATGACGCTCGCGCCGGACCAGAAGCCGCCGACGTACATCATGCCGACGATGCAGCAGACGATCAGGGCGATGACGGGGATCAGCATGTCCCAGATGGACGCGCCGGGGACGTTCTGCTCGTTTTCATTGCCGAGGGAGCCGAGCTCGCCCTTCTGGGCGCGCAGCTCCGCTTTGGCCATGGGACCGTAGTCAAAGCTCATGACCGACAGGGCGATGACGAAGACGATGGTCAGCAGGGAATAGAAGTTGTAGGGGATGGCGCGGATGAAGAGCTGGATGCCGGAGATGCCGGAGTCCAGATCCTGCGCGGTGGCGGAGACGGCGGCCGCCCAGGAGGAGACCGGGGCGATCATGCACACGGGCGCGGCGGTCGCGTCGATGACGTAGGCCAGCTTCTCGCGGGAGATTTTGTGGCTGTCGGTCACGGGGCGCATGACGGAGCCCACCGTCAGGCAGTTGAAGTAGTCGTCGATAAAGATGAGCACGCCCAGCAGGAAGGTCGCGAGCAGGGCGCCGACGCGGGTGTGGACATGCTTGACGGCCCAGCGCCCGAACGCGGCGGAGCCGCCGGCGGCATTGACCAGGGCCACCATGATGCCCAGCAGGACGAGGAACATGAAGATGCCGGCGTTCCAGCCGTCGGCGATGGCGGCGATGAAGCCGTCGTTGATCATCACGTCCATGGACGCGACGGGGTGGAAGCCGCCGACAAAGAGCGCACCGACCAGAATGCCGACGAAGAGGGACGAATAGGTCTCCTTGGTGATGAGGGCCAGGACGATGGCCACGATGGGGGGCACGAGGGCCCAGAAGGTTCCAGCCATGGTTTGTTTTCCTCCAAAATAAAAAATCATGAACAGCACGAAGCCTGTTCATGACCGGATGATCACAGTCTGACAGCGCTCCGCATTTCCGCGGCAGTCCGCCGGATTTTCTCCGGCGTCCCAGGCATAACGGCCCGGAAAGACCGTTACCCTTCGGCGGCGTCCCCTTTCACCCCGGCAATTTCCGTCGCCTTGTACGGGGTTATTCCTGTCAGCCGCGCCTCTATCCTATCCTGTTCAATTGTCCCTCATTATATGCGGGAGTGCGGATTTGTCAAGCGATCCTGTTGGTTTCCCGCGTTTTTTGGCACTAATGAACGGTTTTTGCCGCACTTTCACGAGGCAGGCTGTGAAAGCTGATCACAAAAAAGAGCGCGGCGGGAATCCCCCGCCGCGCTCGAATCCATATGTTTTTTACCGGCCGTCTCTCACGCCTCGACCTTCTCCCGCTTCAGCTTCCCGACAAACTTGCTCAGGGCGATGCTCAGCTCGTACAGGCCGATCATCGGGATGGCGACCATGACCTGCGAGACGATGTCCGGCGGGGTGATGATGGCGGCCAGCACGAAGATGATCACGATCATGACCTTGCGCCCCTTCATGAGCCATTCCGCCTTTACGATGCCGAGCCCCGTCAGCAGCACGGAGACCACCGGCAGCTCAAACACGAGGCCGAAGATGACGAACACCGTCAGCAGAAAGCCCACATACTGCTGGATGCTGATGGAGGCGGAGACGTCCACCTCTCCCGTAAACTGGATCAGAAAGCGCAGCATGAAGGGCAGGCTGATGAAGTAGGCGAAAGCCACGCCCAGGAGAAAACACAGCGCCCCCGCGATCAGTGAGCCGGAGATATACGCCCGCTCCTTCCCGGTCAGGCCGGGGCTGCAGAAGGCGTAGACCTGATAGGCCAGCACCGGGAAGCAGACCACCACCGCGCCCACCAGGGCCACATTCAGGTAGACCAGGAACAGCTCCTGCGGGGCGATGTAGACATACGTGTAATCGTAGCGCTGCCCCATGTTCGTCAGCAGCGTGACGATATGCGACGCATAGGTCAGACAGATGCCGAACACGGCCACCAGCAGGATCACGCAGATCAGGATGCGGTTGCGCAGCTCCCGGAGATGGCCGGAAAGACTCATGCTCCCGTCCGGGGAGGCGGCGGCCTTTTCAGCTTTCTTTTTCATTGTCGGCGCTCTTCACGGCGTCGGCCTTCTGCGCCTTCGGAGCCTGCTTCTCGGCAGGGACGTTCTCGCCCTCCGCTTCCTCCATGCCGTCCTTGAAGCTCTTGACGCTCTTGCCGAACATCTTGGTCAGCTTCGGGATCTGCGTGGGCCCGAAAATAATGATGACGACGATCAGAACGATGATCAGTTCCTGCATTCCGATTTTCATGCGGATTGTCCTCCCTTTTCTTCTTCGGGCTGCGCGGCGGGCTCCGCCTCCGCCGCAGGGGCGGGCGCGGGCTCCGTTTCGGCTTGTGCGGCGGGCTTTTCCGCCTCCGCTGCCGGCGCGGCCGGTTCTTTCTCAGCTTTTTCGTCGGGCTTTTTTTCCTGGGGCTTGCTCTTGCCGATGTTTTTCAGGTCCTTCTCCACGCCGGACAGCTCGGACTTCAGATCCTTCGTGATGTCCTCCAGCGGCTCCATCGCTTCGCGCAGAGGCTTTTGGGCGTCCTCCAGCGGGTCGATGACGCTCTCCCGGATCTCCTTGGTCACATCCGACGAGGCCTTTCGGAACTCCCGCAGCGCGGCGCCGAATTTTTTCGCGTACTGCGGCAGCTTGTCCGGGCCGATCACCAGCAGGGCCACGATAAAGATGACGATCAGCTCCATCGCGCCGATCTTCATACAGGACCCTCCTTTCAGCGGGGAATGTTTTCCCCGGATTCAGCATCTGAATAATACATGTTTTTGATGCTCCTGTCAATAATGCGGATGAGATTGCCAGAGAAAAGAAAACAGGAACGGGCGCTGTCTTTTTTCTTGCAAACGCGCTTTCGGCTGTGTATAATTTTTATATGTACTTCAGTACCGGAACCAACCAAAACAAGACAAAAGGAGGCAGGATCATGTCTATGCGCAAACGCTCTTATCTGATTGCCTGCGTGCTGCTGTGCGCGCTCTTTCTCGCGGGGCTCCCCTTTTCGGCTTTTGCGGATGAGGCGGCGCCGATGGCGGAGCTTCACCTGGAAAAGAACGGGCATCCGCTCGATTTGACGCTGCAAAGTCTCTCGCTGGACGGCGGCAATCTTCTGATGACGATCGGCGTCGACAAAATCACCGGCTGGAAGGACGAGGAGCCGCCCACCCTGATCGTCACCTACAAGGAACCGTATCAGGAATTCAGGACGGGTCTTTTCACCGCCGAAACGGTCAAGTCGCTGCCGGAGTCCGCAAAAAACTACAAGACGACGGTGAAGTTCCCCTACAGCGGCGCCGCGCTTCCCGATCAGATCCTCATCGACGCCGGAGGGAAAACGCCCCTGCCGTTCTGGCCGGAGAGCAAGCCTGAAAGCGCCGCAGAACCCGCTTCCACACCGAAGCCCACGTCCACACCCAAGCCCACGGCAGATCCTTCGCAGGACGCGCTGAAAAATATTCGGACGCTGCTGGATCAGGAGAGATACTACGCCGCGGTACAGGCCCTTGATAAGTGCTACGAAGATTACCCCCAGGCGGAGGACGAATGCGACGCGCTGCTGGACAAGCTGCTGGACGCGGTGACGGCAAAGCGTCCGCAGACCGGCGAGCTTGAGCGTACCATCCAATACCAGGGCCGCAACGAGCTGCGCATCCACGCGGAATCCGGCGACGTGCACATAACGGGGCGAGACAAAAAAACCGGGCAGTATGTCAGCTATTACATCCGCGAGGGCGATTCCGCCGTTATCTATTTCCCGGGCGGCGCCTACGACCTTGAGGTCGAAATGGGGAAATACTGGTTCGACAATGTAAACGGCTTCGGCGAATACGGCGAATCGGATTCGACGGAGCTGGAGTTCAAGTACAAGGACGACGGCTCCTGGGCCACCTATACCTGGTATGAATTCACGATCTGATCCCGGAGCATACGCGCAGGGGAGGGGCGCCTGTGCCCTTCGGGCATGCTCCTCACGCGCGGATCACATCTTCATCGGATAGAAAATGTACGGCGATTTCGCACTTTTTTGCGAGATCGCCGTACAAATTGCTTCAGGGGATCGTATTATTCCTCGTCGTCGAAGAACTGGCTCATGTCGGGGCTGAAATCGTAGCGGTCGACCGGGTCGGCGCTCTTGAAGGGCACGCCCTGGCGGCGGCGCTGCAGCTCCTCCTCCCGTCTGCGCTTTTCGGCGCGGCGGCGCTCCCGCAGGTGCTTTTTGCGCAGGCGGCGGTAGCGCGTGATGAGGATGATGTAAATGATCGTGAAGAAGGCCAGGATGCTCAGAAGCGCGATGACCCAGCCCTTGCTGAGGATCTCCGCGACCCGGCGCGCGAGATAGGCGTTGCGCGACAGCTCGATGGCGGAGCTGTTGACGAGCTTGCTGGTGCCGTAGAGGGCGTCGCCGACGCGGACGCGCACCTCGCCCAGGACGGTGCCGGCGCCGATGGGGGCGCGCAGCGTGTCGTTATAGAGGATCACCTCGCGCCGGATATCCTCGTCCGAGACCTCGTTCGGCATGAGGGCGCGCAGCTCTTCCGCCGGGCGGAGCATGGCCAGCGCGTCGCCCTCGGCGAGCTCCACCTCCTGGCGCTCAATGACCTCGTTCGTGTTCAGCAGGGTGCGGTAGGAGAAGTTATTGAAACCCCAGTCGTAGAGGGTGCGGCTGTCGATGAAGTTGAAGTAGTCCTCGATCTGGGCGTTGAGGGCCCCGTCGCAGCCCATGACCACAGCCAGCAGGTGCACGCCGTTGCGCTGCGCGGTGGAGACGAGGCAGTAGCCCGCCGCGCGGGTGTAGCCGGTCTTGCCGCCGCTGGCCCCCTCGTAGAGGTAGCGGCCGCCGTTGGAGTAGATGGAGGTGATGTTGATGAGGGCGTTGGAGTTGCCGATGGGCTCGCCGTTGTTGATGGCGGAGCTCTCCGGCTGGTAGGAGGCGGAGTTGGAGATCTCCATGAACAGCGGGTGCTTCATCGCCTCGGCGAAGATGAGGTACTGGTCATAGGCCGAGCTGTAGTGCCCCTCAGCAGGCATGCCGTGGGTGTTCATGTAGTGGGTGTGCTTACAGCCGAGCTCCTGCGCCTTTCTGTTCATCATGTCGACAAAGCCGGAGATGCTGCCCGCAATATAGCGGCCGACGATGTTGCAGGCCTCGTTGGCGGAATGGAGCATCATGCAGTAGAGCAGATCGCGCAGGGAGACCTGTACGCCCGGCACGATGCCCGCGGTGCTGGAGTCCTCCTCCATCCCTTCCAGACAGTCGTCCTGCGCGACGATCACGTCGTCCAGGCTGATGCGGCCGGAGTCGAGCGCCTCCAGCGTCAGCAGCACGGTCATGACCTTGGTGAGGCTGGCGGGCGCGCGCTCGGCGTCCATGTTGTAGCCGTAGAGCACCCTGCCCGCGTCCAGATCCACCAGCACGGCGGACTGGGCGTTGAGGGACGGCGTCTCCAGCGCCATGGCGCAGGGGGCGACAAGGCCCATCAGCAGGCAGGAGAGAAGGATGCAGGGAAAAAATCGGTTTTTTTTCATTTTGTTCTCCCGTTTTCTCAGGAATATGTTATACTATAACAGTATCGGGCTTTTACGCCCTGTCTATCTGACAAGTGTACTGTTTATTATACCGTCGCGCGGACAAAAAAGCAAGGGCAAGCGCACGGAATTCGCCGCCCGGCGGAACGCAAGTGAAAGGAAATATCTATGAACATTCTGGTCGTTGACGACGAAAAGCTGCTGGTAAAGGGCATCAAGTTCAATCTGGAGAACGAGGGCTATACCGTGGACACAGCCTCCGACGGGGAGGCCGCGGTGGAGATGGCGCGCGCGGGGGACTACGCCCTCATCATCCTCGACCTGATGATGCCGAAGAAGGACGGACTGGAGGCCTGCCAGGAGATCCGCAGCTTCTCCACCGTGCCCATCATCATGCTCACCGCCCGCAGCGAGGACGCGGACAAGCTCATGGGCTTTGAGTCCGGCGCGGACGATTATCTCACCAAGCCCTTCAACATCCTGGAGCTCAAGGCCAGGGTGCGGGCGCTGATCCGCCGCTCCTCCCTGGCGCAGCCCGCCGCCCCCGCCGCCGCCCCGGCCGAGGAGCCGGACGTGCTGCGCTGCGGGCACATCACGCTGGACGAGAAGCGCCGCAGCGCCTTCAAGAACGGGCAGGAGGTGGAGCTGACGATGAAGGAGTTCGATCTCATGCTCTTCCTGATGAAGAACCCCGGCAAGGTTTTTTCCCGCGAAAAGCTCCTGGATCTTGTGTGGGGCTACGACTATCTGGGCGACACGCGCACCGTGGACGTCCATATCCGCCGCCTGCGCGAAAAGCTGGAGCTGAACCCGGCTCAGCCGCAGCACATCATTACCAAGTGGGGAGTGGGATATTACCTTGCCGAATGAGAACGCCGCCCCCGCCGGGGCGAATAAAATCATCAACACCGGCAGCATCAGCTTTCAGTTCTTCTCCTTTATCGCGATGCTGCTTGCAGTGCTGCTCGTGATGCTCAACGTCTTCCCCTATGTCTCCACCCGCGACGCGGTCTATCAGGAGAAGGAGAAGGCCATGGAGAGCCAGGCCTCCACGCTGGCCTCGGCCCTGACGGGGCTGGAGCGGCCGGACGAGGAGAACGTGGCGGAGGTGCTGCGCCTGCTGGACATGCAGGGCTTTGAGCGCGTCACCATCGCAAACGTGGACGGCTACGCCGTCTACGACTCCGACGGCGCCGGCGGCGAAGAGGTGGAGCCCGACCTGCTCACGGCCCTGGAGGGCAAGACGGTGTTCCGCTCCATCTTCCGGGACGGGAGCTTCCTGTCCAGCTATGCCATCCCCATCGCAAGCGCGCGCGACATCACCGGCGCGGTCTTCCTGCGGGAAAACGACGCCGAGCGCGGCCAGATCCTGCGGGAGCTGAAGCTGCAGATCCGGGTGCTGTCCATCGTCATCGCGCTGGCGGCCCTGGTGATGGCGGGGCTCTACGGCACGACGGTGCTGGGCAAGCTCAGGCAGCTCTCCAACGCCATCCGCATCGTCTCCGGCGGCAACTACAAATACCGCATGGAGGTGCACGGCAAGGACGAGCTGGCCGAGCTGGGGCGGGAGTTCAACGCCCTGACCGCCTATCTCGAGGATACCGAGCGGCAGCGCCGCCGCTTCGTCTCCGACGCCTCGCATGAGCTGAAAACGCCGCTGGCCTCCATCCGCCTTCTCTCGGACAGCATCGTGCAGACCGAGAACATGGACGTGGAGACCATGCGCGAGTTTGTCTCCGATATCGGCAACGAGGCCGAGCGCCTCCAGCACATGACCGAGGATCTGCTGAGCCTGTCGCGCATGGACGACGACATCAAAATCGTCCCGGAGCCCGTGGACGTGAAGAAATCCGTACTGGACGCGATGGCCCTGCTGCGCCCCGTGGCGGCGGAGAGACAGGTCGCCCTGCACAGCGATCTCGACGACGGCTGCATCGTGCTGGCCACCAAGGACAACATGCACCATATCGTCTTCAACCTCCTGGAAAACGCCGTGAAATACAATTTCCCCGAGGGCAGCGTCACCGCTTCCCTCCACGCCGCGGACGGCAACGTGCAATTGACCGTGGCGGACACCGGCGTCGGCATCCCGGAGGACGAGCGCTACAATATCTTCGGGCGCTTCTACCGCATCGACAAGGCCCGCTCCCG
>CADAPH010000065.1 GCA_902789745.1 Oscillospiraceae bacterium | reverse complement strand
ATCGACCTCTTCCTATTGGGCGGCGGAACGCTCAAAAAGATCGTCGATAACTACACCCTGCTCACGGGCCGTCCTGCCCTGTTGCCGAAGCGCGCACTTGGCTACCAGGGCTCGAGCATGTACTACCCCGAACTCGAGAAGGACAGTGACGACGCGGTCCTCGACTTCATCGACACCATCAAGGAGGAGGGCTTCCCCATCGACGGTTTCCACCTCTCCTCCGGCTATACCAGCGTAAACGGAAAGCGCTGCGTCTTTACCTGGAACACCGAACGCTTTAAAGACCCCCGCGCCTACTTTGCCGCCATGAACGAAAAGGGCGCCCAGAACGTACCGAACGTCAAGCCCGGCATCCTCCTCTGCCACCCCTGGTTTGACGAGTTCAACAAGAAAGGCGTCTTTGTCAGGGACAGTGAGAATCCCGACAGCTATGCCGTCGGCTCCTGGTGGGGCGGCGACGGCGCTTTCTGGGACTACACCAAGCCCGAGGCGCGCCGCGCCTGGAAGGATTACCTCATTGAGAACGTCATCGACGTTGGCACCGACTCCGTCTGGGACGACAACTGCGAATACGACAGTCTGCTGGACAAGGACGCAAAATGTGACTTTGACGGCAAGGGCGGCACCATTGGGCAGCTCAAGCCCCTTATGTGCACCATCATGTGCCGCCTCGGCAATGAAGCGGTGGAGGAGCACAACCCCGACGCGCGTCCCTACGTCGTATGCCGCAGCGGCAGCTCCGGCATCCAGAAATACGCCCAGACCTGGTGCGGCGATAACTTCACCAGTTGGAAGAGCCTGCAGTACAATATCCCCATCATCACCGGCATGGGCCTTTCCGGCCAGCCCAACGAGGGCGCGGATATCGGCGGCTTTGCCGGTCCCGCCCCGAGCGAGGAACTCTTTGTCCGCTGGGTACAGAACGGCATCTTCCAGCCGCGTTTCTCCATCCACTCCGCCTCCAACGACAATACCGTTACCGAGCCCTGGATGTTCCGCGACTCTGCGCCGCTGATCCGTGATGCCATCCTCCTGCGCTACCGCATGACCCCCTACCTATACTCTGCCGAGTACGAAGCAAATCAGACCGGCGCTCCCATTATGCGCGCGCTGGTATATGAGTTCCAGAACGACGAGAAGGTCTACGACGAGAGCTTCGAGTTCCTTTACGGCCGCGACATTCTGGTGGCAAACGTCATCGAGCCGGGCGCGAAAACGAAGAAGGTCTATCTCCCCGCCGGCTGCAAGTGGTACGACTGGAACGACAAGTTCCGCTGCTATGAGGGCGGGCAGACCATCGAGGTGCCGGTCGATCTCACGACCATCCCGCTCTTTATCCGCGAGGGCGCAATCATCCCCATGGCGTTGAATCAGCTCATGAGCATGGAGCGCGATCACATGACGGCCCTGCATCTCATCCTCGCCCCCGGCAAGGAGAGCAGCTATACGCTGTACGACGACGACGGGGTCTCCAACGACTACCGCCGCGGCGTCTACCGCAAGACCGAGATCTCCATGACCGGCGAGAGCGTCGTGAAGGTCGCCTTCAAGGGCGAGGGCAGCTACACCGATTTTGTCGAGACCGTCACGGTCGAAATGATCCGCAAGGATCGCAGCCCCTTCTGGGTGGCCCTCGGCGATAAGAAGCTCGAGCATTACCTCAACCGCCGCAAGTTCGACGCCGCTTCCGAGGGCTGGTATTACAGCCAGTCCAAGCGCGCCGTGCTGGTCAAGTACGCAAACCCGAAGCAGGACACCGTGCTCACGGTGAGCTTCGAGGACTTCGATTTGATCGGCATGTAACCGCTTTCTTCAAGCTCCCTTTGCGAAAGGGAGCTGTCACCAGTTCGCAAACTGGTGACTGAGGGATCGGCTGTCCTGCGCTCGCCTTTAGGCAACACCGCACAATACGCCTGCGGCATCTTCCGGAAAATTTGAGCCCTGGTTTCGTCACTTTTTCTTGAGGTACACAAAGTACATCTGCGAAAAAGTGCCATCATCAGAACTCAGATTTTCTCGGAATCTGCTCTTGCCGCATTGTGCGGTATTGCCTTTAAGAAAGTGCAGCGCAAATCCGGGCGATCCCTCCGCCCCTTCGGGGCACCTCCCTTTTTCCGAAGGGAGGTAATATTGCTTCTGAAAGGAGCTTTTCCTATGCTGGTAAACCGCCTTGTTTCTTATGAAAAAACGGAAAACGGCTGGCTGCTGCATGCCGACACGGCGGACGCGTTGCTGGTTTTCCTCTCGGACGACGTTGTCCGCATCCGCGTGAACTTTGACCGCAGGTTCGACGAGGCGTCCTATACCCTTGTCACCACCGCCTGGCCCGACCGTCTCGACCCCCTCTTTGAAGGCGAGCGCCAGCGCATACAGGCGCTGGACGTGGCCTGCGCAGAGGACGAGAAAAAGCTTGTTTTCAAGACCGCGACCATGACGCTTGTCCTGTTAAAGCAGCCGTTTTCCTTCAAGCTCCTGGATGCGGACGGCAAGACCCTCTACCGCGACTTGCCCGAGCGTGCCTTTGAGAAAGACCACCTGGGCAGGCTCTCGCACTACTCCTGCATGGATCGGGAAAAGGACCACTTCTACGGCTTCGGTGAGAAGACCGGACACCTGGATAAGAAGTTCCGCCGTCTGCGCATGAGCCCCAAGGACGCCATTGGCCATGATCCAGAGACCGGCGATCCCATGTACAAGCACATCCCGTTTTACATCCGCGTAAACGAGGACAAGCGCCAGGCGCTGGGCCTGTTCTATCACAACTCCTACGACTGCGTGTTCGACATGGGGCAGGAGATCTCCGGCTACTGGGAGCGCTACTGCTACTACCAGACCGACGGCGGCGACATTGACCTTTTCCTCATAAACGGTCCCGACATGAAGGATGTGATCTCCCGATACACCTGGCTCACGGGCCGCACCATCCTGCCCACCAAGCAGTCCCTCGGCTACTGCATGTCCACCATGTACTACGCGGAGCTTGAAAAGGACTGCGACCAGGAGATCTACAAGGTTGTGGACAAGCACCTGCAGGAGCAGATCTGGATCGACAACTTCTGGCTGGCCTCCGGTTACTCCTCCGGTGAGGAGGATAACCTCCGCTACACCTTCAACTGGAACCGCCGCCGCTTCCCCGACCCCGAGGGCTTCTTCGAAAAGATGAACGCCATGGGCATCAACGTCATCTGCAACCTCAAGCCTGGCGTTCTGAAAAATCACCCCTATGCCCATTACTACGAGGAGCGCGACGCCTTCATCAAATCCGCCGACGGTACGAAGGACGCTACCGGGCGCTGGTGGGGCGGCGAGGGGCGATTCATCGACTTCACCGGCCCGAAGGGGCGCGAGGCCTGGAAGCACCTGCTGGAGGAAAACATCCTCAAAAAGGGCACCAAGACCGTCTGGAACGACAACTGCGAGATCGACGGCATTGAAGACCGCCTCTCTCAGTGCGACTACGAGGGCGCAAAGGGCACCATGGAGGATTTGAAGATCATTCACTCCAACATGATGGCTTACACCGCCGTGCAGGCGATCGCCGACGTGTACCCGAACGAGCGCCCCTACGTCATCAACCGCGCGGGCTTTGCGGGCATTCAGCGCTATGCCCAGGTCTGGGGCGGCGACAATCTGACCGACTGGCGCACGGTGAAGTTCAACCTCGCCACCATCATGGGCATGGGGCTCTCTGGCTGTGCCAACATGGGCTGCGACATCGGCGGCTTCGCCGGCGGCGCGCCGGAGGGCGAGCTGCTGCTCAGATGGATCCAGAGCGGCGTGTTCCAGCCCCGCTTCACCATTAACTCCGCAAACTCCGACAACACCGTCACGCAGCCCTGGATGTACGCGGAGAACCTGCCCTATGTGCGTGCGGCCTACGCCCTGCGCTATCGGATGCTGCCCTACCTCTACTCCCTCATGCGCGAGGCGAGTGTGGACGGCCTGCCCGTCATGCGCCCGCTGTTTCTGGAGTTCCCCGATGATCCCGCCTGCTACACCGACGAAAGCCTGACCTTTATGTACGGCCCGGCGGTGCTGGTGGCAAACGTTGTGGAGAAGGGCGCGAAGACAAGAAAGCTCTATCTCCCGAAGGGCTGCACCTGGTACGACATGAATGACAAGCACCACGCCTATGAGGGCGGCCAGACCATCGAGGTGCCGGTGGATCTTTCCAGCATCCCCATGTTCCTCAGAGGCAGCGCCATCTTCTGTACCAGCGAGGATGTCAAGCGCATCCTGGCGGATACGGTCAGACAACTCGATCTGCTCATCGCCGCCGAAAGTGACGTGAGTTTTACCTATTACGACGACGACGGCCACACCGAGGACTACAAGCGCGGCAGCTACGCCAAGACAACAATTACCGTCAAGGCTGGCGACCGCACCCGCATCCGTTTTGAGAAGACGGGTGACTATGAGGACAGCATTGAGCGCCTCACGATCCGGCTTGTCAGCAAGAAGAAGGGCGCTTTCTGGGTCACAGTCGATGGCGAACAGATCCCCCGCTTCCTCGTGCGAGACGTATGGGAGAATAGCGATTGCGGCTGGTACTATGAACTCTCTGACCGCAGCGTCCTGGTCAAGTGCCCAAAGCCGCAGAAGGATCGCTTTGAGATCGTGATCTCTACCGAAAAATTCGACCTCATCGGCATGGCCGACGAGTAAAACACAGCAAGGAGGAATAGAACATGCCTATGCAAATGGGTTTTCGCTGGTACGGCAAAGGCAACGACAAAATCAAGCTTTCCGATATTAAGCAGATCCCCGGCGTGTCTACCATCGTCTGGGCGCTGCATAACAAGATGCCGGGCGAGATCTGGCAGCCCGAGGAAATCAAGCCCGTCGTGGATCAAATCACCGCCGCGGGCTTCAATGCCGAGGTGGTGGAGTCCGTCAACGTCCACGACGATATCAAGATCGGCCTGCCCACCCGCGATCAGTACATCGAAAACTATATCCAGACCATCCGGAATCTCGCGCCCTTCGGCGTGAAGGTGATCTGCTACAACTTCATGCCCATCTTTGACTGGACTCGGAGTGACATGTTCCATCCCGTCGGCGACGGCTCCACGGCGCTTTTCTACCAGAAGGACATGATCCAGGACGACCCGAAGGAGATGGCGGACTACGTCATGGGCCTGACCGAAAAGTACCACATGACCTTCCCGGGCTGGGAGCCCGAGCGCATGGCAAAACTCGATGAGCTGTTTGAAAAGTACAAGCCCGTCACCAAGGAGAAGCTATGGGAGAATTTCAAGTACTTCCTCGAAAAGCTCATGCCAGTCTGCCATAAGTGCGATATCAAGATGGCCGTCCACATGGACGATCCCCCCTGGGATATCTTCGGCCTTCCCCGCTTGCTCATCGACGCGGAGAGCATCGACCGCTTCCTCAAGATGGTGGACGACCCCTACAACTGTCTGACTCTCTGCTCCGGCTCCCTGAACGCGAACCCGAACAACAACGTCGCTGCCATCGTCCGCAAGCACTGCGACCGCATTGCCTTTGCCCACATCCGCAACGTCAAGCACTTTGACAACGGCGATTTCTCCGAAGCCTCCCACCGAGACTGCGACGGTGAAACCGGTATCCTCGAAATCCTTAAGGCCTACCACGACGGCGGCTTTGAGGGCTACATCCGCCCCGACCACGGCCGTCACCTCTGGGATGAGAAGCCCGGCAATGTGCGCCCCGGCTACGGCCTGTATGACCGTGCCCTCGGCATCATGTACATGCTGGGTGCATGGGATTATATGGATAAGTTTGGTAAATAAACTTGCCTCTCCCCCCCTTGGGGGGTGCCCCAGTGCGAACACTGGGGCGGAGAGGGGTATACGACAACGGACACCCTCTCAGTCACGGCGCTTGTGTGAGAAGCGCCATGACAGCTCCCTCCCTTGAGAGGGGAGCGAGGAAAGGAAGGAGCGTATTTTTACATGGTACTGAATAACGAATCTATCAAAAATAGAGAAGCATGGGAAGCGCTGGGCTACCGTCTGCCGCAGTTTGACCGCGACGCCATGGTTGCCAAGACCGTCAAAAACCCCACCTGGCTGCACTTCGGCGCGGGCAACATTTTTAAAGCCTTCCAGGCTGATGCCTGTCAGCGCCTGCTGGACGCTGGCCTTCATGACACCGGCATCATCGCTGCAGAGCGCCGCGAGAAAAAGCCCAAGGTCAACGACAACCTCACCATCAAGGTCACGCTCAAGGCTGACGGCAATGTGGAAAAGGCCGTCGTCGCCTCCATCGCCGAAAAGGTCTATCTCTACGGCAACGAGGCGAGACTGAAAGAAATCTTTGAAAACCCGTCTCTGCAGATGGTGTCCTTCACCATCACCGAAAAGGGCTACGCCCTCTATGACGGCAAGGGCGAGCTGCTGCCCGACATCGCCGCTGACCTCGCGGGCAAGCCAGAGGACGCGAAGAGCTACATGGGAAAGATCACGGCCCTGCTCTGCGCCCGCTACCTCAAGAACAAAGCGCCCCTTGCCATGGTGAGCATGGACAACTGCTCCCACAACGGCGACAAGCTCAAGGCCGCCATCACCTGCTTTGCCGAAAAGTGGGGCGGCCCCGGCTTCAATGCCTGGCTCAAGGAGTCGGTGAGCTTCCCCTGGTCTATGATCGACAAGATCACCCCGGGGCCGGACGCCTCCGTCGCTGCCATGCTGAAGGAAGACGGGCTTGACGACGGCACGCCCTTTGTCAATGCCGAGGAATGCGAGTATCTGGTCATCGAGGATAATTTCCCCAACGGCCGCCCATGCCTCGAGAAGGCGGGCATCTACTTCACCGACCGCGAGACCGTGGACAAGGTAGAGCGTATGAAAGTCTGCACCTGCCTGAATCCTCTCCACACCAGCCTTGCCGTTTACGGCTGCCTGCTGGGCTTTAATAAAATCTGGAAAGAGATGCAGGACGAAGACCTCCGCAAACTGGTCGAGATCGTTGGTTACAAAGAGGGCTTGCCCGTGGTGACCGATCCCGGCATCATCCACCCGAAGGACTTTATCGACGCGGTGGTGAACGTCCGTGTACCGAATCCCTTCATGCCCGACATGCCGCAGCGCATCGCGATGGACACCTCCCAGAAGCTGCCCATCCGCTTCGGCGAGACCATC
Organism: Oscillospiraceae bacterium; assembly: GCA_902789745.1. GTDB lineage: Bacteria > Bacillota > Clostridia > Oscillospirales > Oscillospiraceae > Limivicinus. Next base: position 3,920 of record CADAPH010000065.1, on the reverse strand, counting down.
AAGGCCTACATGGCCTCCGACAAGCTGGACGTGAACGACCTCAAGCTCATCCCGCTGGTGTACGCGGGCTGGCTGCGCTACCTCATGGCCATTGACGATGAGGGCAATGCCTTCGAGCCGAGTTCCGACCCGCTGCTCGAGACCGCGCAGGCTTACGTCAAGGACTTCAAACTCGGCGAGAAGCCCGACTGTGCAAAGCTCGAGGGACTTCTCCGCAACGCCGCAATTTTCGGCGTCGATCTCGTGGAAGCCGGTCTTGCCGATAAGGTTTGCGCCTACTTCACAGAGCTCACCGCCGGCCCCGGCGCTGTGAGAGCTACCCTGCACAAATACGTCACCGAGGCATAAGACAAGAACGTCATGAATACTGCCATTTCTGAGATCGGTGTGGTATGGGTGAGTGGATCGAGATCGGTGAAAACTCTGATAAGACAACTCAAAGCACTGAACTTGAAGATGGTACGACAACTACACTTACCGAGAACTTCTATGATGGGGAAAGACTTGCACTTTCCTATATTCTGAACACAGAAGGCCCTCGTATTGATTATGATTTCAGCCCCGACCATGAATTCTTTGAACTTTTGTCAGAAAGCAATGGTCTCCTTTGGTATCAGGACTTGTCAGAGACGCAGTATTTGGAAATCATAGCAAAACTGAAACTGACGGATAAAGTCGGATTTGTCATTCGCACCGTAAATGTCGGTGATCATGTTACTCTTGCGGACAGAACCGATATCGGCCTGTTTGTTGGGGGAGAGCTTGACGTATATACTGTTCTTGTTCCTCAAAATGGATTGCCTGATTCGGCAAAAGGGCAAGACAAGTTGGATGTTGTATTTCACGTCAAGACTAATGAAGCATATATCTGGCTTGAAGGCGATAAGATTTACTCCTACTTTCCGATTGTTGAGGGTGTACCTGTTACGTTTGAAATAATCAATAACACCGCTAATTAACAGCAAGCAAGTCACACTATATGAGCCTGCTTTTCCTTTTGGAAGAGCGGGCTCATTTCTTCGGGAGATTTCTGCGCTGTCTGATAATACCAAATAGGGATTTGGCATCAATCTTCCCTTCTGGGCGGCAGACAGCAATACCCGGTTTTCTGTCATGTGATGGAGCGTGTTTGAGTGATGGCGCTTTTTTGTTGACAAATCATAGATTTGAATATATAATAACGCTGTTATCAATAATGACGTTATTAATCATTTGGAGGTGTGCGATGTCAAACCCGGATAAGAGTATTGACCCGCGCATTCTTGCCAGTGCCCGGGAGGAATTTCTCTCCAAGCCCTATGAGCAGGTGTCTCTGCGGGAAATCTGCCAAAAGGCCGGGGTGACCACCGGTGCCTTCTACAACCGATATAAGAACAAGGAAGAACTGTTTGACGCATTGGTTGCGCCAACGCTGGAAACGCTGAAAAGCTACAGCGATGGCATTGAGAGCTTCAACTATGATCATCTGGATAATCAGGACATGCGGAAGATCTGGGAGTTAACGCCGGAGACCCAAAGGCAGACCGTTGAGATGCTGTATGACGATTATGAGCGGTTCCGGCTTCTGCTATGTCATGCAGAAGGTACCAGATATGCAAACTTTATTCATGATTTTGTCAGTGATGTAACGGCTCGCTCCTACCGGTTTGCTGTAGAGGCATACCGCCGCGGCATCTCTTCCTTCCTGATCGAGGAAGAGGAACTGCACATGCTTCTGACCGCCTACTGGTCCACTATGTTTGAGCCGATTATCCACGGTCTGCCAAAGGAGAATGCCCTGCGCCACAGCGAAGCGGTCGCCAAGCTATTCAACTGGACTTCTGTTTTGGGCTTCTGAAGAAGCCCAAAACATTTGACCAAAGGTTAGCAAAAGCTAACTTTTGCGTGAGTGTCTATGCATAGCTCCTGACCATCTATGACGGTGAGATTGTGGAGCGCAGCAGTCACGTGGGGCTCTTGAAGGAAATGGCCTCTGCTGAAACATGGTCAACAAAAGAAGCGAGATATGCGGCTTTGCCTGGTGACCGTTTCCTGAGAAACAAGAGAAAGGAGTGATGAGAACAAACAAAAGATCATTTATGCCCCATATATAAAATGTTAATGAAGGAGGCAACCCCATATGAAAAAGGAAATTGTATCTCGAGTGCTTGTTATGTTATTACTTTTCAGTTTACTGAGTAGTTTTGACAGTGCAGCAATGACTACAGCCGCTGATAATTCTGCTCCTGCTGAGGCGAACGACAAGGCAACACTCTTTGCCGGAGGCACCGGAACGGCGGAAGATCCGTGGCAGATCTCGACCGCAGAACAGCTCTACCGCATCCATGATGATTTGACTGCACATTACATTTTGATTGCTGATATCGATCTTTCCGCTTATGAGAATTGGGCACCAATCGGAGCTTTTCGGTCCTTGTCTGACGCGCCGGAAGATGCTGAGGTCCCCCATCCCGATTATGCGTTTACCGGCACCTTCAATAGAGATGGTCATACCATATCCAACTTAACAGTTTCCAGTGATGCACCGATGGGCGCGGGCCTTTTCGGCTGTGCAGCAGGTACAGAGAACGGCGCGGCGTATATAAGGAACTTTACACTGAAAAACGTGAATGTGTCCGGTTTTTATCTGGTTGGCGGCGCTGTGGGTCTGCAGTTCATGAATTGCCCTGTTTCGGATATTCACCTTGTCGGAGAAAACACGCTTACCGGTATGCAGGGAATCGGCGGTATTGTTGGAACCGGCTTTGATCTGATTTCAAATTGCAGCGCGACTGCGGATATTATCGTGCAGGGTGATGACGGAGCCTGCGCGGGGCTGATTGCCGGCGGCACAACGATGAGTTCTGTCAAAAACTGCGAAGTGACAGGCGGAGAAATCATTGCGGAAGGAAATGCAACATGGGGATTCGGAGCACTCTGCGGTGCACCCTGGGGAGCTGCTGAAATCACGGACTGCAAAGTCAGCGGTACTGTCATTACGGTTAGCGGTGAGAATAATCGTCTTGTTGGCGGTCTGGTTGGATTTGGCGGGACATATGATCCGACAGCGCCCGCGCAAATTACCGGATGCACAGTTGAGGATGTGACCATTATCGTTTCTGAAACGACGGATTCGGTCGGCGGTCTGATCGGAGCGGGGAAGGAAATGATGGAAGGTAGTGAAGTAATGTCTTCCTTCAAAATCAGCGACTGCGTTGTTTCCGGAAGCATTACCGGCGGCGGGAATAACGTGGATGCTGTTGTCGGGGATCCGGCCTGCGCTGTATCTGTGGATTGTGAAGGCGGCATGACGTTTTCTTCCGCACAGGCTACAGCGGCGTAAACGTTCGTGTAAAAAACGCACCCGAGCGTGAGGGAGCAGATTCCTGCAAGGCTCTCGGTAATGCTCTATTGTAACTGCAGATTCATTAAAAACCGTACCAAGCAATAATCATCCATAGAATCTTATCTATTCTAATCGTAAAAGATTGAAATCTATGTAAAAAGGCATAGTAAACGCAAAAACGCCCGCCGACTGCTTAACTTTTTCAGAGCAGCCAGCGGGCGTAAATTATGTGAAGACGCGGACAACGACACTTGTCTAACTACGATTGAATACAATTACATTTCCGGTACCGGCGATGCCTTCACCTTCGGTCATCTGGCAGGCGAGAAGATTGCTGAGGCAGTGACCAGGTAAGCAAAGAACACAGACATTATGTAGACCAAGAAGCACAGCAAAAAACGCCCGCCGACTGCTCAACTTTAAAGCAGCCGACGGGCGTAAACTATGCAAAGACGCGGGCAATGACATCTTTCAGCGGGACAAACGGGTCAGACCAGTAGCGTGAGTCCAGAGAATTGTCCGCATTGTCTCCCAGTACAAAGAAGCTGTCTTCCGGGACTGCACAGCTTTTATCGTTTATGATGACAATGTCGCC
>CADAPH010000064.1 GCA_902789745.1 Oscillospiraceae bacterium | reverse complement strand
AAGGTCACGCGGACATCCACACCGCCGGCGGGCATATTTTCAAAGTAATATGCGTAGGTGTCATCCAGTGTAGGTCCTGCCGAGACGAGCTTCAGGCGGGCGCCGTTGTCCTTGCGGGTAACGATGAGCTTATCCGCAAACTTATCGTCGGAGAACTTGAAGCCGTTGCCGGCCTTGACAATGACCATCACCCTGTCGCCGGGCTCGCAGGCGTTGACCGACTTCCAAGTGCTGGCGGCGGCATCCCAGACCTTGTAGCTGGCAGTACCGACGCCGGTAATAACGGCCGGACCCATGCCGACCTTGCCGGTCTCGAAATAGGCTTTGATCGTAATGTCCTTTTCAGGCATCTGGAAGTAACCGTGGAGATTCGCCTGATTGTTCAGCTCTTCCAGTTCTCTGGAAGTGAGACCCGCGCCTTCGATTTCATAGCGCACAAATGCGATGCCATCGCTGGAATCATAACGGAGGTCGACGTATTCGCCGGCAGGGATCTTCTCCTTGATCTGCTTGAGCTGAGAAACCTTCTGGGCACTCTCGTTGAACTCGGAGGTCTTGTCGTTCCAGGTCACAGAGAAGCTGCAGTCTTTATATTGACCGGCAGGAACAGCAACGCCGTTAACATAGAACTGGGAGGTGATATCGCTTTTTGTTCTGCTTGTGATGATCGGCGTGATTATGACCCCGCCCTTGGGCATAACGAAGGTGTAGGCATTGCCGACGACCGAGGTGCCAATCTTGTTGGCCTTAATCCTAAGGCCGTCACTGTTGCGGGTGATTTCATAATCGCTGAAGATGTAATCGCTGTAAGAAAGGGCATAGCCGTCTTCATCAACAGCCACCAGATACACAGTATCGCCCGTGGGGGCCTCCTTAATGGCCTTATCCAACTCGTCGTTCAGGTTCGGGCTCGTGAAGCTGTCATAGGTCGCCTTGTCAAACGCATATATCATCGCGAACTGAGAAGGCATCGTCAGGATGTTGTTGCCCTTCGGCGCAAATCCGACTTCCACATCGACATCATAGCCAGGCATGGTAAAGGTATTGCTGAACGCATTGACGCCGGTCGAGGTGCCGTGCTTGGTCACGATCAGATAGCTGGGCTCGTAGCCGGGATCGGCCTGGGTAACAACTGTGACTTTCGCACCCTTGGCCGCATGGGTGACTGGGCTGCCGTTGACCTCAAGATAGAAGGTGCCGTGATCAAATTTCGGATCGGTTCCCTTTACATAGAAGGCATAGGTCGCAACGGGTTTGAGTGTGACTTCCACATCGACGTCCATATCGGGCATGATGAATGCGTTGGAGCTGCTGACCGCAAGCGCAGTCTTTGTCGAGTCGGAGATCATCTTCCTGTAATAGGCGTTGACAGCGGAGATCTCATAGTTGGGATCGTTGCTCTTGATCACAACAGGAGCGCCCTTGACGGCGGCCTGCACGGTCACGTTGTTGACGGAGGCGGAAGCCTTGCCGCTGTAGTTTGCCGCGATGTTGATGTCATGACCGTTTTTGATCTCGGTGTCCACACGGACATCGCAGCTCGGCATGACAAAGGTGTCGCCGGTGAGATGGAGATCTGCCTTGCCGTCGGACTGCTTGACCGTCAGACTCTGGATGGCCTTGCCGGACTTGGCGTCAGTCACGATAGTGACCTTCGCGCCGGCAGGGGCAGCGGTGACAGCCTGGCTGTTCACGTAGAAGAGCATCGTGCCGTCGGAGGCGGACATGCCGCTCGTCAGCTTGTAGAGCTTGGCAGTGGTGGTGCTGGTCGTGGTAGTGGTGCCGTTGCTGTCCGTGACGGTGGTCGTCGTGGTCGTCGTGGCGGTGCTGCCGGGATTGCCGGTGCCGGGCACAGAGACCGTCAGAGGCACGGGATAGTAGAACCACTGGCCCGCGGTGAGGTTCGCCAGGTTGTTGGTCTGGTTCAGCACCTCAAGCAGCGTCTTGTTGGCGTTGTAGTTGACGCCGTTGGAGGACGCGATGCCGTAAGCGGTATCGCTGCCGCCGACCTTGTGCTGCATGACGCCGTAGCAGGTGGTGCCGACGGACGGGCAGACAGGCGTCGGGATGATCAGGGTCTGTCCCGCTCTGACCTTGGTCCAGTCGGAGATGCCGTTGACCTGCTTGATAAACGGCGAGAAGATGTTGAAGTTCACGCCCAGGCTGTTGCACACGCCGGAGACGTTCTCGCCCGCGGACATGGTGTAGGGCACCAGGTAGTAGGCGAGGCTGTCTGCTGACTTGAAGTTGGTCGTCGTGGCGACAGACGTGCCGGTCGTGGCCGTGCCGGTGGTATAGGTGGCCGCAGTACCGGTGGACAGGGTGGTCGCGTTCGCGCCGCTGTTGACGTTGGTCAGCTTCGCGCCGTTCGCGATCAGGATCGCGTCGTTATCACTCGCAGGCAGAATCAGCGTTCTGCCGACAGCCAGCTTGTTCCACTGGCCGTCATAGATGTTGTTGAGGATCATGATCGCGTCTTTGCAGGTGTAGTAGTTCAGACCGAACTTCTGGCAGATCCTCAGAACATAGTCGCCAGCCGCCATCGTATACTCGATGGTGTTGGCGCCGGCTGTCGTGGCTGCGTACGCGCTGAGGGGCAGTCCCGAAAACAGAGACATGACCATCAATACGGTAAGCAGCATACTTATGATCCGTTTCTTCATAATTGCTCCCCCTAATAGCTACCCTCTCGGGTAAAATGATTACTGCGTTGTGGATTTGCGGTGAACCGCGTTTTGCAAATAGTTAAAAATGTATTACGATTCGGCTATAATATTACAACAACTCTTTCTAAAAAGCAAGACCCAAAAACGAAAAAATTTCAATAAATTTCAATTTAGTTACACTTCTTTCTTTTTTCAAGCTGCCGAAACCCTTGATTTTCAAGGCTTCCGCTCGTCTCCCCCAAGCGCTCCGACCGGGGCAAAAAAAGAATCGCGCCTCAGAAAAAACTTGCAGCTTCACAGAGTGTTACAATATCTTTCAGCCCACACTTGTCTATTTGACGCGGCGGGAGGCGCTTTGTTCCCGTTTTTTCTCTGGGTTTTAAAATTTCTCCTGCGAAGGAGAAGTCTTCGCCTCCCTCATAAAGGGAACGAACCCTTGTTTTTTCCAATTTCAAATGGTAAACTGAGCCCACCATTCATTATAAAGGTGAAGCGATGGAAATACCGATTTTGTATCACGGCGGCGGCTTTGTCGTCTGTCTCAAGCCTGTCGGCGTGGAATCCGAGACGGCAGGCATGCCTTCGCTGCTCTCCCGACAGCTCCGTATCCCGGAGGTCTTATGCGTACACCGTCTGGACAAGGCCGTCGGCGGCGTCATGGTGTACGCACTGGATCGGGATTCCGCCGCGGCATTGAGCCGTCAGATCGGAGACGGACGCTTTGAGAAGGAATACCTCGCGGTGATCCACGGAGAGTTGAACGAACCGGAAGCGGAGCTGCACGACCTGCTGTTCCATGACCGCACGCGAAACAAGAGCTATGCAGTCACAAGAAAGCGCGCCGGGGTCAAGGAAGCTGTGCTCGACTATCGTGCGCTGCAAGCGGCGGGCGGTTGTTCCCTGCTGTCCGTGCGGCTCCGAACCGGGCGCACGCATCAGATCCGCGTACAGTTCGCGTCGCGCGGACACCCGCTGGTCGGAGACGCTAAATACGGCAGCCCCAGGCGGGACTGTCCTGTCGCGCTCTATTCTCATCGGCTGGCTTTCGCGCACCCTGTTACGGACGAGGCGCTCAGCTTCACCGCACCGCCGCCCGGCGGATATCCATGGAGCTTATTTTCAATATGAATACGGAGGGACAATATGCGATACATTGAAGTGACCGTCAACACCCCGGCGGAAGAGATCGACTTGCGCTGTGAACGGATGACCGCCATGGGCGCGGGCGGCTTCGTCATCGAAAACGAGGAAGATTTCAAGGAGTTTCTCGAGCATAATCACCAGTATTGGGACTATGTGGACGAGGAACTGGAAAACAAATTTCTCGGCGTGAGCCGCATCAAATGCTACCTGACCGACGACGAGGACGGGCTCGCCGTACTGCGGCAGATCCGCGCGGCATATCCGGAGCTGACCACCGCCTTTGTAGAGGACAGTGACTGGGAAAACAACTGGCGTGAATACTACAAGCCCATCGAAGTGGGCGAAAAGTTGGTCGTCGTGCCCGAATGGGAGGAAGCCCCCGACGACGGGCGCGTCCCTCTGCGGCTGGATCCGGGCCTGATCTTCGGCACCGGCAGCCACGCCACCACCCGCATGTGTCTCGCCGCGCTGGAAAAGTTCTGTGCCCCCGGTGTGCGGGTGCTGGATCTCGGCTGCGGCAGCGGCATTTTAGGTATCGGGGCGCTGCTGCTCGGCTGTGAGCGCTGCCTGGGTGTGGATATCGACCCCAAAGCGCCGGATGTGGTCATGTCCAATGCCGCCCTCAACAACATCGGCCCTGATCGCATGACCGCCTGGGCGGGCGATATTCTGGGCGATGCGGGACTCCGCGTACGCATCGGCGGCGGCTGGCAGCTTGTACTCGCCAACATCGTGGCCGATGTGATCATTCCCCTCTCTGCGCAGGTGCGGCAATTTATGGCGCCGGAGGCCATCTTCATCTGCTCCGGCATTATCGAAAACCGCTGGCCGGAAACCGAAGCCGCGCTAAAAGCCAACGGATTTGAGATTCTGGATCACCGCTCAGAGGAAGAGTGGCACTGCTTTGTGTGCAGCTGATCCGAGCAGCACAGGAGCCGCGTGATGCGGCTCCTGTGTGTTTTTTATCCGATTGTAAAGGCCTCGGCTTCACTGTAATCCGGTACGAATTCCTGTGTCGGCGGATTATTGCTGCTCTCATAGCTCTGCTCAGCGCCGCCGCTGTCCGCTGCGCCGGTGTTGATTACGATGTCTGCGTTTTGGGTTGCAATATACTGGCCGCCGTCTTCGGTTGTGGTAATCTCTTCGCCGATGCCGATGGTATTTGCGGGCATTTCGGCGTTTTCTGCCGGCGTCTCTTCAGACGTCTCGTCATACTCCCCTTCGCCTTCTGCGGCTTCTTCCGGCATCCATTCCTGCTGGGCAGGCTGAGCCGCCTGTTGAATCGGCTGTTGAACGGCTGCGGGTCGTGACGGCGGGCGCGTCGGCTCCGGCGTGGGATCCGGTATGGGCGGCGCGGACGGCAGGACCACCGGCGCCGGCGTCGGCTGCGCCGTGGGTCTGGGCGTCGCTGCGGCCGCAGCCTGCGGAGCCGCGACATATCCTGTGGAAAAACCCGGTTCTGCCGCCGCCGCGGCTTCGCGCTGCTCTTTCGGGGCGAGCCCTCTGCCGTAGCCAAACAGCGGCGAACACAGGATCACTGCAAGTATTACGATCAGGCCCAGCGCCGTACTGATCAGCTTCGAAGCTTTGTTCTTTTTGTTCATGGCTTTCTCCTGTCAGGTTCCGAAATAGGCGTCGGCCGCGCGATTGTAAAGATAGAGCGCTTTTCCGAGATCAGCAAGGGCCTCGGTTTTGCTTCCGACCGCCATCTTCGCATAGGTGAGCACGCTGCAGACAACGGTAAAGCTGTTTGTCCCGTCGCTGATTGTAAAGCTGTGCGGCGTATCAAGTTCGTTTGCCGCGATGCTCATGACCTCAAGATAGCAGCCTTTGTCCCGCGTCTGCAGCTCCGCCGGCTGACCGTCGATTTTATAGCTGTAGCGTTTGGGATCTCTCCCCACTTCATAGGCAAAATAGACGCGCAGGCTGTTGTCCGCCTCACACACGGCGGATATTTTCGCTTCGGTAAAGCCCTCGGGCTTTGTCCCTTCCGTGGCGACGCTCCACCGATCAAGATCCGCCGCGCTGACGGCTTTGACCTCGTTGCGGACAGGGTTGGACGCATTATTGAAATAATTCAGCGCAGTAACTCCATAGTCCTCCAGCGCTTGCGCCAGGACACGCATCTCCGTTCTGGAGCCCGACGTCTTCATTTGTTTGGCGTATTCCATCGGGGAAAAGAAGAACCCGTTGGGATAGCTTGTCCCGGATCTGCTGCTGATCCCGATGCTGTTCCCGTCTCCGTCAAGGATGCGGAGCTGGATCGGATCGGCGATCTTCCTGACCTCCACGCTGCAGTAGAAGCAGACTTTTCCGGCTTCGCGCTTTGCCTCGGAGAGCGGCATCCTGGCGAACACCTCGTTTCCCCTGCTGAGCTGTGCGTGGGCTCCGGGTTCATTGACCAGGGATTCCGGAATGATGAAATAATACTTGATCTGCAGCATTCCCTCAAAAAGCAGCGCAACAGAGTCAATGATCACCTCGGCGCTCTCGCCGCCGAAGTCCTCCGCCGGGAAGTTGTAGTCGGCAAAGCTGCCGTTGATAAACTCGTCCCCCAGCGTGTGTTTTTCCAGCCAGCTTGTGCGGCCTCTGAGATAGAATTTTCTCGTCTCCGGCGTACTGCCCACGTCCCAGGTCGCGTCCAGCGCATAATAATGCCTTCCGTCCGCGCGGGCAATATTCCATGCGTGTCCCATCTCCGAGCTGGTCACAACGCGCGCGTCCACGCCGAGTTCCAGACACATGCGATAGAGGGCTACGGAAATACCCTGGCAGGAGGCCAGCCCGTTGACCAGCGCGCCATAGGCGGTAAAGTTGATCGTATCTCCCCCTTCACGGTAGTTGACATTGTCGCAGAGATACTGATAAACCGCACTGATTTTTTTCTCGTCGCTCATGCCGGCGGTATGCAGGCTGTTCAGGATGCTGTTAATACGCTCATCCAGTACCATCTCCTGCGCGTAATTCGTAAAATAAAGCGGCGCATAGTTAAATTCATAATAGTACGGCCCCTTTGTCCCGACGCCGACAGCAGAACCGGTGCAGTTGACGCCGCCGTACTCATAACGAAGATAATCGCCGTCGGTGGGCGCGCCGGTGTGGCGGATCGCACTCGCATAAATCATCTTGCTGGCGTTCGTCCAGGCCTCATCCGTGGGGTAGATATCACAGCGAATACGAATCGCGATATCCTTCTGACGGCGCATAAGACCGCGTTTAACCGCCGCTCCGGCAGCCTCCAGCGTATCGTATACCACCGGGGAATAACGGGGCTCTCTCGTCCCGTCAGGGCCGGCATAATACACGGCGTTCATTTCATTGTCCGCCGCGTACGGAAGCCCCTCGACTTCGTGCATGAGCAGGTTCAGGCTCTCCTCCGGGCTGATGGAGGGAGTCGGGATGGAAGCGGCGTCGATCACGTCGGAATAGGACGGATTGATGAAGGTGCCGGAGAAGCACATGCCCTCCACCACGCCCGCTGCGTGAATGTCGACCGTCTGTACGCCGCTCTCGTCCACGATGAAGCTGCCTTCCGTATCCTCGGCGCGACCCTCGGGATCGTGAATCCGGTAGCTGTAAACGCCCGGGGCGAGCAGATAATTCCCGTACTGTACTGCGGAGGTATCCGGATCGACATAAGGCTGCATGACCGCACCGTCGTCACGCATGACCGTCAGGCCGCTCAGGTCTCTGATTCCGTCACAGCGGAGTATTACCGGCATCACCGCCGCCCCGTCTTCCTCTTCCCGGATCGTCTGCGCTTCCAGCTCCGGTTCCGTTTCATTCACCGTCGCCGCGTAAAACAGCGCAGCCTCGACCTCCGGTGCGTTTCCGTCCAGCGTTATGGCCGTCTCGGGTATATCCTCATAATTGCCGTCGGGATCATGAAAGGCATAAAAAAATGTACCGGGATTGAGCTGATAACTGCCGTATGCGGGCAGTCCGCTTTCGTCGATCACCGGCGTGAGCGGGATTCCCCCGGCCGTATAAACAGTGACATACTGCAGCGCGGCCTCCGGCACGCCCGTAAAGTGCAGAAGCACATGCTCGATTTCTTCTGTATCCGTGTCAAAAAGGAACACGGTCTCCTCCGCATACGCGGATACCGGCAGCAGCGCGGCCAGCATGAACAGCACAAGCAGCAGGGACATCAGCCTTTTTCTGTTCATGACGCAACATCACCCCATTGGAATATAACTCTTGAAGGATTGACATATCTTGATTAACATAATATTATTAACGCTATATTACCAGAATGTTCAAAAAAGGTCAAGCTTTATCGTGAAACGGAAAGCCGCGGGGCTGTGAATTCCGAGATTTTTTCTCTTCCTTCACAGCCCCGCGGCTTTTCATCAAGTTGATTTTCTTAATAGATATCGTTTATATCGCCGACGACGACCTCCACGTCGGAGCTCTCGCCTTCACGCCAGATGGTAAAGGTGATGGTGTCGCCCACCCGGAGCGTATCTCTGACGCTGAGAATGTCGTTGGTCGTACGGGCCGGCTTGCCGTTGACGCCGGTAATGATATCGCCCTCGCGGATTCCCTTTTCCCAGGCGTCCGTCCCTTCGGTAACGGCAGAGACATAGAGGCCCTCGGGCAGCTCATAGTGCTTCGCCGCCTCTTCCGGAATCGGGCCGACCGTAACCCCGATAGCGGGACGGCCTCTGACCTCTCCTTCTTTGATCAGGGCGTTTACAACCGTGCGCACCGTACTGCTCGGGATGGCAAAGCCGATGCCCTCGATGCTTGAATAGCTGGACATCATCTTCATATTCGTCACGCCGATCACCTGACCGTACATATTGAGAAGCGCGCCGCCGGAATTGCCCTCATTGATGGCGGTATTGGTCTGAATGAGATTCATGCTGTGCCCGTCTACGCTGACGCCTCTGTCAATAGCAGAGATAATACCATCTGTAAGGGTGGCAAGGAATTCCTCCCCGAGCGGATTGCCGAGGGCGGCAACCTCATCGCCGACGCGGAGCTGATCGCTCTCGCCGAAGACGGCGGGAACAAGCCCTTTGGCGTCAATCTTCAATACGGCGATATCGCTTGTATCATCTGCACCGACAAGCTTTGCCTCATATTCGGTGCCGTCGTGAAGGGTAATCTTTGCGCTGTCACAGCCTTCCACAACATGGGCATTGGTGAGAACCAGTCCATCCTCGCTCAGGATGATGCCTGTACCCCAATAATATCCTGACTCTCCTTCGATATAGCTTTTGATGCTTACGATCGACTCGACACAGTTCTGGTAGATTTCCTGCAGGGTGAGCGGTTCTTTACCCACGGGCTTCAGTTCCAGCTCCCATGAGGGACGTTTCTCCACAGTAGGGATTCTGGATTCTTCCTTTTTGTTGTTATCTACCGTATAAAAATTACTGAAGAAATCCTTCCAGTTTTCAGGCATCTCTTCGTCCGGCAAATCCGTCTTCCCATCCGAGAAGCCGGGGATATCGTCGGGAAGAATGATGCTGAAGCCGCTTCCTCCCGCGGAGCCTTCACGCTTGTCATCCGATTTCTCCCCTGCATCCCGGTTGGAAAACCACAGGGAGGTGACGATGATCAGTCCCAAAGTCAGGAGCGTCCCCAGCGCGATACGCCACCCGGCGGATCTTCTCTTCTTTCCGGCAGAAGGCGCCTGTGCCGCGGGAACCGTCTCTTCCCGCTCCAGCGGAGCGTACCAGTTCTCAACGCCGTTTTTATAATCGTTATTCATATCGCATCCCTCTTATTTTGCAAGCTTCAAAGTAAAGACAAATTCTGTCACGCCGTCCTCGCTTTTGACGGCGATATCCTCGTCATGGCCGTTGATGATCGCCTTGACCAGATAGAGCCCGAGTCCCATACCCTCCTTGTCCAGGCTGCGGGAGCGGTCGGACTTGTGAAAGCGGTCGAAGATAAAGGGCAGATCATCCGGCGGGATCGTCTCGCCGACATCGCGGATCGCGACGTAGGCCTTTTCTTCGTCCTTATACAGGCGCAAGGTGAGGCAGCTGCCGGGCGTTGAAAACTTCACGGCGTTGTCGAGAAGGTTGTAGATCACCCGCGTGATTGCGTCCTTGTCGGCAATGACCATGATATTGTCCTCCGGGAGCTGCGGATCCACGTCGAGATTCTTCTTTGTGGCCCTGTCCTCAAAGCTCAGGAGCGTCTGTAAAACCAGCTCGTTGAGATCAAATACGGTGCGGCGGCTGGGATCGGAAGCGATATTGCGGGCCGAGGACGCGTCCAGCATATCCCGCACAAGCCTTGACAGGCGCCGGGTCTCATCGCGGATGGAAACAAGGTACTTTTTTTCTTCCTCCGGCGGGATCGTTCCATCCAGAATACCGTCGGCGAAGCCCGCGATGGTGGTCATGGGCGTACGCAGCTCGTGGGAGACGTTGGCAATAAACTCGCTGCGGCGTTTTTCCGCCGCTTCGAGAGAGTCCGCCATTTTGTTGAACGAGTCGATGAGCGCGCCCATCTCATCGTCGGAATTGTATTCCTGCTTTACGCGCACGGAGAAATCGCCCCGGGCAAATTTCCGTGAGGCCGCCGCGATCTCGTCCAGAGGCCGCGCCATGCGTTTGGAGTAAACCAGCGTTACCAGCAGGAAGACGAGCAGCACCGCCACCGTCACGCCGGAGGCCAGGATCAGGAACGCTGACCAGTCACCGAATATCTTGCCCGGACTGCTAATGACAAATACATAGCCCTGGCAGCTGCCGTCCGCCTCGGAAAAAATACCGCGCGAGACGACGTAGCGGGGCTCCTGAAAAATCCCGCCGAGATCGGTCAGGCCGAATTCCGCGTCGTCGTTTGCCTGCGCCAGCACATTCTCCGACAGCCGGAGCCCGATATGGCCGCAGCGGGTCGCGGAATCGGAGCAGCGAACAATGCAGCCTTCCTCATCGGCAACAAAAATCTGGTTTTCCGTTGAGTTGGCGATGGCGCTGATGATCATGCCGAGCAGCCAGCTGTCCAGCGTGTCGTTCTGTTCGATGGCCGAGGCGATGCGCGAGACCTCGCGGGCACTTGCAATCATGTCGCCCCGCAGCACGCGGACCAGATGCATGCGGCCGATACCGATGAAGGAGAGACAGATCAGCATCAGGCAGAAAAAGACCAGCACCGCCATTGCGGTAAAATTGCGAAGGTAAATACTCTTCACGCCTGCCGTCCCCCTTTCCTTCGCTGAATACAGTCGATAGAATGCCGTCCCCCTTTCCTTCGCTGAATACAGTCGATAGAAATGTATTATAGCTTTTTTCCCGCTTTTTTCAATGGCATGTTTGTGAACAAAACAGGACCAGGAGCACGGCACCGCGATCCTGACCCTGTTTTTTCATTGCATGATTCGGTTCTTCTTATGTCATCTCGACCGAGCGCAGCGGGCGGCTCCGCTCGAGATGACAACATCGGGCATCATTTTCCGGCTGATTGAGGCCGATTTGCATTCTTCTTAATACAGCACGCGCACACGCAGCACGTCGGACATGCTGCGGATGGCGGTGGCCGTCTCCTCGCCGATCTTATCGCCGAGGTCGACAATGGTGTAGGCGTATTCCCCGCGCGGCTTGTTGATCATGTGCTCGACATTGATGTTGCGATCACTGATAAAGTCGAGGATGCGGGTGATCATGCGCGGGACGTTGCGGTGCAGAACGCAGAGTCTGCACACGCCCATGCGCGAGAGCGTGGCGTCCGGGAGATTGACGGAGTTCTTGATATTGCCGTTTACAAGGTAATCGTACAGCTCCATCGCGGCCATGGCGGCGCAGCGATCCTCGCTCTCGGGGGTGCAGGCGCCCAGATGCGGCATGGCGATCACGTTCGGCGCCTGCAGGATGACCTTGTTCGGGAAATCCGTCACATACTTGCCGACCCTGCCGCAGTCGAGGGCGCGGGTCATGGCCTCGTCATCGACGACCTCGGCACGGGACTCGTTGACGATGCGCACGCCCATCTTCATTTTGGAAAAGGCCTCGTCGTCAAACATGTGATGGGTCTGCTCGTTATACGGGACATTGACGCTGATATAGTCGGCCTTGGCATAGATGGTATCCACATCCTCGGCCTTGATGACGTCGCGGGATAAGCGCCAGGCGGCATCCACGGACATGAAGGGATCGTAGCCGTAAACCACCATGCCGAGATCCAGCGCGGCGTTGGCGACCAGCGCGCCGATCGCGCCGAGGCCGATGACGCCGAGGGTCTTGCCCAGCAGCTCGGGTCCGGCGAAGGAGGACTTGCCCTTCTCCACCATGTCGGGGATCTCATCGCCGCAGTCGGCGATGGAGCGCACCCAGTCGATCGCGCCGATCATATCGCGGGAGGCCATGACGAGAGAGGCGATCTCCTGCTCCTTGACGGCCTCGGCATTCGCGCCGGGGCTGTTGAAGACGACGATACCCTTTTTCGCGCACTCCTCAATGGGGATATTGTTGAAGCCCGCGCCCGCGCGCGCGATGGCGATCATGTTCTCACCGAATTCCATGCCGTGAAGATTCGCGCTGCGGATGAGCATACCGTCGGGATTCTCCACATTCGGGCCGACCTCGCAGCCGTGCTTGAGAAGCCAGCCGGTGCCGTGCTCGGAAATCGCATTCATGGTCTTTATTTTAAGCATTTCTGATTTCAAACTCCTTCATATAATCGACCAGCGCCCTGACGCCCTCTACGGGCATGGCGTTGTAGATCGAGGCGCGCATGCCGCCGGCGATCTTGTGGCCTTTGAGATTGAGCAGCCCCCGCTCTGCCGCGCCCTTGACAAAGGCGGCGTCCAGTTCCTCGCTGCCTGTGCGGAAGGTGACGTTCATAAAGCTGCGCGATCCGGGCAGGGCATGGGCCTTGAACACCCTGCTCTCATCCAGGAAGCCGTAAAGCAGTCCGGCGCGCTCCCGCTTTCTCTCGTCCATGGCCTTGACGCCGCCCTGGGCGATCACCCAGTCGAGCGTGAGGTCGAGCATATAGATACACCAGCAGGGCGGCGTATTAAGCATGGAGCCGGTTTCGATCATGGTCTTGTAGCTGAGGATCTTCGGCGTGATGGGAAGCTCCCGTCCCGCGAGGGCTTTGTCCACGATGACCACCGTGAGGCCCGCGGGGGCCATGTTCTTCTGCGCGCCCGCGTAAATGAGGCCGAATTTCGACACATCCACCTCACGCGAGAGGATATCGGAGGACATGTCGCTGACCAGGATAGACGCCGTCTCCGGAACATACTGCCATTCGGTGCCGTAGATGGTATTGTTGCTGCAGTAGTAGAAATACTTTGCGTCCGGCGTGAGGCTCAGCTCCTCCTGCGTCGGGATGCGGTCGTGGCCCGTCGGCTTCGTATCCGCTGCAAGGTGAACCGTGCCGTATTTTTTTGCTTCCTCGGCCGCTTTGTTGGAGAAGTTGCCCGTCACGGCATAGTCGGCCGTGCCGCCCTCCATGAGGTTCATGGGGATGGCGGCAAACTGTGTGGTCGCGCCGCCCTGGAGAAGCAGGATCTCATGGCTCTCGGGCACGTTCATCAGCTTCCTGAGCTTGGAACACGCGCTGTCAAAGACCTCCTGAAACAGGGCGCTGCGGTGGCTGATCTCCATAACGGACATACCGCTGCCCCGGAAGTTCAGCATCTCCGCTGCCGCGGTTTTCAGCGCGCTCTCCGGCATGGTGGAGGGGCCGGGGGCGAAATTATAGACCTGTTCTCTCAGCATGTTTCCCATCTCCTTTTTTTCCCGCATATTTTACAATAAGGAAGGAGCCCCGTCAATTCGCCATTTATACGAAACTCCCCTGAAAACAGGGGAGTTTCGTCCATGTTTTGGTCATTCCGCGATACTTCCGCAGAGTGTCCCGCCTTCCACGCGATCAACGAGCACGTCCCGGAGCTGTCCCCGAAGGGCGGTTCCCCTGATCTTCACCGGCATATAGGTGTCGCTGTGGCCCGTGCAGAAGCCGTCCTCCTCCGATTCAAACAGGACAGGCAGGGTCTGTCCCACGCAGCCGCGGAGATAGTCGCGGTGCATCGAATCACACAGGCGCTGGGCTTCGTGGGCCCGCTCCTCCTTGACGCGCTTCGGGCACTGATCAGGCATGGAATCCGCCGGCGTCCCCGGGCGGCGGGAATAGGGAAAGACATGCATCGCGGCAAAGCGGCACTTCCAGAGAAAAGCGCAGGTCGCGTTGAAGTCCTCCTCCGTCTCGCCGGGAAAACCCTCAATGAGGTCGCCGGTCAGCGCGCAGCCGGGAAAATGCTTCCGCAGAAGTTCTGTCTTCTCAAAGAACGCTGCGGTGTCGTACTTGCGGTTCATGGCTTTGAGCGTTCTGTCGCAGCCGGACTGGAGCGAGAGATGAAAATGGCGGCAGAGTTTTCCCGTCGCGGCCAGGCGGCGGCAAAAGTCCTCCGTGATGACCGTCGGCTCCAGCGAGCCGAGGCGGATGCGCATGTGCGGGCTCGCCGCAGCCACAGCCTCGATCACATCGGCAAGGCCTGGTTTTCCCGGAAGATCGACGCCATAGGACGCGACTTCAATGCCGGTCAGGACGATTTCGCGGTAGCCCTCCGCGTCCAGCCTTGCGGCCTCGGCGGCGGCTTCCTCCGGCGGGAGACTGCGCAGTCGGCCGCGGGTATAGGGGATGATGCAGTAGGAGCAGAAGTTGACACAGCCGTCCTGAATCTTCAGCATGGCGCGGGTACGGTGATCCACCGCCCCGGCGGGCAGGCGTTCCAGCTCGCGGCGCTTGAAGGGCTCGTCGATCTCGCGGCGCTTTTCCCCTTCCTTGCAGGCCGCGGCCACGGCGTCTACCAGCTTTTTCCGATCCGCCGCACCGAAAATCACATCCGCTCCGATCTCCTGAACCGCGTCAGGTTCGATCTGGGAATAGCAGCCGCAGACCGCCAGCACCGCGCCGGGATTTTCGTCCCGCAGGCGGCGGATGAGCTGGCGGGATTTGCGCCCGCTCTCGGCGGTGACGGCGCAGGTGTTAACGATCACCGCGTCTGCGATCTCGCCGGGCGCGGCGCGTTCAAAGCCTCTTTCCGTTAAAAAGCCCTCCATGGCCTGGGTCTCATACTGGTTGACCTTACAGCCGAGAGTGGATATAATATACTTCATGGTTTTCTCCGTTTCTATGGTATGCGTTTCTATGGTGATACGTTCGCCGAAACATTGCGCATATGTTCTATCATCATTTGTAACTACAAATTGGAGGTCATTTCATATTGTCTGTTCAGTTCTCCCCCGTCATTCCGAGCATAGCGACGCGCGGGAAGCGCGCAACGTTCCATGCTTGTCGTGTCGCAACACTGGCGTGGGAATCCGTTTTTCTTTGTGCAAACTGCACATCTTGCTTGCGAAAAGAGATGCGGATTGCCACACCAGTGACATCGGTCACTGGTTCGCAATGACGCGAGTCGGACATTTTCCCGTATCATTTGGCCGAGACTGAATAGACAATATGAAATGACCTCCAATTTGTAGTTTCGCGGATTTACCTGTATACTACTGATTGGGAAAAATCAAGGTAACAGGGATTACAATCAAGGTAACAGGGATTACCGCATACAAATGGAGGTCACTAAAATGAATTATAGCACAGTTTACGTAGGAATGGACGTACATAAAGAAAATTTTTCTTTGTGCTGCTACACAAACGAAAAGGAGACGGCAGAGTACGCCCAAAAGGTGGAAGGACATTACAGCAAGGTGCTGAATTACCTGGAGGCCATGCGCTTCCACTACGGCAACGATGCGCTGTTCATATGCGGTTATGAAGCTGGGTGTCTGGGTTATACGCTGCAAAGGGAGCTGACTGCACACAATGTGAAGTGCGTGATCCTTGCCCCAACGACGATGCCGGTTCCCGCCGGAAAGAAACGGATCAAGACAGACAAACGGGACGCGGCTCTGATCGCGCGCTGTCTGGCCCACCATGACTACAGCGAGGTACATGTTCCCACAGAGCAAGACGAACAGGTCAAAGAGTTCATCCGAATGCGGGATGATCATCAGCTGGCCTTGAAAAAGGTCAAGCAGCAGATCCTTTCTTTCTGCCTGCGGCACGGGTATCAGTATGATGGCACCAAGAGCCACTGGACGCAAGCGCATCTGAATTGGCTTCGCAGTCTGAAGCTCAACGGCGTCCATCAGGAAACGCTGGATGAGTATCTGCTCACCTACGACTACCTGACTGCCAAGTTGGATCGGATAGAAAAGCGGATCGGGGAGCTTGCAGATAAGGAAGAGTACAAGGAGAAGGTTCACAAGCTTTCCTGCTTCCTCGGCGTCAAAACTATAACCGCTCTCTCGGTGATCGTGGAAACGGGAGACTTCAAGCGCTTTGCCAGCGCTCCGCAGTACGCCGCCTTTCTTGGCCTTGTTCCCGGTGAGGATTCCAGCGGTGGAGATCAAACCCGTCTTCCCATCACGAAAGCCGGGAACCGGCATCTCAGGTCGCTTCTCGTTGAAGCCGCTCAATGCTATGGCCGCGGACAAGTCGGGTACAAGTCCAAAGCTCTCGCAGCACGGCAAAAGGGCAACTCTCCGGCTGCCATTGCTTATGCGGACAAAGCAAACGAGCGTCTTCGCCGGAAGTATTATCGCATGACGCTGAAAAACGGCAAAAAGGCAAATGTGGCGAAAACCGCAGTAGCAAGAGAACTCGCATGCTTCATGTGGGGTATGATGACGGAAAACCTCGCCTGAGGTATCACAGCAGGCCGTCGGCGTCAAGGCTGCTTCGCACCGCTGGCGCGGCTTCGGCCTTGACCCCGCCGTCCCGCTGTGATAGCGGGTAGCTAAGGGCTGCAAGCAGCCGGACTGCTTCACCGGAAGGTATTATGAAGGAGCTCTGAATCGGAGAGGTTCGAGCTATCTACGACGTAACTATGTCGGCACATTTCTGTGTTTCTCTCAGTTTTGTGATCCACGCTAATAGACGGTAGAGCTCTCGGCGGACCATTGACCTGTCGGTACGGAAAGTCCCTTTCCTAATCCACGTATATCAGAGTGGCCAATGCCGGAGACTGATACCCAGGGCTCCTTCACAATACCTTCCGGGGTGCTCGTCTGACTCTGGGCCCCGTAGTCCTACATTTTCCCTCTTGACAAAAGTCATTTCATATCAGTTACCAGCATTTTTATTAATCGTTTCTCGTAAATTTACATAAATCTATTTTCATAATCTTATTTACGATAATTGTATTTTCATATTTTATTTTACATAATGAGGTTAACATAAATGGAACACTATCTTGACAATTCCGCGACCACCCGCGTGTGCCCGGAGGCGGTGCAGGCGGCATTGGACGCCATGCTGGAAAACTACGGAAACCCCAGTTCAACCTATACAAAAGGCCGGGAGGCGAAAAAGCTCCTTGACCGATCGCGGAAGCTTGTCGCCGGGGCGCTGGGCTGTGACGCGCCGGAACTGGTGTTTACCTCCTGCGGCTCGGAGAGCGACAACTGGGCCCTGCTTTCCGGCGCGGAAGCTATGAGCCGCAAGGGAAAACACATCATCACTTCCCTTGTCGAGCACGACGCGGTGCGCAAATCCGCCGAGGAACTCGAACGGCGCGGCTATGAGGTGACATACCTCAAGCCCGATCACACCGGCGCGATCCGTCCCGAAGACGTGTGCGCGGCTCTCCGCCCTGATACTATACTCGTTTCTCTTATGCTGGTCAACAACGAAACCGGCGCTGTGACCGATATTTCCGCCGTTTCCCGCATTCTGAAAGAGAAAGGCTCCGCGGCGCTCCTGCACACGGACGCAGTGCAGGCCTTCATGAAGCTTGATTTCACGCCGAAAAGCCTCGGCGCCGATCTGGTAAGCATCAGCGGTCACAAGGTGCACGCGCCCAAGGGGATCGGCGCGCTGTACATCCGAAAGGGTCTGCGCCTGCGCCCGTATATCATGGGCGGCGCGCAGGAGGACGGACGCCGCGCCGGAACCGAAGCCGTGCCCCAGATCGCCGCCTTCGGCGAGGCCGCGCGCATCGCGAAGGCGGGGCTTCGGGAGAACATCGCGCACATGGCAGCGCTCAAGGCATCGGCGGCGGACGGCCTCAAGGCCGCGATCCCGGAGCTGCGCATGATTGAAACAGCCGCGCCGCACATTCTCTCCGTCTCCCTGCCGGGCTTTCGGAGCGAGGTGCTGATGAATTATCTGGAAGCCCGTGAAATCTATGTCTCCCGCAGCTCTGCCTGCAAGAAGGGCGCGCGCAGCCATGTGCTCGAGTCCATCGGCATGGAGCCGCACCTGATCGACGGCGCCCTGCGTATCGGTTTTTGCCGCTATAATACCGGGGAAGACGTCGCCGCGCTGATCGACGGTCTCCGCGATGCGCATCAAACGCTTGCACACAGGTAATCGCACAAACAATAACACCGCCGGAAAATCTCCGGCGGTGCGTTTTTTATTCCGTTTCATCCGTCTGATGGTGGACCGGTTTGAGCGTGACGGGATCAATATAATCCAGATTGGTATAGGACGCTTCGTCGGTCGGGAGATCGCTGCGCAAAAGCTTTCTTCGCACGCTCTCCTTGATGATCGTATAGATCACCACAAAGACCGGCACACCCAGCACCATGCCCCAGAAGCCGAAGAAGCCCGCGCCGATGATAATGGAAAACATGACCCAGAAGCCGTTGATGCCGACGGAGTTGCCGAGAATCTTGGGGCCGATGATATTGCCGTCAAGCTGCTGAAGGAGGATCACAAAGATTACAAAGACCAGGCATTTGACGGGATCGACCATCAGGATAATCAGGGCGCTCGGCACCGCGCCGATCAGCGGGCCGAAGAAGGGAATGATATTGGTAATGCCGATCATCACGCTCACCAGCAGCGCATAGGGCATGTTGAGAATCGAACAGCCTATGTAACAGATCAGGCCGATGATGGCGGAGTCCAGCAGTTTTCCGTTGATGAAGCCGATAAACGTTCTGTCGGCAAAGCGCAGGATGTTCAGAAACCTTTTGGCGGTGTCCACGCTCATAATGCTGTACAGGATGCGCTTGGCGCTTGCGATGAACGTCTCCGTATTGCTGAGAAGATAGACCGAGACGATAATGCCGATGACCAGATTATACACGCCGGTCACCACATAGCGCACGCCCGTACCTACATTGGACAGAAGGCTGCCGAGCCGCGGCAGGATCGTCGTCTGCAGCCAGGAGATAAGATCCGTATTCACATCGCCCAGCATCCCGACCACATAGTCTCTGACCTCGGGAAAGTCCGTAAGCATTTTATTGACCCAGTTGGTCAGGGATTCGATATAAGTCGGGGAATTGATGACAATGGTCTCAATGCTGCTGTACAATTGCGGAATGATGAGGAAAAACAAGCCCGTGATCAGCGCCAGCATAATGATTTCCGCAAAAACGACAGCCAAAATCCGGGCGGCCTTGCTTCCCTTTTCCGGGCGCTTGGCAAAGATTTTCTCAAACAGCGGCCCGAAGGCTTTTTTTTGCAGGAGCTTGACCAGCGGGCTGAGCAGATAGGCGATCACCAAACCCCAGATAAAAGGACTGAGCACTCTGATCAGCGACGCAAGGGCGCTTTTGAGCAGATCAAGATAGTTCAGCGCCATATAAAATATCGTGGCAGCGGCAATCACGCAGAAAGCCGTGATTCCCCAGTACAGATATTTTTTATCCCAATGGAAATGACGTCTCATTCGCCCCTCCTCTCCGGGACTCCGTCCCGTCTCAGGCTGCCTTATATTGTATACGCGGTATCCCGCGCCGTCAAGCGTCAGCTCATGTTTTTCCGGTAAGTTTACAATTTGATATTTTTTGTAATCGCGTTATGTGAACTCTGTTTTGTGTATTCGCTCGGCGCGCGCATTGTGCAAGCTGTTGAAAACCCTGTTGGAAGTGTTTAAAACTTTCCCGTTCTTTCTGTTCCGTTCATTATTCCTTCATAAAGGCAGAAGCAAAAAATGTCGAATTATACATAATCCTGTAAACCACTGCATAAAACTGTTTTGTCATTCATAGGCTCCGGATGAACTATTTTTTGTTTTCCGGAGGGCGTCATGAAGCGTTTCGTCTGTCTTGCCTTAACCCTGCTCCTGCTCCCCCTGCCTCTCGCGGCATATGCCGAGACGCCGGCCGTCTCCATCGCGGCCCCCTCGGCGATCCTGATGGAAAAGGAGACGGGCACGGTACTCTACGAAAAGAAGGCCGATGAACCGGGCTTTCCCGCCAGCGTTACCAAGATCATGACCATGCTGCTGATAATGGAGGCGATGGAAAACGGCGCCTTCGGCCCGGACGATATCGTAACAGCCAGCGCCCGCGCCGCCTCCTTCGGCGGGAGCTGCGTCTACCTGGAGGCGGGCGAGAAAATGAGTGTGCGCGATATGCTCAAATGCATCGCGGTGGTTTCCGCCAACGACTGCGCGGTGGCGATGGCGGAATACTTATGCGGCAGCGAAGAGGTGTTCGTCAAAAAGATGAACGACCGGGCAAAGGAGCTGGGGCTTGCGCATACGCATTTCTCAAGCTGCAGCGGACTGTTTGACGACGGGCAGCACTACACCACCGCCCGGGACGTCGCCGTCATGTCCCGGGAGCTTCTGCGCCACGAGGCCATCAAGGAGTATACCACCATCTGGATGGACAGCATCCGCGACGGCAGCTTTGAGCTTGCCAACACCAACAAGCTGGTCTACTGGTACCCCGGCTGTACGGGGCTCAAGACCGGCTATACCTCCACGGCGCGCTACTGTCTTTCCGCTTCGGCGGAGAGAAACGGCGTGGAGTACATCGCCGTCGTCATGCACGGGGAGACGGCCGACTCCCGCAACCGCGACGCCGAGACCCTGCTCAGCTATGCCTTTGCCAATTACCGCCTGATCCCCCTGCACGACGGGAAAGAGCTTCCCGCGCTGCCGGTGGAGCTGGGAAAGAAAAAAGCCGTCCCCCTGCGTTTTGACGGGGCGGCTTATCAGCTTGCGGCCAAGGGCAGTCAGCCGGAATACGCGCTCACGCTTCCCGCGAGACTTGCGGCGCCGGTAACGGCCGGGCAGCAGATCGGTAATCTTCGCGTCAGCGTCGGCGGAGAGCAGATCGCCGAGGTGCCGGTCTGCGCGGCGGAGGACGTTCCCCGCATCGGCTTCGGCGGCATTCTCGCAAAGCTGGCGCTGAGTCTGGTGGGGATATGATTATTCAAAGTACCCTTTCCGTGTCATCTCGACCGAGCGAAGCGAGTGGAGAGATCTGTAAAGTGAGATTATCCAACGTTTTAGATCTCTCGACTCCGGCTTCGCCTTCGCTCGAGATGACATGTGCCGGAGTTTGTCTACACATTGTATCACCCCGCCGAACGGCGGGGCGATGTTTTATCCGTTCACCAGGTCTTTGACCCATGTGCGTTTTTTGACGAGATAATAGCCGAGGATACATTTGATGAGCTCCATGCACTCGATGGCAATGGACATGGGCACGAGAGGCAGATCCGTATAGCGCGAAAGCACGAAGGCCAGCGGCACCACCAGCGTCCACTGGTAGCAGCTGTCAAAAAGGAAGGTGACGAAGGACTGGCCGCCGGCGCGCAGCGTGAAGTAGCAGGCGTTCGTAAAGCCGTAGACCGGCATGAAGACCGCCGTCACGACAATGAGCTGCGAGGCAAGGCTCCGCACGTTGTCAGAGGTGTTGTAGACGCGCGGCATAAGCGGTGCAAAGAGGCCCATCACGACGCCCACCGCGGCGCACAGCACCACCGAAAAGGCGATGAGCTTGCGGTCCTCGTCCACGGCGCGCTCCAGCTCCCCCGCGCCGAGGATCTGCCCGACGATGATGGCGATTGCGTTGCCCATGGAGAGGAAGGCGCAGAAAAAGAGGTTTGAGACAGTGCGGCGGATATTGTCCGCCGAGACGGCCTCCAGCCCGCGCATGGAGTAGCACTGGCCCAGGAAGGTCATGCCGCTGGACCACAGGAACTCGTTGACCAGCAGCGGGAGGCCGATCACGGCGATCCGCTTCAGCGTAGACGCGGGAATGTGCCAGGAGGCAAATGCCGTTTCCAGGAAGCGGTTTTTTGACCGGTGACTGTGTGTCCATACGACGATGATGGCGCACTCGACATAACGGGCGATGACTGTGGCGATGGCCGCGCCCTCTACGCCAAGCACCGGCGCGCCCAGCTTGCCGAAGATCAGAATATAGTTCAGGATCAGATTCACCAGCACCGCCGTAATCCCGGCCTTCATGGGCAAAACAGTCTCGCCTGTCTCGCGCAGGGTGCTGGAATAGGCCATCTGTAAAGCGAAGGGAGGGATCTGCAGCAGCATGATCTCCAGGTAATCCTTCGCGTGTCTGAGCGTCAGCGCCATATCGAGGTCTTCCCCGCCCTCGTGGATGAACTGGCGGATCAGCGTCTCGCCGCCGAGAAGGAAGATCCCGATAAAAACTGCCGCCGCGGACGCCGCGATATAGAGCTTGGCGCGGAAGGTATCGGCCACGCCCCTGGAGTCTCCGCTGCCGTAATACTGGGCGGTGAGGATGCCCGCTCCGGCGAGGCCGCCGAAAATACAGAGATTGAAGACAAAGAGAAGTTGATTGACAATGGCGACGCCGGACATCGGCTCCGTCCCCACCTGGCCCACCATGATGTTGTCCAGGAGGTTTACAAAGTTGGTAATCACGTTCTGGATCAAAATGGGGATCAGGATCAGATAGAGCTTGCGGTAAAAGGCCCGGCTGCCGATATATTTTTCAAGGCGCAAGGAAGACACCCCCCACGGAATGGTCTGCGACAGTATAGCCTATACCTTTGAAAAAAGCAAGCCGCTTGACAAGCGCGGCGATCTATACTACATTCTTATTATAATACTAAGGAATAAAGGCGGCGCTGCATTTTATGTCAAAGGTTTTGCTTTACAACATCACAGGCGAGAAGCTTTCAAAGATCCGCATTGCGGCGATGATGCTCGGACATGAGGTGATCGAGGTACCGCCGGAGAGCTTTGGTCATCCCCTCGGATATTTGCTGGGCCAGGCAGGCTTTCTTCCTGCCGATGCGGCAGAAAGCTTCCAGGATGAGATGCTGGTCATGGAAACGCTCTCCTCTCCCCTGCTGGACGCGATGAGAGCCGGCGGCACGCCTGTCGCCCTCAAGGCCGTGGTCACGGACCAAAACAAGACTTGGAGCGCCGCGGCTCTTTGCC
Organism: Oscillospiraceae bacterium; assembly: GCA_902789745.1. Taxonomy (GTDB): domain Bacteria; phylum Bacillota; class Clostridia; order Oscillospirales; family Oscillospiraceae; genus Limivicinus. The sequence continues at coordinate 1,987 of CADAPH010000064.1, read as the reverse complement.
GGGAGCTCAGACGCGAGCACGAGGCCATGCGCGCTTTTGCGCCGAAGAAGCATATCCATCCGCACAAGAAAAGACGATGAAAAAATACAGGCATGTGAAACGCGCTCACATGCCTGTATGCTTTTTTCTCTTATCAAATACCGTCCATATCAGCAGCGCCGTGAACAGGATGCCGGTCAGCGCGCCCGTAAAATCCAGCAGGACGTCTTTGATCTGCGCCCCGCGGCTGGCAAAGATCTGAATCGTCTCGTCGATCGCCGCCGCCAGAAACGCCGCCAGTGCGCTGAGGCAGAGCTCGCGCAGCCGCAGCCCGTACTTGAGCCAGAAAAGCAGCGTCAGCTCACAGCCCAGAAGCCCAAATTCGCAAAAATGGGCAAGCTTGCGCACAAAATGATCCGTGACCGGGAGGCCGATGCTTTGGAGCCACAAGGTGAAGCGCAGACTGATGGCGGCAGACTCATCCCGCGAAAGCAGCGAGTTGCCCCAGATAAAGCACAGGGTAACAACCAGCACCAGCCGCAGAAAACGCTGTAATTGTGTTTTTCTCGCAGCGCTCATCAGTCTTTATACTCAAACATCAGGTCATACATGCTGACGGTATCGCCGTCACGCACGCCCATTTCCTCCATGCGCTTGAAGACGCCGGCTTCGCGCAGGATACGGTCGAAGTACATGCGGCTCTCGTAGTCGGAGAAGTTGACCGTCGCGACCAGGCGCTGCAGCCACGGACCCTCCACCAGCCACATATCGTCAAAATGCTCGATGGTGAGATCGCCCGAGGTGTCGACCTTCGGCTCGGGCGGAATGTAGTCGGCCTCGTAATGCTGGATCGGCGGCAGCTCCTTAAGCCTGCGGGCGCACTCCTGCGTAAGCTCCCGTGTCCCCATATGGGCGGCGGCGCTGAGTTCAAAGAACGCATAGCCCTTTGCCTCCACATGGGCACGGAGTTTTTCGATGTTCTCCCGATCCTCCCCGAGAAGATCGCACTTGTTGCCGACGACGATCTGCGGCCGTTCGGCAAGCTCCGGACTGTATTCGCGCAGCTCGGCGTTGATGGCCTCGAAATCCTCAACGGGATCGCGCCCCTCGCTGCCGGAGACGTCCACCAGATGGACAAGCAGACGGCAGCGGTCAATGTGGCGCAGGAAATCGTGACCGAGGCCAGCGCCCTCGGACGCGCCCTCAATGATGCCGGGGATGTCCGCCATGACAAAGGACACGCCTTCATCCACATACACGACGCCCAGATTCGGGAAAAGCGTGGTAAAGTGGTAATTCGCGATCTTGGGATGCGCCTTGCTCACCACTGAGAGAAGCGTCGACTTGCCCACATTCGGGAAGCCCACGAGCCCCACGTCCGCCAGCAGCTTGAGCTCCAGCGTGATGTCATGGCTCTCGCCGGGGAGTCCGGGCTTGGCAAAGCGCGGCACCTGGCGCGTGGGCGTGGCGAAGTGCATGTTGCCCCAGCCGCCGCGGCCGCCCTTTGCGGCGATCCAGTCCGCGCCGTCGGACATATCGTGCATGATGGCGCCGCTCTCGGTATCGCGGACAATGGTACCGCGGGGCACCTTGATATACAGCGTCTCCCCGTCCTTGCCGTAGCAGCGCTTGCCGGAGCCGTTGGCCCCGTTCCCGGCGACATACTTGCGTTTATAGCGAAAGTCCATCAGGGTGGACATATTCTCATCCACGGTAAAGACGACATTGCCGCCCCGGCCGCCGTCGCCGCCGTCTGGGCCGCCTGCCGCCACGTATTTTTCGCGGTGAAAGGCCACGGCTCCATCCCCGCCCTTGCCGGCGTGGACCGAGATGCGCGCCTTGTCAACAAAAGATGAAGCCATGCTGTACCTCCTTATTTGCACTCGACTATAAAAAGGCCGGACATGGATATGTCCGGCCTTTTGGTCACTTACTGAGCGATCTCTTCGTAAACAGAGACCTTCTTGCGGTCCTTGCCCATGCGCTCGAACTTCACGGTGCCGTCCAC
>CADAPH010000063.1 GCA_902789745.1 Oscillospiraceae bacterium | reverse complement strand
GCAAATGATTTTGCAAGACAATGTTTGATTCCAGACAATGCGTGGAATAGGATTATGAAAGTTGGAAGTAGTAGTCTTTCACCCCATAGAGTTGTAAAGACCATAGCTATGGAAGCGGAACGATTGGGAATAAGCCCGTCTATCGCGATATCACGGTATAAGCACGATACAAACTGGTATCAGACATCGGCATACAAGTCGCCCAGAATACATTGATTAATAATAAGAAGCAGGCACATGTGTCTGCTTCTTTTGTGCGGGTGGGGAGAGCAAATGGGGCTTGCGGTTTATCCGCGAGCCTCTTTTGCGTGGGAGTGGAAGGCATTCTCCGAAGGGGGATTTGCCGAAGGCTGCTTGCGGGGCTGGTTGGCATTTGCCGCTTGCGGCGGTTTGACGTAGTTCGCCGCATGATTAGTGACAACGCTTGGTTTTCTGAGGCTATGACGCAAGAGGATCTGGCGCGCGAGCACCGGAATCCGTCGCGGCATCGCATTGAGGAGCATGATATGCTGAACTGGAGAAGTGTGTACAATATCTCCATATTGAAGACGAGTCCGAGCCGGTCCTTGAGTGGGCCGGCTTTTTTTAAAATGTATAACTTTGCAGTGTAGTGCTGGCCACAGATCAATTAATAGCACGTGATTATGGGGAAGAGTATAAGTGAGCGCTTTGAGGAGATGACGAAGTTGTATCATTTCACGAGTTTTGATGCAGCTTGTAGTATTATTGAGAGTCGGAAATTTAGATTCGGTAAGATGTACGCAGAGAAAGTTTCGTAATTTTTTTACGGATATCTAAAAACTTTGCTATATTTGCGCTGGATACTAAACCGAATTGGCTATGCTTGCTAAGTTTTCCGTAAAAAATTTCCGGGGATTCGCGGATAAAATCGAGCTGGACCTCACGAGGCACAGCAATTACAGTTTTAATCTGTATGCCATCAAGGACGATATCATTAAGAATGGTATTGTCTATGGCCCCAATGGTTCCGGAAAGACCAATTTCAGCCTCGCAATATTCGATATCGTCAATCATCTTTCCCAAAAGTTGAAGAAGCCGGATTACTATGTGAATTTCACGTATGCCGGGGATCCGTATCTGAAGGTGGAGTTCGAATACACTTTCCGATTTGACGGACAGACGGTAGAATACAGTTATGCGAAGGACTACCACGGCCTTTTGGTCGCGGAAGCGATGGCCGTGGATGGAAAGCAGGTTTTCAAAAGGGCCGACGGCAAGTTTACCATCGATCCGGAATCCTTCCCGATTGAGAAGACGCTGCAGCGTAATCTGGCGGACAATGCGAACAATATTCCAATCGTTAACTTTCTGCTGACGTCTTTCCCGTTGGCGCATGATCATTATCTGATTAAGTTGCAGCAGTTTGTGAACGGGATGCTTTGGTTCCGAAACCTGGATGTCCGGGAGTTTATCGGGCTGGAGACCGGCGTCTACGCGCTGGAGGAATATATCATCAAGAATAAGTTGATGGATGATTTCCGCCGGTTTCTCCTGAATGTGAGCGGGCAGGAATATGACTTTGCTCAGCCGAGAGCTGGGGAGAAGGTGCTCTTCTGTATGATTGACAAGAAACGCATCCCGTTTATGGCCATCATCTCTACAGGAACCAAGGCGCTGGAACTGCTGTATTTCTGGATGCAGCGGATGGGGCAGGCGTCGTTCGTGTTTATTGACGAGTTCGACGCGTTCTACCATTTCAAACTGTCCTTTGAGGTATGCAAAATCCTGTTTAATAAGGACTGTCAAGTGTTCACGTCTTCTCACAACACCTACCTGATGACCAACGATCTGTTGCGGCCGGACTGCAACTTTATTCTCAACGAGAACAAGATCAAGCCGTTGGTGGACTGTACGGAGAAGGAGCTGAGATTCGGACACAATATTGAGAAGATGTTCCGCGCTAACGCGTTCAAGGTATGATCTTGTTTGTTTTCGAAGGGGCTGAAAGGGAACCGAGGATTTTCAAGACGCTGGAGCGTCTTTTCTTCGGCGAGGGGGAACGTATTGTCCGCTCTTTCGGAAACAGCATATATGAACTTTACCGGCAGCTCAAAGAACTTGATGGAGATGGGGACATTGTGTCAATCTTGCGGGAGAACAAAGCGAACGAGAAGGATTCGCCGTTCCCAAAGGATGTTCGGTCGTCTGATTTCTCTGAGATCTACCTGTTTTTTGATTATGATTTCCAGAATACTAATCTGAAACTGGAGGAGATGAACCGGCAACTGGAAGAAATGCTGACGCTGTTTGACGATGAAACGGATAATGGTAAGCTATATGTGAGTTATCCGATGGTGGAGGCGTTGTGCTATACCCGGGAGTTGCCGGATGAGTATTTCTTTGAGTATAAAGTGAAGAGAAGAGATTGCATTACTTGTCGATTCAAGGATCTGGCCGCTGCTTTCTCCTGTTATGGGAGCCTTGATTTCATCGAGCTCCCGGATCAGGGACATCACAAGTCGGGAAAGGCCGAGATGGGGCGGGTTAGATCCAATTGGGTGCATTTGGTGAACCAGCATGCGTCAAAGGCGCGTTATATTTGCGATGGTAAGAATTGCCTGCCCGAGCGCAAGGAGGATATCTCCCAGCAACGTATTTTCTCCGCACAGTTGGACAAGTATCTGGCCGTTGAGGATGCCGTGGCAATCCTTGGCGCTTTCCCGCTTTTCTTGTTCGATTATTTTAAAGAGATTAGGTAACGTTCTTAGGGGGACGATTGTAAGTTTCTGAGAAATAGTGAGTTCCCGTCGTTTTGCAGATTAAGCAAATTTTATTGTGCTTAATCTGCGGTTTTGGGGTGTCGGAGGGCATACGAAAAACATTTTTCTTTTCCAAGGATTAATCGTTTAATTGCGGGGGCGTGTAATGGGTTGATTGTGAGGGTGTTGTGGTGGGCCCCTGCGGAAAAATGACGAAGAATGTTGAGGATGTAAGAAATATTCTTACCTTTGTGGAGGAACCAAGTATGTTTGAAATGGCAAGAACTGTTACGGTGTCTTTGGGACAGCATTATGAGGAGTTCATCCGGCAGAATATCGCCGGTGGGCGTTACAATAATGCCAGTGAAGTCGTCCGGGCCGCGCTTCGCCGGCTGGAGGAGGATGAAACCAGACTTGCTGCGATGCGTGCTGCTTTAATCGAAGGTGAGGAGAGTGGAATCGTTGAGGATTTTGATCCTAAGGCGTTTGTGGAACGATTAAATGCGGCGTATGATGCAGAAGTACAGGCTATCTAGACTGGCGGAAAAAGATCTGGCCGGGATCTGGCGATATACGCTGGAGAATTGGTCACGTGAGCAGGCGAAGTCGTATGCGTACTTCCCAGAGAATCATTATCTTTGTAAAGTAAAAACAGACTGACTTATGGTAAAAATCGGAACTCCCCTCACGAGCGTCGCGAAGAAGGCGCTGCTGTGCGGATCGGGCGAATTGGGAAAGGAGGTGGCCATCGAGCTGCAACGCTATGGCGTTGAGGTTGTTGCACTGGACCGTTACGCGGACGCGCCGGCGATGCAGGTGGCGCACCGGAGCTATGTGCTGTCGATGCTGGACGGCGCGAAGTTGCGCGAGATCATCGAGCGCGAGAAACCGGACCTGATCATCCCGGAGGTGGAGGCGATTGCGACGCCGACGCTGGTGCAGCTGGAGAAGGAGGGGTACCACGTGATCCCGACGGCGAACGCGACTTTCCTGACGATGAACCGCAAGGGCATCCGCCAGCTGGCGCACGAGCAGCTCGGGCTGCCGACCAGCAATTACCGTTTCGCGGCTACGCGGACCGATTTTGACGCCGCCATCAAGGAGGTGGGCACGCCCTGCGTGGTGAAGCCGATCATGAGCTCCTCCGGCCACGGGCAGAGCGTGTGCAAGACCCCCGCGGACGCGGACAAGTGCTGGGCGATCGCCCAGGAGGGCGGGCGCGCCGGTGCCGGCGAGGTAATTGTCGAAGGCTTCGTGAAATTTGATTACGAGATCACGCTGCTGACCGTCCGTCACGCGGGCGGCACGACCTTCCTGAACCCCATCGGCCACCACCAGGTGGACGGCGACTACCGTGAGTCCTGGCAGGCGCAGCCGATGAGCGAAACCGCACTCAAACAGGCGCAGGACATCGCCAAGAAGATCACGGACGCCCTGGGGGGCTACGGGATCTTCGGCGTGGAGATGTTCGTCTGCGGCGATCAGGTGCTCTTCAGCGAGGTGTCGCCGCGGCCGCACGACACGGGCATGGTGACGATGATCTCGCAGGACCTGTCCGAATTCGCGCTGCATGCGCGGGCGGTGCTCGGACTGCCGATCCCGAAAGTGAACTTCTTCGGCCCGTCGGCTTCGAAAGCGATTGTGGTTGAGGGCGATACGACGCAGGTGGAGTTCGAGAACCTGGAGGAAGTCCTGTCGGAGCCGGACGTGCAGATCCGCCTGTTCGGCAAGCCCTTCATCAAGGGGCACCGCCGCATGGGGGTGCTGCTGGCGCGCGACGAGACGGTCGAGGCCGCGCTGGCGAAGGTGGAGCGCGCCTACGCGAAGCTTCGCGTGAAGGTGCTCTAAGTTCCGAAAAAATCGTATCTTTGGGGAAACCAATTGATACGACCACATTATGTTTACGCTTATCTCTTTACCTTACGCGCCCACGGCCCTGGAGCCGGTGATCAGCGCGCAGACGCTGTCGTTCCATCACGGGAAGCACCTGCAGGCCTATGTCAACAACCTGAATGCGGCGCTGCCGGGGAGCGAGTTCGAGGGGCTGTCGCTGGAGGAGATCATCTGCCGCGCGAGCGGCGGGGTGTTCAACAACGCCGGGCAGATCCTGAATCACAACCTGTATTTCACGCAGTTCCGCGCGCCGCAGGCGGATGCGGCCCCGAAGGGTGCGCTGGCCGCGAAGATCGCGGAGCAGTTCGGCTCGCTGGAGGCCTTCCAGGCGGAGTTCGTCGCCAAAGGCGCGGGCCTGTTCGGCAGCGGCTGGGTGTGGCTGCAGGCGGATGCCGCGGGCGAGCTCTCGGTCGCGCAGTACGCCGGCGCGGACAATCCCATCGCGCACGGCTTCACGCCGCTGCTGACCTTCGATGTGTGGGAGCACGCCTATTATCTCGACTATCAGAATCGCCGTCCCGACCACCTGAAGGCCCTCTGGCCGCTGGTGGACTGGGAGGTCGTGGAGCGTCGTTACGGCCGCTAGCGGCGCGGGTGATGGTCGAGGATGGCGCGCTGCCAGGTGGCGGTGTCGATGTGCGTGTAGATTTCCGTGGTGAGGATCGACTCGTGGCCGAGCATTTCCTGCACGATGCGCAGGTCGGCGCCGTTCTCGATGAGGTGCGTGGCGAAGGAGTGGCGGAAGGTGTGCGGGGAGATTTCCTTGCGGACGCCTGCGAGCAGCGCTTGTTTTTTGACCAGATTGAAAATGGCCACCCGGCTCAGCGGGCGGCCGTTTTTGTTTAAGAATGCGACGTCGTCGAAGGCCGGCTCGGCGGCCTGCGGGCGGGCGTCGAGGTAGTTGCGGAACGCGTCGGCGGCGAGCTCCCCGAGGGGGACGAGCCGCTCTTTGTCGCCTTTGCCGACCACGCGCACGAATCCTTCCTGCAGGTAGACGTGCGAGATTTGCAGGCCGCAGGCCTCGGAGACGCGCAGGCCGCAGCCGTAGAGGATTTCGAGGATGGCGCGGTCGCGAAGGCCGGTCCAGCCGGCGTTGGTATCGACGGAGTCGAGGATGGCGGCGACTTCCTCGACGGAGAGGACTTCCGGGAGGTAGCGGCCGAGCTTGGGCGCGTCGATGCGGTCGCAGGGGTTGTCGTTCCGTTCGCCCTCCAGGATCAGCCAGTCGAAGAAGGAGCGCAGCGAGCTGAGCAGCCGCGCCTGGCTGCGCTTGCTCAGATCTCCCGCCCGGCTCGCCAGGTACCTTTCGATATCCTCCGTCCGGACCGCCCGCGGCTCCAGCTCCAGCGCTTCCAGCAGCTCCGCGACGTCGCGCCCGTAGGCCGCCACCGTGTTCGGCGACAGCCGGCGCTCCATCCGCAGATAGTAACGGTAGTCCTTCAGGATCCTGCTGTCTTCTTTCATCCTCGCTGTGAGCTGTAAGTTGCTGGTATTCTGCTATTTGCTATTTTATATTATCCCGATTTTTGGGGGAGTATAAAGCGGTAATTCGTTGACTGTTAATCTGTTGCTGCTCACGGGAAAAAGGGGAGGGCGGAGTTATTGATCTTCAAAGAGCCGCGGCGTGTTCTTCTCCTGCTCTTCGCGCTCGCGCGCGTCGTTGAAACACTCGCGGCAGAGGGGCTCGTAGACGTCCTTCTCGCCGAGCAGCACCAGGTCCTCGCTCTTGCTGAGGCGGTGCGAGTGGTTGGCGAGCGCGCCGCAGCGGACGCAGATCGCGTGCACCTTCTGGACGTCCTCGGCGACGGCCATCAGGCGCGGCATCGGCCCGAAGGGCAGGCCGAGGTAGTCGGTGTCGAGTCCTGCCACGATGACGCGCACCCCGCGGTTCGCCAGCGTCTGGCACACGTCGACAAGCGTCTCGTCGAAGAATTGTGCCTCGTCCACGCCGACGACCTGGATCTCCGGGCCGACCCGCTCGAGCAGTTCGGCGGGGGAGGCGACGGGGGTGGAGGTGAGTTTGTGGGCGTCGTGCGAGACCACCTCGACGTCGCTGTAGCGCTTGTCGATGACGGGCTTGAAGATGGCGATCTCCTGGCGGGCAAACTGGGCGCGGCGCAGGCGGCGGATCAGTTCTTCGGTTTTGCCGGAGAACATCGAGCCGCAGACGACCTCGATGCAGCCGGATTTTCTATGATTCTCGGAAAACATTGCTTACATTTGTGCTTGCACAAAGATAGCAAATTCTGTGCGGATGCGTATGGGCGCAAAGGGAATTTTGTACATCGTGCCGACCCCCGTCGGCAATCTCGGCGACATGACCTACAGGGCCGTTCAGGTGCTGCAGGAGGCCGATTTGATCCTCGCGGAGGACACGCGCACGACGGCCGTGCTGCTGCAGCATTTCGAGATCCGCGGCAAGCAGGTCCTGTCGCATCATAAGTTCAATGAACACCAGACCGTTGCGCTGGTTTCTGAGAAGCTCGCTTCGGGCCTTCGGGTGGCGCTGGTGAGCGACGCGGGCACGCCCGGGATCTCCGATCCGGGGTTCCTGCTGGCGCGTGCGTGCGCCGCGGAAGGGATTGAAGTTCAGACGCTTCCGGGCGCGACGGCGTGCATCCCGGCGCTGGTCTCGTCCGGCCTGCCCTGCGACCGCTTCTGCTTCGAGGGCTTCCTGCCGGTGAAGAAGGGACGCTCTTCGCTGCTCGCCTCGCTGGCCTCGGAGCCACGGACGATGGTGTTCTACGAGTCGCCGCGGCGGCTCGTCCGGACGCTGGAGCAGCTCGTGGAGGCCTTCGGTCCGTTACGCCCCTGCTCCGTGGCCCGGGAAATTTCGAAGCTTCACGAGGAGCATGTCCGCGGTTCGCTGGGGGAGGTACTTGCTCATTTCCAGGCGGTTGAGCCCAAGGGCGAGATCGTGCTGGTGGTCGGCGGCTTCGTCTCCGACGCCCCCCGCGAGCACCGGAACAAGTACAAGGACCAGGATTAACCTCCCCCTTCTCTGTTCCCCTCTTCCTCTCTTTTCGCTGTGAGCTGTAACGTGCTGTCACTCAGTGAAATGCTGTTTTATACTCCCCCGAAAATCGGGGGAGTATAAAAATGTAACTTGCTGTCAAATAATCAATTACAGCTCACAGAAAAATTGAGTGGGTGTATCGTCCTGAAAATAGTTTACCCAAAAGGTAAGTTATATGGAAGCAAAAGCTGTTGGGGCTGTCGTCGCCGGAATATACGATTTCCGGCGGCTCCCGCGGGTGATCTTTGTGCTGGCCGTCCTGCTATTGGACTGGAGGTGCTTGGGGGCACCGCCGCCTCCCATTACGGTGGTCGGCGGCTGCAAGACAGCCGTCGCCGGAGAGCTTTGGGGGCTCTCCGCTCCGGCTGCTTGCTGCCCGGCCCGATCGGGCAGCATCTCCGGACTACCTTTTCTCGTGGACAGGAACTAAATGAAATTCAACCAATTATGAAAACAACTCTAGGCGGTTTCGGTCAGAGACTTATTCATAAAGTATTGTCTATTAACAAATTGCTTGGCACGGATAATTGAAAATGGGAGCTGGTACAATACGATGAGTGCACTTGGCAACAGGCGTGGCGTCGCGAGCCGTGCGGTGGGTAGAGCGTAGCGAAGTCCGCACCAGCGGACCGACGCGGTCCCGGGACTTTGGCGAAGACAAAGTCGGAAAGGGACTTGAGCGGCGCAGGGGGTTACAGGGGGCGGAGCCCCCTTCATAGATAGGAGGCGCGGGTGCCTCTAGCCACCTTGTCCGCCCTGTTGACTTCGGTGCTAAACCTCTCCCGGCGAGGCGCCGACCACCATAATGGGAGGCGGCGACAGCCCCATTCCGGTCAGTTATAACCAGAATGAGTGGATGGGAAGTTTTTGTCCTGAGACTCATTTGCAGAGTGCTGTTATCAGTGAAGTGCCGACCACGCTCAAAGCTGCAGGGGTAGGGAGGGAGGGGATGGAAAGGCAGTGCTGGTGGTTTGTTATATGATGCTTTTGGGGACGGATTCTGTTGATTTTGGGGTGGTTTTCTGTCAGTTTTCGGGCAGGGTGTAAGATTCGTATTTTTTTGTTGTCAGTTAAACGATTAATCGGGCTTTGGCGTTGTTTCTTTTGCCATATTCGCGGCAGGACCGGGCGAGGGAAGGTACGCCTACCGTATTTTTGCTTTTGATTATTCCCTTTGTTTACATACTCCTGCTGAAATGCCCGGTCCTTTTTTATGAAAGACGACGATAAGAATAAACCGTCGGCGGCGGTGTTCAAGGTGGGGGCGATTGCCCTGGCCTTCCTGATCGTCGGGTACCAGGCGGCGCTGTTTATGGCGCGCGCCGGGAAGCTCCGGCTGGAGGCCAACCGGGACCGGCCGGACACGGTATATGTCCACTATGGAGACGCTTCGGAGCAATATTCCCAGGTGTCCGATGATGATGCCGCTCCGGGAGTTGCCTTGCCGGGGGACATTTTTTCTTCGAGCCGACCTCGTAAGAGGGCGGGGCCCGCGGCTGGAGGCCGTGGGAGGGGGCCTGCGCAGCAGGATGGCTGGCGAGGCAAGCTCCCGGACGGCGCAACGACTACGCGAAGGAACGCGTCGCACTCCGAGTACGTGGAGGCGTACCGGCAGGAGACGCGGCGGGTGGAAAGCTTCCGGTTCAACCCGAATACGGTGTCGGTGGAGGATCTTATCCGTCTGGGTTTCAGCGAGAAACAGGCGGCGGCAATCGACCGGTACCGGGCGAGCGGGGGACGATTTCGCCGGAAGGCGGATTTCGCGAAATCGTTCGTCGTGGCGGACTCGGTGTACCGGCGGCTGGAGCGGTTCATCGACATTCCGAAGGTCGATCTGAACCGCGCGGACTCCGCCGCGCTGGACGACCTGCCCGGGATCGGGGCGTGGTACGCGAAGCGCATCCTGGCGTACCGCGCGGAGCTGGGCGGGTACTCGTTCCCGGAGCAACTGCTTGATATTTATCGCTTTGACCGCGAGAAATACGACGCGCTCGCGGACCTCGTGTACTGCTCGCCGCCGGTGCCGTACGCGCTGTGGACGCTGCCGGCGGACTCACTGCAGCGCCACCCGTACATCCGATCGCGGCAGGCGGCGCGCTCGATCGCGCTCTTCCGCGAGCACACGCCGCGGGAGGGCTGGACCGTCGCAGCGCTGGGCGAGGCGGGCATCCTCCCGCCGGAGGACGCCGCCCGCCTCGGGCGCTGCGCCATCGCCCCGCCGTAATAATCCTGCTTTTGCTGTGAGTCGCATGTCTTTGATACACAGCAAAATACCATTAAATATCCTCCCGTTTTTAGGGGGAGTATAAATCGATAACTATCAGTTAATCAATACAATCTAACTCACAAGTGAAAAACGAAATAAAACGGAGGACGCCGGAAGGCTCTTATCAGCATATCTACAAAAGAACTGTAGATGGCGGGGTTTTATTCTATCGAGTCGCTGATCATTTGGTGTATTATACGATCCAATCCGTCATCGCGCGCCGGCACAATCTGCCGATACAGGCGTTCTGCCATATGTTTACGCATACGCACGACATGGTGGCTGCGGCGGACCCTTCGCAGTTGATCGCGTTTGAACACGATCTCAACATTATTTACACCCGAGAGTACAATGCGGAGACGGGCCGGCAGGGTCGTCTCTTCGAGAGTCCGTTCGGCAGCGCGGCGAAGTCCTCCGAGAAGGATAAGCGTTCGGCGCTGATTTATATCTTTAACAATCCGGTGGAAAAGAAGTTGGTCCGGCGCGCGATTGAAGACAGGTGGACATTCCTGGCGTATTACGACAATGCGTTTCCTTTCTCTGCGAAGCCGATGTTGAGTCGGTGCCGATGGGCGCTGCGGAACGCGATGAAGGAGGTGGATATAGAATATCGTTGTGGGCGGTATCTGGGTTATGCTATGCTGCGACGCTTGTTTGAAGGTTTGAACGAGGAAGAACGGTGGCAGTTGACGGACTATATCATCCATCGGTATTTCTATCTGGATGTGAAAGGGGGCAGCAAGTATTTCGGCGGTCTTTCGGGTATGGTGAAAACGGTGGATGAGACAAAGGGGAAGGAGTTCGAGGTTGGAGAGGAGATTGATAAGTGGTCAGATGTGCCGTACCGGGAGATGTGTGTGGCGGCTGGTCGGGCCGGGTTGCTGAGGCCGGGGTTCCCGTTATGGAACCTGTCGACGTCGAGGATAGATGAGATAGGGAGGAATCTGCAGAGCAAAACCGGAGCGACGGATTTGCAGGTAGCCAAGTTCTTGCACCGACCGTTCGGGAAAGCTACGCTGAATGGCCGTTTTTTCTGTGAGCTGTAAATGATTATTGGACAGGGAGTTGCTGATTTATACTCCCCCATTTTTCGGGGGAGTATAAAATGGTAAAGTGCTGATTATCTGCGCGTTATAGCTCACAGCGCGGAGGGGGAGAGTGTATCGTCCTGAAAAAAGTTTACCAAAAAAGGTAACTTTTTATGAACTACAAAGTGTATCGCGTATCGCAGCGCGCCCAAGGAAAAATGCTGCGAGAG
>CADAPH010000062.1 GCA_902789745.1 Oscillospiraceae bacterium | reverse complement strand
GTGGGGTTGAAGAGGTACTTCTCCCCGTCCCAGCCGAGGACGATGCCGGCGATGGGGCCGTTGAAGGGCACGTCGGAGATGGAGACGGCGGCGGAGGCGCCGATCATGGCGGTGATTTCGGGGCTGCAGTCGCGGTCGACGGTCAGAACCTCGCAGGCGATGACGACGTCATTGCGCAGATCGGTGGGGAAGAGCGGGCGCATGGGGCGGTCGATCAGGCGGGAGGCCAGCACGGCGGGCAGGCGAAGTCCACGGCGAGGGGGAAGTAGTCGATGCCGTCCTTGGGGCGGGCGGAGGCGGTGCAGGTGACGAGGACGGTGGTCTCGCCGTACTTGACGAGGACAGCCGCGTTGCACAGCTCGGCCATTTTGCCAACTTCCATGGACAGGGGGCGGCCCTCATACATCATCTCAAACTTGCGGTAATTGGGAAATTCCTTGTGGGTGATGATCATGTGTGTTCTCCTTGTTTTTTTATTTTATCTGACGTCCCTGTCCTCAGTACTTGAAAAAGCGTCCGGTTTCAATGCCCCCCTTGCCTGAAGGGGGCTGTCACACGAGCGAAGCGATGTGTGACTGGGGGATACCGGGCGTTTTTTCAAATACCAAGCGACGGGGCGCGGGTGTACGGAATAAGCTCCCTCACCGAGGGAGGGGGACCGGCAGTTCTCACGCGAGGCCGTGACGGAAGGAGTCAACGCGCAATTTTCATAGCGCTCAAAGAATCGGGGTAACTCCCTCAGTCACCAGTGTGCGCACAGCAGAGCTTTGAATGTCACGCGTTGCTCACGCGTCAGAATGTTCGCAATGACAGAACGGTCTTTTGCGGCAAGAGAAGCCGGCCTGGGCCGCTGGTGACAGCTCCCTCAGAGAGGGAGCCTAAAGGGTATTTGTCATAAAAAATCCGGGGACAGTATTCAATTGTCCCCGGACCTTAAAACCTTCATACCCTTCAGAGAAGCTTTGACTGCAATTACTTGCGGATGCCCAGACGGCGGCGCTTGCCGACCATCTTGTACATGCCCAGACGGCTGTGGTCGTCGTTGGGATGATTCTTCAGGTGAGCGGTGAGCTCACGGATGCGCTGGGTGAGAATGGCGATCTGCACCTCGGGAGAACCGGTATCGTTCTCGTGGGTGGCGTTCTCGGAGATGACCTGGGACTTGACTTCTTTGGTGATCATGGGGAAAACTCCTTTCAAATATCAGCTATACCCTGCAATCCGGGCCTGAGGGCGGAAAGGACGCCGCATCGGCGGCATGACCCGTGGGGCTCAGACAGCGGGCGCGTGCTTTGGTATAATATCATTCCTATGGGCGCTTGTCAACACAAAAACGTGCGTATTTTGCTACTTTACCAGAACCGCCCGGACGCTCGGGGGCACGGCCTCGGCGGTATTGCCGTTGAAAATCGCCGAGACGAGGACGGAGGCGTTCAGCTCCCGGGAGACCACACGGAGCGTGCCGCCGCAGTCGAGCTCGATGGAGGCGAGCGCGCCGCCGTCCAGGGTGATGCGCAGGACGCAGTCGTCATAGCTGAGGTTCAGGCGCTTGAGCTCCGGCAGGACGCGGGAGACGATATCCGCCGCGTCAGCGGCCGAGAGCGTAATGGTATAGATCGAATGATCTTCCGTACCCGCGCAGGAGAACCGGCCCTTGAGACAGAATTCGCGGGCGATGGGGATGAGCTGGGCGGCGTCCACGACGCGCTGCTGCGCCTCGCTCAGATCCCGGCCGTCGGCGGTGCAGGCGGCGTCATCGGTGAAATAGAGCTTGAAAAGCTGGCTTCGGATGCAGCGCACATCCGTCCCGTCCACGGTGCGGCGGGAGTAGCGGTAGTGCGGCGAGAGCTTCAGTGAGCCGCAGTCGGCGTTCACGTCGATATCGGCGCTGACGGTTTCGGCGGTCTCGGTCTTGATCCAGGCGGCCAGCAGGCGGAGAAGATCCTCGGAGAGAACCTGTGTGTCCTCGCCGCCGCCGTTTTCCACGGCGTCCAGCACTGCCTGCGGGATCACGGGCCGCGCGGTCATTTCCTGCGGCGTCAGCGTGACGTCGAAGCGGAAATCCTTGCCGCTTGACGAGACGCCGCTGCCGGAGAAGGAGACGCTCAAAAGCTCGGTTCCGGCGCAGTGCATAGACACGGTCATTTCCTCGGCGCGCAGCAGCTCTTCGCCGCTTGCCGACAGGAAAAGCTGGAGAATACGATCCGCCGTCTCGCCGCCGATCACGGCCTGATAGCAGGTGACGCCGTCCTCGACGGTCTTTTCGATCTCCTCATGCAGGAACACATCCAGCGCCAGATCCAGCACCTTCCCCTGGCTGAGCTGTCCGTCCGCCAGACGGAACACGCGCCCGTTTTCCAGGCAGACCATGCCGTCGGAGATATAGAGGGGAATGCCGTACTGCTCGGTGCAGCGGATCATGTGCCCGTCATGCAGGACGCGGTGTACGACGGTGCTCATCTCCAGATCCCGTTCGTCCGTCTGGATGGAGATTTCGGTCAGCACGTCGGTTTCCCGACCGGAGAAGTTCTTGATCGCGCGGTAGGTGGAGAAGGCGGAGCCGACGCTGCCGAAGCGCAGGATGACCACCGCCGCGGCCGCGGCAAGGATCAGGATCGGCGTGAGGATCAGGATGGGCTTGCGGTGCGCGCGGAGAAAGCGCGGGAGAGGCCGATCCTTCCTCGGCAGCTTTTCCTTCTTCGGGCGGGCGCGCAGTACCTTCCGCAGCTTCACGATGCAGACGATCAGCAGAACCAGGATCACCAGCGCCGCCGCAATGTAGGCCGCGATCCACCAGGACTGGATGGTCGAAACCAGCATGAGCTCCGCCTCTTCGCCGGGGACGTCAAACAGGAAGTAGCTGCCGAAGGTCTGGGGATGCAGGCGCTCCCAGCTGTCTTCCCCGGCGATGTACAGGCGGTAATTGTCCGTCTGCCCGTCGGGGGGCAGATAGCGCAGACTGTGTACGGTGAGGCCGTCATCCGGGAAGCTGACGTGCAGATGCTCCGCGACCGAGACGGGGATGGAGTAGTCCGGATCCCTGTCGCGGAAGATGGAACGCAGTTGCTGGCGCACGGTCTCCTGCCAGTCGGTTGTGAAGAGACGGATGTCGTTCTCCTCGACCGGTATTTGTTCAAGATCCACGCCGTCGCCCTGCTGGAACTGGCCGTCCACATAGACGGCGGCGCGGCCGTCGTCCCGCAGAAGCGCAGAGCGCAGCACCGCCTCGTCCAAGCGATATTCCGCCGTCACGGTGGTGTCGAAGCGCAGATCGTCCAGCTCCGTGCGATCCCAGACCGCGTAGGCGCCGTCCTTGCGCTCGGCGTGCGGAAAGACCGAGCGGTCGAAGCTCTGCCCGTATGCAAAGGGGATCTCTTTGACGACATTCCCGTCCGCCACAAAGCGGAGCGTAAAGGTCTTGCATTCCTCGGGCAGGGTTTCCACGGCGGCGAAATCGGCAAAGTCGATAGGCTCGGCCTGGCCGTGGATGGAGATCCTGTCGAGAGCGGCAAAGCCCGCCGGGACGAAGAAGTTGTTCTCGTAGAGGCCGTCTCCGCCGCCGGAGATCGCGCCGGCAAACTGGGGATCGCCCAGGATCTCTACCAGCGTATAGCAGCCGGAGACAAGGCTGGCGCGGTCGTCGGCGCTGCGGGCGTTGTAGCCGTTGCCGACCACCCCGCCGATATAACGGCTGCCGCTGAGACTGCACTTGGCGCAGCAGTTTTTGACCGTGCCGTACAGCAGGCCGACGATGCCGCCGACGTAGTTCCCGTCCTCCAGCGCGACCGGGCCGTAGGCGGCGCTGTGAGAGCACAGGCCCAGATCCATCTTGCCGACGACGCCGCCCGCGCACTCGCGCTTGGCGGTGACCTCGCCCCGGTTTGTGCAGCCGGTGACGACGACGGAGAGGCTGATCTTGTCCTTGACCAGGCCGTTGCCGCCGATATCCAGCTCGCTCTCCGGGTCGAAGTCGCTCTCGATGGAGACGTTGCCCGCGATGCCGCCCACATTGCTGTCGCCGTAGATGACGCCGCTGTTTTCAGAGTCGGCGGTTTTGCCGAGCGTGACCTGCGATTCATCCTGCGCGCCGGAATCGTCGGTGAGAATCTGCGCGTCCTGCTGCTGCAGGCCGGTGAGGTTGTTCACGGCCTGTACGGCCGTGCCGGACAGCGCGCCCAGATTGTCGTTGATGATATCAATGTCGTTGAGCAAAACCGCCGAATGCCCGTCTACGTTATAGGAGATGGCGGCAACCTCGTTGGAGATGTTGTAAACGCAGTCGGAAATGACGTCCCGCAGATAGAAGAAGGTCTCGGGATCGGTTATATCGATGGCTTGGATCGCCTCTGCCACGGGGTTGAGGTAATAGTTCAGATTGTTGAAATTTTCGGACAGAACGCCGGAGGCATAGCGGGCGTCCTCCACGGCGTCGTGGATGGATTGGTTCAGCACGGCCATGCGGTAGCTCAGACCGGCCAGCATGTTTTCCGGCTGGATCGTGCTGACCAGCGGCTCTGCCTGGCCGACGATGCCGCCCACGTCCTTGCGCCCGTAGACCTCGGCTGTGTTCAGACATTCCTTGATATACCCGCTGGAGCGCCCGACGATGCCGCCCACGTTGTAGCCCAGATGCAGGTAGCCGACGGCGGCGCTGTTGGTGCAGCGCTCCACATAGCCGGAGGCGGAACCCGCGATGCCGCCGATGTCGCTGGTGATGCCGGCGTTGTCGGTGCGGAGGCTGCGGAGGAAGTTGAGGATGGAGCTGGTGTCCACGCGGTCAAAGCGCAGGGAAGGATCCACGCTCTCGGTGTTGATAAAGGCCTTGTTTTCGCAGGCCACGATCGCGCCGGCATTTTCGCCTGCAATGCCGCCGACCTGGCTCAGACCCATGACACTGCCGGAGGCCGTACAGCCGGTGATGATGCCGGTGGCGTCGTTTTTGCCCACCAGACCGCCCACCTGCCCGAAGGCGCTCACGTCGCCGGTGAAGCTGGAATTGGTGAGCAGACCGCGGTTGAGTCCGACCAGGCCGCCGACGATCGTGTCGTCCCCCATGGTGGATACGGAGCCGCTGATGTGCAGACTCTGCACGACCGCGTCCTTCCCGGTTTCGAGGATGAAGCCGCAGGGCGATTGGGCAGAGCTGAGGTTCATGTCGAAGATCGTGTGTCCGCCGCCGTCAAATTCGCCGTTGAAGGTGGGGATGGAACGGAAGGCGGAGTCAGAGAGGGAGAGATCGTTTTCCAGCACGACCTTCTTCCCGGTCGACCAGGTATCGAGGGAGCAGGATTTTGCCAGCTCCAGCAGATCATCCGCCGTGCGGATATGGATGGCGTTGTCATCCTCCCCCTCGGCGAGGGCGGAGGCGGGCACGAAAAGCAGCGCCGCGATCAGAAGCAGCGAGAGGAATACGGTGATTCGCTTAAACACCTGCGCCCACCTCCTCCTTTGTGTCCCCGGCAGGGGCTTCCCCGCCGTTCTCCGGCTGCGCGGAGGGTTCTTCCGCCGGCGCGGAGGGTTCTTCCGGAGGCGCGTCAGCTTCCGCCGGGGGCGGCGGAGGCGTCTCCGCTGCCCGTTCATCTGCAGGCGCGCCGTCGCCGTCGGAAAGATCCTCCGTTTTGCCGGACAGGAGCCGGACGTTCACGTCGCCGTCGATGGTGCCGCGGAAGAAGCCGTTGATGCTGCCGTGGATCTCGCCCGTGATCAGGCCGTCCACAGCCACCGCGCCGCTGCCGTGCTTTTCGCGTCCGGCGACCTTGGGCATGGAGAAGGAGGTCTTCTCGAGAATTTTGCCGCCCATGATCAGGATCTGCGGCAGGACGAACATGACCAGAATAATGGAGATGATGGTGCCGCGGCCCAGCGCCTCGCCGATGCCGTTGATGGTGCACTCGGTGGTGAGGAAGCTGATGAGGATGCCGCTGGTTGCGAGGATGGTGCCGGAGGTCAGGATCGTCGGGAAGGCGAAGTTCATGGCCTCGATGATCGCCTCCTTGGGCGGCATGGTCTTGGTATTTTCGGTATAGCGGTTGGCAATGACGATGGCGTAGTCGATGTTCGCGCCCATCTGGATGGAGCTGACCACGAGCTGCGTCAGGAAGAACACGTCCTTGTGCACAAGGGCGGGGTAAGCAAAGTTCATCCAAATCGCGCCCTGAATGACCACGATCAGCAGCACCGGCATGCCCGCGGAGTTGAACGTGAACAGCAGTACCGCCAGAACGATCAGGATGGAGACCACGCTGACCACGACGTTGTCAACCTGGAAGGACTTCTGGAACTCATACTGGTTGGTGGAGTTGCCCACCACGTAAACCTTCCCCTTGGGGTAGTGGGACTGGGCCACGCTGCGGATGGTATCGGTAAAGCGGTAGGTCTCGTCCCCCGCCTCGGGCAGGGTCAGGTAGACCAGCATACGGTCAAAGTCCTCGCCCTCAAGCTGCTGCTTGCCCATGATCATCTGCGCCTTCGCGTCGGCGAGGGTTTTGGCCTGGTCCTCATCCAGCGTGACATAGCCGTTGTCCACCATTTCCACCACGAACAGCAGCATGTCGACCAGCGGGACGTTGTACTTGGAAATGCCGCTGATGAGCTTGGCGTAGTTCTCCCCCTGCACAGCGTAGGCCGCGTAGAGAAGCTCCACCGTCTCGTAGTCCAGCTTCATGAGCTCCGCAAACTGCCGCGGCGACAGCTTGTCGGCAAGCTTGTAGCCGCCGATGGCGTCGGCGTTGGCGATGGAGGTGACGGAGTCGATCTGGCTGTAGCCCTCGAGATCGCGGATGAGACTCTGCTCTTCGCTGTAATCGCTGCCGGGGATGACCACGGCGACCATCGCGCGGGAGGAGAAGGTATCGGCGATCATCTTCTCGGCGATCTGCATCTCATTGAGCCTGGGTGTGACCAGCGTATCATAGCCGTAGACATAGGGGCAGAGATTGGAGTAGTGGATCGCCCCCACGACCAGCAGCACGAAGATCGGCGGGATGATGGCGCGGGTCAGATAGGCGAAGCGGCCGACGAAGGGAACCTTGGGCACGAAGTTTTTGTGCCGCGTCTTCTCCATCAGCTCGCCCATGAGCATCAGCAGGCCAGGCATCACCGTAAACACGGAGAAGAGGGAGAAGAAGATCGCCTTGATGAGGCAGATGGCCATATCGGGACCAAGCTTGAACTGCATGAACATCATGGCGATCAGGCCGCCGATGGTGGTGAGGCTCGACGCGCCGACCTCCGGGATGGCCTTGGAAAGGGAAATGACCACCGCGTCGCGCAGATCGTGGGTCTCATGCTCCTCCTTGAAGCGGTTGCAGTAGATGACCGCATAGTCCAGCGACAGGGCCAGCTGCAGGATCGTGGTGACGGAGTTGGAGACAAAGGAGATCTTGCCCAGCAGGAAGTTGGTGCCGAGGTTCATGGCCGCCGCCGTGATGAAGGTCAGGCCGATGATGGGCACCTCCGCGTAGGTCTGGGAAGTAAAGGTCAGCACCACCACCACGATCACCGCGACGAAGGCCGTGATCATGCTGACTTCCTGGTCGATGAGCTCCGCGCTCGTGTCGCCGAGAGTGGTGGACACGTATGTATCGTAGGGGGCGAGCGCCGCCTTCACCGCGTCGAGCGCCGTGAGGCAGGCCTCGTCCGTTTCCAGATAGTCAAAAGTGACGGAATACAGCGCGGAGGCCTTGTTGTAGTGCTCGGTCGTGTCGTCAAAGTCGACGCTCTGCACGCCGTCGATCGCTTTCAGCTTTTCAAAAAGCCCCTCCGCCTCTTCATAGGAGAGGTTTGCGACCATCAGCTTGGCCGAGCCGTAGGTGATGAACTGCTTTTCCATCACGTCCAGCCCCTCCTTGGTCGCAGAGTCCGCGGGCAGGTAGGCGGTCAAATCGTTTTCCACCTCGACCCAGTTGCGGGCGAAGAAGGAGAAGGCCATGAAGATCCCCACCAGCAGGAAGACCAGGTTCCGTTTATCGACGATAAACGCCGCAAGCTTCATCATGAAGCCGCCGCTGTTTTTGTTCTCATATTCCATGCCGCTTGTTTCCCTTTATAATAAAGAAATAATCCGAAACGGTGAGATAGAATCCAACAATATATTTTACGCCGCTGATGGCTAAAATACAATATGACAGTTTGCTCAGTTCGTAAAGATGGACAGCCTCCCGCCGCATTCGGGTGCGCCCGCAAGCTGTTTTTGCGTTTTTCTCAACAAAAGCCTTGCAAAACTCTCACTGCGGTGTTAATATTTTAATTTGTGTTGAAATGTTAAAAATAAGGGAGAAATGCGCTATGGATAAGCTCAGAAATATTGCCATCATCGCCCACGTCGACCATGGCAAGACCACGCTGGTCGACGAAATGCTCAAACAGTCCGGCGTCTACCGCGACAATCAGGAGATCGTGGATCGCGTCATGGACTCCAACGATCTCGAGCGCGAGCGCGGCATCACCATCATGGCCAAGAACACCGCCGTCTGGTACGGCGATACCAAGATCAATATCGTCGATACCCCGGGCCACGCCGACTTCGGCGGCGAGGTGGAGCGTATCCTGAAAATGGTCAACGGCGTCATCCTGCTGGTGGACGCGGCCGAGGGCCCCATGCCCCAGACCCGCTTCGTTCTGAGCCGCGCGCTGGAGCTCGGGCACCGCGTCATCGTCGTGCTCAACAAGATCGACCGCCCCGACCAGCGCATCCACGAGGTTGTGGACGAGATCCTGGAGCTTCTCATGGATCTGGACGCCACCGACGAGCAGTTGGATTCCCCGATGCTCTTCTGCTCCGGCCGCAACGGCACCGCGAGCTATTCGCCCGAGGTCGAGGGAACCGATCTCAAGCCCCTCTTCGATACCATCCTCGAGTACATCCCCGCGCCGGAGATGAACCTGGACGCGCCCTTCCAGATGCTGGTCAGCAGCATCGACTACAACGAGTATGTCGGCCGCATCGCCATCGGCAGGATCGAGCGCGGCGTCATCAGGCAGAACCAGGAGATCGAGGTCTGCAACTACCACAAGCCGGATGAGGCCCCGCTGAAGGCCAAGGCCGTGAGCCTTTATCAGTTTGAAGGGCTCAGCCGTGTCCCCGTCACCGAGGCGGGCGCGGGCAACATCATCGCCATGAGCGGCATCGGCGAGGTCACCATCGGCGACACGATCTGCGCCAAGGGCGCGGCCGAACCGCTGGACTTTGTGAAGATCAGCGCCCCGACGCTGGAGATGACCTTCTCCGTCAACGACAGCCCCTTTGCCGGGCGCGAGGGCAAATTCGTCACTTCCCGCCAGATCAAGGATCGCCTGTGGCGCGAGACCTTGAAGGATGTGTCCCTGAGAGTTTCCGAGGTGCCGGACAGCACCGACAGCTTCAACGTCGCGGGCCGCGGCGAGATGAGCCTGTCCATCCTCATCGAGACCATGCGCCGCGAGGGCTATGAGTTCCAGGTCTCGCCCCCGCGCGTGCTGTACCGTGAGATCGACGGCGTGCTGTGCGAGCCGGTCGAGCGCGTGGTCGCCGACGTGCCGCAGGACGCGATGGGCTCCGTGATGGAAAAGCTCGGCGCGCGCAAGGGCACCTTCCTCGAAATGACCCCTGTCGGCAGCCGCATGAAGCTGGAGTTCCTGGTGCCGTCCCGCGGTCTTTTCGGCTACCGCAACGAGTTTCTGACCGACACCAAGGGCGAGGGCATCATGGCCTCCGTCTTTGAAAAGTACGAGCCCTACAAGGGCGACATCGCGCGGCGCAATACCGGCTCCCTCATCGCCTGGGAGACGGGCGAGGCCTGCGCCTACGGCATCTGGAACGCGCAGGAGCGCGGCGCCATGTTCATCGTCCCCGGCACGAAGGTCTACGCCGGGATGGTCGTGGGCGTCTGTCCGAAGGCCGACGACGTGCCGGTCAACGTCTGCCGCACCAAGCACCTGACCAACACCCGCGCCTCCGGTTCGGACGAGGCCCTGCGCCTGGTTCCGGCGCGGCAGATGAGCCTCGAGCAGTGCCTGGAATTCCTGGCCGACGACGAGCTTCTGGAGGTCACCCCCAAGAATCTGCGCCTGCGCAAGAGCATCCTCGACCACAGCCTGCGCATGAAGACCGTCATGAGAAACCGGTAAGAATCGGCCGCCTTTCCATCAATTTAACGCGGTAAATCAATTGCATTTTCCGGAACAATGGTGTATGATATAATAACTTTGTTCCAAACCGCAAAAACCAGTTTCGTTCCGCAGAAGTCCAAATCCGTTTTTGAGGCAGCTTTGCCGCCTCAAAAACACCATGAGCCGAGCAAAGCGAGGCCTCGCGCCGACCAAGCGGGGCGTCTCACGCAAGCCGCGCGCGATAAGCGCGAGTTTCTCGATTGAAAACAGCGTTTTCAATTGAATAAAGAGAGGAGACAAAAACGTGGGCAAGTATATAGTCAAACGCGTTTTACTCGCGATTTTGACTGTCTTTATCATCTGCGCGATCACCTTCTTCACCATGCATGCCGTCCCCGGCGGTCCCTTCAACCGGGAGAAAGCGCTCAGCGAGGCCACCATCGCGGCCCTCAACGCGCGCTACGGGCTGGATAAACCCCTGATGGAGCAGTTTTTCCTGTATATGAAGGGCGTGCTCCACGGCGATTTCGGCGTGTCCCTGAAAAACGGGCGCGAGATCTCCGCCATTATCGGCGAGTCCTTCCCCATCTCCGCACGCCTCGGCATTTCGGCGATGGTGGTGGCCCTGCTGTGCGGCACCGTCTTCGGCAGCACCGCCGCCCTGATGCGCAACAAGCTGCCCGACCGGATCATCGTCTTTTTCTCCACCCTCTTCACCGCGGTGCCGAGCTTTATTTTGGCCACGCTCCTGCTGCTGGTGTTCTGCATCAAGCTGGGGTGGTTCCCGGTCTGGAGCCCGAAGAACCCGAACTATGTGCTGCCGGTCATCGCGCTGTCGGCCTATCCCATGGCCTACATCACGCGCCTTTCAAAGACCAGCATGCTTGACGCGCTGAGCCAGGACTACATCCGCACGGCCAAGGCCAAAGGCGTCAGCCGTTTCAAGATCATCTTCAAGCACGCCCTGCGCAACTCTCTGATCCCCGTCATCACCTACGCAGGCCCCCAGATCGCCTACATCATCACCGGCTCCATGGTCATTGAGACCATCTTCACCGTCGGCGGCCTGGGCAGCAAGTTCGTCAGCGGCATCAACAACCGCGACTACACCCTCATCATGGCGACGACCATCTTCCTCGCCGTGCTGATGGTCGTGGCAAACCTGATCTGCGATCTGCTGTACAAGCTGGTCGACCCGCGGATCAAGTACGACTGAGAGGAGAACGAAATGGACAATCTGAAAAAGAATCCTCTCAGCACGCAGATCGACCTGAGCAGGTTCTCCCGGGAGATGTTCGTCCCCGCGACCGAGGAGGAAAAGCGCCAGCAGGACGTCATGAGCGAGAGCACCACCTTCTTCAAGGACGGCATGCGCAAGCTCTTCAAAAACCCCCTTGCCGTGGGCAGTATCATCGTCCTGTGCTGCATCATCCTGACCATCATCGTGGCCCCCATGATCGTCCCCTACAGCTATGAGGAGATCCTCTCCGTCAACGGCAGGCGCGACAAGGGCGCAAAGAATCTGGCTCCCTTCACCTACAGCAAGATGGAGCAGCAGTACATAGATCAGGGAGGCGAACGCTTCCCCCACATCTTCGGCACGGACGAACAGTGCCGCGACTACTTCATCCGCGTCATTTACGGCACGCGCATCTCCCTCGCCGTCGGCTTCTTTGCCAGCATCATCGTGCTCATCATCGGCATGCTCTACGGCAGCATCTCCGGCTATATGGGCGGCAAGGTCGACCTCATCATGATGCGCATTGTCGATATCATCTATTCCCTGCCGGATATGCTCATCATCATCCTGCTGAAGGTCGTGCTGGACGAGCGCCTGCACTTTGCACCGGGCAGCTTCCTCGCGAGACTCGGCACCAGCATGGTCAGCCTCTTCATCGTCTTCGGCACCCTCTACTGGGTGAGCATGGCGCGCCTCATCCGCGGCCAGATCCTCACCATCAAGGAGAACGAATATATCCTGGCGGCGCGCTCCATCGGCGCAAAGCCCGGCCGCATCATCCGTAAGCATATCCTGCCGAACTGCCTGTCCGTCATCATCATCTCCACCGCGCTGCAGATCCCTTCGGCCATCTTCACCGAGAGCTTTCTGAGCTTCATCGGCATCGGCGTCAAGGCGCCCATGCCGTCCCTCGGTTCTCTGGCCAACGCCGCGCGCGAAGGCCTGCAGAGCTATCCCTACAAGCTCGTTTTCCCGGCCCTCATGATCTGCCTGATCGTGCTGAGCCTGAACCTGCTGGGCGACGGCCTGCGCGATGCCTTCGACCCGAAGCTGAGGAGGTAAGGAAATGGCTGAAAAACTGTTGAGCGTGCAGGATCTGCACACCTCCTTCTTTACCGACGCGGGCGAGGTTCAGGCCGTCAACGGCGTGAGCTTCGACCTTGTGACCGGGGCGAAATTCTCGGCATCGTGGGTGAAAGCGGCTCCGGCAAATCCGTGACCGCCTACTCCATTATGCAGATTCTGGCCGACACCGGCAGAATCACCGGCGGCAAAATCCTCTATAAGGGCGAAGAGATCTCCAAATGGAGCGAGAAGCAGATGCAGGAGTTCCGCGGCAAGTGCTGCTCCATCATCTTCCAGGACCCCATGACGAGCCTCAACCCCGTCTTTACCATCGGCAACCAGATCATGGAGGCCATCACCCTCCACACGGATAAACGCGGCAAGGAGGCCGCGGCCCGCGCGGTCGAGCTGCTGACCCTCGTTGGCATCAACGAGCCGGAAAAGCGCGTCAGGCAGTACCCCTTCGAGCTCTCCGGCGGCATGCGCCAGCGCGTCATGATCGCCATGGCCCTCGCCTGTGAG
>CADAPH010000061.1:17880-35461 GCA_902789745.1 Oscillospiraceae bacterium | reverse complement strand
ATTCGTTGTGATCCATGGCGACTCCAACTCTTTTTTCTCCATTATACCATAGACGCGCAGCGGCTATGGTATAATTTGTCATGTTTTTCGGTTGCCCCGCAAGGAGCGAGAAAAACGACTTAAAATCAATAATAACGGCACTCACGCCGTTATTATACCACAAGCATATCAAACAGCCAACCGCTTCCTGTAAATTCGCAGCAGGGGATTTTTTCCTTGAAACGACAGCGGCGGAAGGGTATAATAAAACAAAAGAAACTGCCGGAGGCGTTCATGAGCAATCGACTGATCAACGAAAAATCCCCCTATCTGCGTCAGCACGCCGAAAACCCCGTGGACTGGTATCCCTGGGGGGAGGAGGCCTTTGAGAAGGCGCGGCGGGAGGATAAACCCGTCTTTCTCTCCATCGGCTATGCCACCTGCCACTGGTGCCACGTCATGGCGCACGAATCCTTCGAGGACCCGGAGGTCGCTGCCATTCTGAATGAGCGCTATGTCCCCGTGAAGGTGGATCGCGAGGAGCGGCCCGATGTGGACAGCGTCTACATGCAGGCCTGCATCGCCGCCAACGGCAGCGGCGGCTGGCCCCTGACCGCGATCCTCACCTCCGAACAGGAGCCCTTTTTCGTCGGCACCTATTTCCCGAAGGAGAGCCGTGGCGGGCGTATGGGCTTAAAATTCCTGCTCACAGCCATCGCCGATAAATGGGCGCACGACAGGGAAGCCCTGCTGCACACCGCCAAAGAGATGACCGCGTATCTGAGGCAGGAGGCGAAAGCAGGGGAGCCCGCCGAAAATCTGCCCAAGAAGGCCGCCGAGCAGCTCATGGCAGCCTATGACGAGGAGTACGGCGGCTTCGGACGCGCGCCCAAGTTCCCCACACCCCACAACCTGATCTTCCTGATGGAGTACGCCGCGGCGGCCGAGGACAGAAAGCCCCGCGCGGCGGTGGAGCAGACCCTGCGCCAGATGCTGCGCGGCGGGATCTGCGACCACTTCGGCGGCGGCTTCTGCCGCTATTCCACGGATCGCGAATGGCTCAAGCCCCACTTTGAAAAGACGCTCTACGACAACGCCCTGATGGCCCTCTGCCTCACGGAGGCGTGGCAGGACGGGCACATGGCGCGCTGGCGCGACGCGGCGGAGCAGACCCTCGACTACTGCCTGCGGGAGCTCAAAGCCCCGGACGGCGGTTTTTACAGCGGCCAGGACGCGGACAGCGAAGGGCAGGAAGGGGCCTACTACCTCTTCACGCCGGAGAAGGTCTGCAATGTTCTCGGCGCAGAGGCCGGAAAGCACTTCTGCGAGTGCTACGACATCACCGCCGAGGGCAATTTTGAGGGCAAAAGCATCCCCAATCTGCTGCTGAACAACCGCTGGAACTTCGTGCCCGAGGGTTACGAGGAATACCGCGAGAAGCTGCGCGAGTACCGCGAGAAGCGCATGCCGCTCTTTACCGATACCAAGATCCTCACGGGCTGGAACGGCCTGATGCTCATGGCCCTGTCCCGCGCGGCGCACGCCTTCAAGGATCGGCGCTATCTGCTCGAGGCGCAGGAGCTGGCGGCGTTTATTCTGAAAAACATGCGCCGGGACGGCAGACTCATGGCCAGCCTGTGCGACAGGGAGCTGCGCTTCGACGCCTCCCTGAGCGATCACGCCTTTGCCGCGCTCGGCCTCCTGGAGCTCTACGCTGCCGACTTTGACCCGCGGCACATTCTCGACGCTGTCAGTCTGGCAAGTGAGCTGCCCGCGCGCTTTGCCGATCCGAAGGGCGGATACTTCGACACCCCCTCGGACGGCGAGAAGCTCCTGCTGCGCCCGAAGGAGACGCAGGACGGCGCTCTGCCCTGCGGCAACAGCGCGGCGGCCCAGCTCTTCGTGCGGCTCTTCCGTCTGACGGCGGAGGAAACGTGGCGCGTGCTGTCGGAAAAGCAGCTTGCTTTTATCGGCTCCGCCGCGGGCGCGGCCCCGGCGGCAAGCTGTGCGGGCCTGACGGCGCTGCTGTTCACGGAGAAGAGCGCGCGGGAGCTCACGCTTGTCCTGCCGACGGAGGAGATCCCGGACGAAATGAAGCTTGTCACGGAGACCTGGGCGCCGAATCTGAGCGTGCTGCTGAAAACCCCGTCCAGGGCGGAACGATTGGCCAAAGCCGCGCCTTTCACGGCGGCGATGGAGGCGAAGGACGGCAGACCGAGCGTCTATGTCTGTGAAAACGGAACCTGCCAGCAGCCGGTCTGCTTTTGAGAGGAGAGAGGTTCACAGGATGAAAAGAACGCTTGCCCTGCTGCTCGCCCTGTGCCTGATCGCGGGCCTGTGCGGCTGCGGGAAAAAGAAAAAGACGGAGCCGGAGCAGACTGCGCCGCCCGCGCCCACGCCCACCCCGAACGAGGTTTTCGAGGTGAAGCTGACACTGGACAATCTTTATACCTACTTCGATTATAAAGAATATCGCGCGGACGTGCGCGACGAGAATACAAGCGAGATCGACTCCTCCACCATTGCCTACGGCCTGCAGCTCAAGCCGCAGTTTACCGCCGCGAAAGACCCCGCGCACAAGGACACCATGGCCCTGCGCTTTGAGGCGGAGGGCGTGGTGATGAGCGGGGATTTTCAGATCAACTTCGACGATCTCAGCTTTACCGGTACTCCCGCGACCAGCGAGCGCGTACAGGTCAGCGAGCTGCTGCACTTCTGGCCCAAGGGCGACCGCACCACTACCTGGGCCTTTGGCAACTACTCCAGCAGCAACATCATGTTTTTCGACCGCTTCACCGTGACCCAGGTCACCGGTACGGTCTATCTCAAAATGGCGGATCTCACCGCCGCGCCGGAGCCGAGCTTTATCCCCGCCTTCATGCGCGAGGGCGAAAGCGACAGCGCCGCATGACGCCAGTGTTCATCCGCATCCTGTAGGGATGTAAAAAAGAATATTTTATAGGAGGGAAACGATGAAAACATCAAGACTATTGGCATGCGTACTCCTGACCCTGCTGCTTTTCTGCGCCATTGTGCCGGCCGCCTTTGCCGAGGTGGTATTCAGCAGCGAGGAAGGAAGCCTCACCGGAACATACGACGCCACCGTTTTTCAGGCGGGGCGCGACGCGGCAAGCAACGCCGAGGTCAAGGGCATTCTCTTTATGGCGGGCAACACCGTCAGTGCCGGCGGCACGGGCGAATACGCCTTTATCGGCGGCAACACCGTATCTTTCAGCGGCGAATGCCTGCATGACGCCTTTATCGGCGGCAACAGCGTAGCGATTTCCGGAAATGTGGATCGCGACCTTTACGCGGCCGGAAAAGTGCTGGATCTTCGCGGCGCGATTGGGCGCGACCTGTTTGCCGGCGGCGAGACGGTCACGATCAGCGGCGAGATCGGCGGCAACGTATACCTGGATGCGGAGACAATCCAGATCGCGGACAACGCGAAGATCGGCGGTACGCTCCGCTTTAATGACAATGCCAGGGTCAGCGGCCCGGATGAGATTCTCAACAACGCCGAGCGGTATGCCGATAAAAAGGAGGGCGCCGAAAAGACGGACGGCGCCGAGGCCGCCCCTGCTCCTGTCCAGAGCACGGAGCCCGGAAAATCGACAAGGGTATTCTCAAAAATCAAGTCCGCGCTCTTTTCGTACCTCGGTCTGCTGCTGATCGCCTACTTCTTCCTCTGGCTCACCCCGCTGTGGGAGAAGGTCGACCGCAATTACACCGGAAAGGACTTCGGTCTGTACGCGGCCACGTTCGGGATCGGCTTTGCCGTGCTGGCGGCCCTTCCGCTTGCCGCAATCATCCTGATGATCACCGGCTTCGGCGTGCGCCCGGCCTTTGTGCTGCTTCTGGTCTACTCTGCGGTTCTGACGGCATCACCCGTCTTCCTCGGCTTCTTCCTCGGCTCGCTGCTCTGGCGCAAAGCCCTGAAGAAGGAAAAGAATTACTGGGCGGAGCTTGCAATCGGCCTGCTTGCCTGGCGCATCCTGAGCCTCATTCCCGGCGTCAAGATTGCCGCCGCGCTCGTTACGGGGCCGCTCGCCCTCGGCGTTATTACCCGTATGCTCGGCAGAAAGAAGAAGGCCAAAGCCGCGCCCGTTGAGGAGCGCCCCGCGCTTCCGGACCAGAACGCTCTATAACAAAAGCTGAATGTGTAGACAAATCCCAGTACATGTCATCTCGAGCGAAGGCGAAGCCGGAGTCGAGAGATCTAAAACGCTGGAAAACCGCTTTTGATAGATCTCTCCACTCGCTTCGCTCGGTCGAGATGACACGAAAAGGGTACTTTGTCTACAGTCTGAACATAAAAACGGACTGCCGAGGCGGTCCGTTTTTATGTTCCGTATATTCGCATTATTTTTTCTTGCGTCCGAAAATGTTGCTGCGTCCGGGGTCATTGTCATACTCGCCCATGGAGGCGGCAAACTGTCGGAGCAGTTCTTTCTGCGATCCGGTCAGATTCTTCGGCACCTTGACCGAGACGGTGACAAACTGGTCACCGCGTCCGCTGCCGCGCAGATTGGGAATCCCTTTGCCGCGCAGACGGAAGGTGTAGCCGGGTTGTGTCCCCTCGGGGATCGTGAGCTTTACCTTGCCGTCAATGGTCGGTACTTCGACCTCAGCGCCGAGCGCTGCCTGGGCAAAGCTGATCTCCTGATTGAGCAGGACGGAGTTTCCGTCGCGCTCAAAGCGGGGATGAGGACGCACGATAACGGTCACCAGCAGATCGCCCGCAGGGCCGCCGTTGACGCCGGCGTTGCCGCCGCCCGGCTTGGAGATGGTCTGCCCGTCGTCAATACCGGCGGGAATATTGACCTCTATCTTATGCTGACGGCGGATGCTGCCCACACCGCGACAGGACTTGCAGGGCTGATGGATGATTTTGCCTGTCCCGCGGCACTTGGAGCAGGGAGAGGCAGACTGCATCATGCCGAAGGGCGTGCGCTGGCTGACCGTGACGGAGCCGGTGCCCTTGCAGTCGGGGCAGATCTCCGGCGTCGTACCGGGCGCGCAGCCCGTACCCTTACAGTCGGCGCAGGTCTCCACCTTGGCGACGGTGACGTCCTTCTTGCAGCCGAAGGCAGCCTCCTCAAAACTGACATTCACGGTGGCGCGTATGCTCTCGCCCCGGCGCGGCGCATTGGGATTGGCGCGCGCGGAAGCGCCGCCGAAGCCGCCGCCGAAAAGATCGCTGAAAAGATCGCCAAAGCCCCCAAAGCCGCTGAAATCGCCGTACCCGCCGCCGCCGAAGCCCGCGTTGGGGTCGAAGGCCGCATGACCGAACTGGTCGTACTTTTTGCGCTTTTCTTCGTCGGAAAGCACCTCATACGCCTCGTTGGCCTCCTTGAAGCGCTCTTCACAGGCTTTGTCGCCGGGATGCAGATCGGGGTGGTTTTCCTTGGTCAGCTTTCTGAAAGCCTTTTTTATTTCATCTGCCGTGGCGCCTTTCTGGACGCCCAGCACCTCATAATAATCTCTTTTTTCGGCCATACGCAAGCCTCCTCCTGTGCATGCTCTTGAGGCGGAGTTGAATTGCTCCGCCTCAAGCCATGCTTCATTGCTGAATCATTACTTGTTGTCGTCGTCGACTACGGTGTAGTCGGCGTCGTAGTAGTCCTGACCGCCGGGGCCGCCGGGATTCGGGCCTGCCTGGCTGGGATCAAAGCCCGCGCCGGGCTGACCGCCCTGGGCCTGATACATCTTCTCGGAGATCTTGTAGAACACCTGCTTGAGATCCTCGGTGGCGCTCTTGATGGCGGCAGAGTCGGTGCCGGTCAGGGCGCTCTTGAGATTCTGGAGCCTGGACTCGGCCTCGCTCTTATCGGAGGGATCGAGCTTGTCGCCCATCTCGCTCAGGGTCTTCTCAATCTGGTAGGCCATCTGATCGCCCTCGTTGCGGATGTCGACCTCTTCCTTGCGCTTCTTCATCTCGGCCTCCTTGACGGCCTTGTCGATGTCCTCCTTGGACATGTTGGAGGAAGCGGTGATGGTGATGTGCTGCTCCTTGCCGGTGCCGAGATCCTTGGCGGAGACGTTCACGATGCCGTTGGCGTCGATGTCGAAGGTGACCTCGATCTGAGGCACGCCGCGCCTTGCCGGGGCGATGCCGTCCAGATGGAAGCGGCCGAGGCTCTTGTTGTAAGCGGCCATCTCGCGCTCGCCCTGGAGGACGTTGACCTCAACGGAGGTCTGGTTGTCGGCCGCGGTGGAGAAGATCTGGCTCTTGCGGGTCGGGATGGTGGTGTTGCGCTCGATGAGCTTGGTGAACACGCCGCCCAGAGTTTCGATGCCGAGGGACAGAGGCGCCACGTCCAGCAGGACGATGCCGTCGACGTCCTTGTTCAGCACGCCGCCCTGAATGGCGGCGCCGATGGCGACGCATTCGTCGGGGTTGATGCCCTTGAAGCCTTCCTTGCCGGTGAGGGACTTGACCATCTCCTGCACGGCGGGAATACGGGTGGAGCCGCCGACCAGCAGAACCTTGTTGATGTCGCTGGGCTGGAGACCGGAGTCGGCCAGAGCCTGCTTGACAGGGCCGGCAGTCTTCTCAACCAGGTGATGGGTCAGCTCGTTGAACTTGGCCCTGGTCAGGGTGACGTCGAGGTGCTTGGGGCCGTTGGCGTCAGCGGTGATATAGGGCAGGTTGATGTTGGTGGTGGTCACGCCGGAGAGCTCGATCTTGGCCTTCTCAGCGGCCTCGCGCAGACGCTGCATGGCGACCTTGTCGGTGGAGAGGTCGATGCTGTCGCTCTTCTTGAACTCGCTTACCAGGTAATCGGTGATGCAGGCGTCAAAGTCGTCGCCGCCGAGCCGGTTGTTGCCGGCGGTAGCCAGAACCTCGATAACGCCGTCGCCGATCTCCAGCACAGACACGTCGAAGGTGCCGCCGCCGAGGTCGTAAACCATGATCTTCTGATCGGTTTCCTTATCCATGCCATAGGCGAGGGCCGCGGCAGTAGGCTCGTTGATGATACGCTTGACCTCAAGACCCGCGATCTTGCCCGCGTCCTTGGTGGCCTGACGCTGTGCGTCGGTGAAGTAGGCGGGGACGGTGATAACAGCCTCGGTAACGGACTGGCCCAGATAAGCCTCGGCGTCGGCCTTCAGCTTCTGGAGGATCATCGCGGAGATCTCCTGCGGGGTGTAAGACTTGCCGTCGATGGTGACGCGGTAATTGGAGCCCATTTCGCGCTTGATGGAGGAGATGGTGCGGTCGGGGTTGGTGACGGCCTGGCGCTTGGCAACCTGGCCGACCATGCGCTCGCCGGTCTTGGCGAAGGCTACGACGGAAGGCGTGGTGCGCGCGCCCTCGGCGTTGGGGATGACGACGGGTTCGCCGCCCTCAAGCACGGCGACGCAGCTGTTGGTGGTGCCCAGATCTATGCCGATAATTTTACTCATTGTGAATTCCTCCTGTATATGTGATATATTTTTTAACAAAATGATAACTTGGCGGCTTTCGCCGGAAAGTGCGCTGCTTCGGTTTAATTTGCAACCTTGACCATGGCGAAGCGGATCACCTTGTCGCCCAGCATAAAGCCCTGTTGAAAGACCTCGACGATCTCATTCTCGCCCTTTTCCTCATCCTCCACATGCATGACGGCATTGTGGAAGGCGGGATCAAACTTCTGCCCGAGACAGTCCATCTCGGTCACGCCGAGCTTTTCCATCGTGGCCCTGAACTGGGCCATGATCATCTCGACGCCCTTCTTGTACGCCTCGTCTTCCGTGGGCTGGTTAAGTGCCCTGACCAGATTGTCATAGACCGGCAGGAAGGACTTGAGCGTGTTGGCCTTGATGTCGTCGTACAGCGCGTCCTTTTCCTTTTGGCTGCGCTTGCGGAAATTGTCATACTCAGCGCACAGCCGCAGATACTTGTCGTTCATTGCGGCAAGCGCGTCGTCCCTGGGCTTTGCGTCGGCGGGTTTTGCTTCCGCTTTTTCCGGTTCAGCGGCGGTTTCCGCTTCCGGGGCGGCTTCCGTCCCAGCCTCTTCCGGGGCGGCTTCGGCCTTTTCTTCCTTGACCTCTTCCGCTTCGGTCTGATGCTTCTTACTCATTTCCTGTATCTCCCTTGATAATCAGTTTGTTATGCATTCCCTCCGGCGGGGCTTCGCCTCCGCCGAGTCTACTGGAGAGGCCCGCCGCCAGAATCGAGAGCTTCGCGGCCACTGTGGAGTAGTCCATACGCGTAGGCCCGACCACACCGATGATGCCCCTGGTGTTGTCGCCTGCGTCGTAGGTCGCAATGACAACGCTGGAGTCTTTCAGCTCTTCGGCCACATTTTCCGGCCCGATGAGCACCTTGATTTCCCCGGCCTCCCTCATGCTCTCATCCGGCGGAAGAATATAGCCGCCGTTGGAGAGATAACCCATGAGCTTGTGCGCCTTGTCGGGATCGCGAAACTCAGGCTGGTTCAGCAGCCGGTTTTCACCGCTGATGAACGCGGAGGGGACGGCCGCTTCGCTGAGCACTTCGATCGCGAAGGCCGCGATGACGGAGGTGACGCCCATGGTGTCGTCCGCCGCGCGCTCCGTGGAATGGATCAGAAGGGGCGTGACCGCGTCTTCGGTGATATCGGTAAAGCCGGAATTGAAGAGGGAAGAGAGGCGCTGCACCAGCTTTTGATCCACCGAGACCGGCAGATGGACAAGCTTGTTTTTCACGGTGTTGTCGCTGAGCATGACGACGATGATAAAGGTGTTGGCGTCGACATAAATAATATCAAAGCGCTTGATCGTCACCACCGTGCGGGTGGTCAGGGCCAGAGCCGGATAATCCGTGAGCTGGGAGGCAAGGCGGCTGACGTCGCTGATCGTGTCGTCGAGCTCCTGCAGCTTCTGGTTCATGCGGCGATTGATATCCTCTGTCTCCTCAATGCTGAGCTTCTGCTTCTGCATCAGCTCGTTGACATACATCCGGTAGCCCATCGGGGTTGGGACGCGCCCGGCAGAGGTGTGGGGCTGCTCGAGATAACCGAGACTCACAAGCTCGGCAAGCTCGTTGCGGATGGTGGCAGAGGAACAGCCGAGACCGGCGCTGGCGGCGATGGCTTTGCTGCCGACCGGCTCCGCCGTGCGGACATACTCATCCACGACAGCGGCGAGTATTTTCTTTTTCCGTTCGCTTATCGACATAGCACACCTGCCGGTCTGACAATTAGCACTCTCACTGCGAGACTGTTGGCACTCTTTCCTTTCGAGTGCTAATATACCATCCCGCTTGTGTTTTGTCAAGCCTCCGGAAGCCCATATCGCAGGAAATTAACACTTTGTACAAATAATTTTTTCCTTTTTCTGTATTTACAATATGAAATAATTGAAGTAGAATAGAGAAGAAAGCAAAATCTATA
Source organism: Oscillospiraceae bacterium (assembly GCA_902789745.1). Classification (GTDB taxonomy): domain Bacteria; phylum Bacillota; class Clostridia; order Oscillospirales; family Oscillospiraceae; genus Limivicinus. Next base: position 26,123 of record CADAPH010000061.1, on the reverse strand, counting down.
AAATACACGATAAAGGGGGATCTGTCAATGCTTGAAAAACATTTCAGCGAAGTATATGATAAATTCAAACTGCAGTTCTATCGGCGTGTTTTTGAGCTCGTACGGGAGCGGGACGGCTCCTTATCCGCTATGGAAGCTTTTTCCCTCGAAGTGATCAATATGCTCGGTGAGCCGACGGTCAGCCAGTTTGCGGATTTCCTGAACATCTCGCAGTCCAATGCAACCTATAAGGTGAACAACCTGATTAAAAAGGGCTATCTTGCGCGGGAGAACTCCACGATTGACCGCCGGGAGTATCACCTTGTCCTTACGGAGAAGTACTATACATACATGAATATCTACGCAAATTATGAGCTCACCGTCATGCACCGTGTGATGGAGCGCTTCCCGGAGGAGGATGTGGCCTGTTTCGACCGTATTCTGCAGGTCATGTCAAACGAGCTGATGCCCGAATGCAAACGGTAAACTGACAGGCTTCGGAGGGCCGGATGATGAATGAGAACCCCCCAATTGAATTGAAGCTCAATTATAAGCGCACCTTCCTGATCGGCTTTGCCTTTTTCGGCATCCTGCTTCTCTGGCAGGTGTATGACTCCTGGTGCCCCACGTTCCTGACGGACATTTTTGCACGAAGGATGTACGGCATCTCCTCGGCAGAGCTCAAGGCGGGCGATCCCGCGAAGATCCTGAACGTGCAGTGGCTGGTCGGCATCATTATGGCCTGCGACAATCTGGCGGCTTTGATCCTGCTGCCGATCTTCGGCAACCTCTCGGACAGAACGGTGACGCCCATCGGCAAGCGCATGCCCTACATCTTGACGGGCACCTTCGTCTCCGCTGTCGCGTTTCCGTTTATCCCCTTCTTCTTCCACCACAACAATATCCTCGGCATGGTCGTCCTGATGGGCATTGTCCTGATGTTCATGATGATGTACCGCAATCCCGCTGTCGCGCTTATGCCGGACATTACGCCCAAGCCCCTGCGGGCAAAAGCCAACGGCATCATCAACATCATGGGTTATCTCGGCGGCGCGTTTGCCACCGTGCTGGGCATTTTCCTCAAGCTCTCCGATTACATCAACGCCGCCGACGAGGCGCGCAAAATCTGGACGATCGAGCTGCCCTTCCTCATTGCCTCCGTGCTCATGGTCATCTCCGCGCTGGTGCTCTTTTTCACGATCCGCGAGAACGAGATCCATGAGGAGATGAAGGAGCAGATGGCGGAGGGGGAGCGCCTTGCCGCCATTGCCACACCCGTGGACGACAACAAGCCCATGTCCCGGGAAAACAAGACCATGCTCCTCGCCATTCTCGGCGCGGAGTTTCTGTGGTTCATGTCCGATAACGCCATCGGCACCTATATCGGCAACTACGTCATCTATTATCTCAACTCCGTCTCCAGCGCCACCATGGTGCTGACCATCGTGGGCGGCCTGGCCTCCGTTTTGGGCTTTGCCATTGCGGGCGGCATCGCAGATAAGATCGGCCGCAAATGGACCATCAGCCTGGGCCTCGGGATTACCTTCATCGCGCTGGTTATCATGTGCTTTGTCGCCCCCACAGGCGTCACCGCGGAAAACGCTTCCCACGGAGAATTCACTTTCCCGGCGATCCTCTACGCCGTCTGGGCGATCAAGGGCTTCGGTATGGCACTGGTTCACAACTGCTCCTTCCCCATGGTGGTGGAGCTCTGCTCGTCCAAAAAGATCGGCAAATTCACCGGTTATTATTACGCGTCCAGCATGTCCGCCCAGACGGTCACGCCGATCCTGCTGGGCCTCATGTTCAACCGCACCGGCGCATGGCGCACCCTGCCGGTCTATTCCTGCATCCTGACGGTCCTGTCTTTCGTCGTTTTCACCGCCCTGGTCAAGAATATCAAGGCGCATAAGGTGGAAAACGTCGTCGGACTCGAAGCGCTTGACGGCGACTGATTTGGAACAATCGCTTCGCGATAATCTGATTTGTTGAGGTTGAATCTGTGAGTACTGTTTTTTCTCAAAAGCTGAAAAAAGCCGCCATCCTCGGCGCCTGCGGCGCCGTTGCCGTGGGGGTGCCGGTGTTTCTGACCGCGCCCGGCGCCGTGACCAAGCGGCAAAAGGCCCCCTTCGTGGGCCGCAACTTTGCCCACCGCGGCCTGCACAGCGAGGATAAGAGCGTACCGGAAAACTCTCTGGAGGCATTTCGCCTCGCGGGGCGCGCGGGCTACGGCGCGGAGCTGGATGTGCGTTTGACGAAGGACGGGCAGGTCGTGGTTTTCCACGACGATACGCTGGATCGTATGTGCGGCGTGAGCGCGCGCGTGGATGAAAAGAGCTATGACGAGCTGAAGCTTCTCTCGCTCGCCGGTACAAGCCAGCGTATTCCTCTGCTGACAGAGGTGCTGGAGGTCTACGGCGGACGCGGCCCGCTGATCGTGGAGATCAAGAACGGCCCCCGCAATCGGGAGCTGTGCGAAAAGACCTATGCCATTCTCTCCGACTACCCCGGCGAGGTCTGTGTCGAGAGCTTTAATCCCAGGATCCTGCGCTGGTTCCGCTTCCACGCGAAAGATATTGTCCGCGGACAGCTCGCCACAACGACGAACGATTATGACGGCGCCGTTTCGAGACGCACGGCGTTTATGCTGAGCCATTGCCTGCTGAACTTTATTTCCCGCCCGCAGTTCATCGCCTACCGCGTCGGATACCGGCCGCTCACGGTCAGACTCTCGGAGGCTATGGGCGCGATGCGTTTTGGCTGGACGGCGCACAACGAGCGGGCCGAGCGCGGACGCGACGGCGTGATCTTTGAGTTCTACCGCCCGCAGCGGATTTATAAATGATATTATAAATAGGTAGATAACGCAACAATCCCCCGCCGAAAGGCGGGGGATTTCGTATGAGAAATGATGCTCGTTATACGCTCTGCCAGAAGTCGGTACCCTTGACGCCGTTGGCGTCGCCGCGGTAGGCGGGGAGCTTGCCCTTGCGCTTTTGCCACTCGTAATCGCGCAGGGCAGCGATAGCGGGCTTGGCGAGGATCACAATGACCGGGACGTTGATGATGACCATCAGCGCCTGCAGCAGATCCGCCGTGTCCCAGGCGAGACCGGCCGAAATCACCGCGCCCAGGAAGACCAGGGCCGTTGCGGCCAGACGGTAGACGACCAGAAAGCCCTTGCTCGGCTCCTTCTTCAATATGAAACGCAGGCAGCCTTCGGTATAGTAGTAGTTGCCCAGCAGCGTGGTGAAGGCGAAGAGGCAGACCGCGACGGCGATGAAGATCGCGCCGAAGCTGCCGAGCGCGGTCCTGGTGCAAGCCTGGACATAGGCAGCGCCGGCTGACTCCGCAAGCGGCTGCACCCCGGAGAAAAGGCAGAGGAAGGCTGTGGCGGAGCAGATCAGCAGCGTGTCGATGAACACGGACAGCATCTGCACCAGACCCTGCTTGGCGGGGTGGCTGACGTCTGCCGCAGCGGCCGCGTTGGGGGCAGAGCCCATACCGGCCTCGTTGGAATACAGGCCGCGCTTGATGCCCCACATGATGCAGGAGCCGCTGAAGCCGCCGAAAACAGCCTTAAAATCAAAAGCCTGGCGGAAAATATCGCCGAAAACTTGGGTAAAGCTGCCGATATGGGTGATCACCACATAGAGGGAGACCAGCACATAGAGAATCCCCATCACGGGAACGAGAATCTCGGTCACCTTGGTCAGACGCTTGCCGCCGCCAAGGATGCAGAAGCCAAACAGCGCCGCCAGCACCGCGCCGACCACGACAGAAGTAGACTTGCTGTAGAAGGAGAAGGTGGAGAAGGTGTCCTGGGTGTTGTAGGCCGCCAGCATGTTGTAGCCCACCGCGTAGGTGAGGATCAGCACAATGGCGAAAATCACCCCCAGCCAGCGCTTGCCCAGCCCCTGCTCCATGTAGTAGGAGGGGCCGCCGTAGCTGCCGCCGTCGGGATCGCGCTTTTTATAGATCTGGGCGAGGGTGGATTCCACGAACGCGGACGCGCCGCCGAGGATCGCCGTGACCCACATCCAGAAGATTGCGCCGGGGCCGCCGAGACAGAGTGCCGTCGAGACGCCCATAATGTTGCCTGTGCCGACGCGTGAGGCGGTCGAAAGCATCAAAGCCCCGAAGGAGGAGGTCGCGCCGAGGTTCACGGGCTTTTCCTTCACGACGCGGAGGGATTCCGCAAAGAGCCGGAACTGAATAAATTTCAGACGGAAAGTAAAATAGAGCCCGGCGAGGATCAAAATCAAGGGCACTATGTACGGCTGGTACAGAACGCCGCTGATAGCGTTGATGACGCTGTCGATGGAATTGAGCATGTGTCTTTTTTCTCCTGTCTTGTTAATCGGGTCAATGACCGCACGCCTACTATACCTAAAATTGCAAATACTTTCAAGGTTTATTTTTTCTCTCCGCGTGATGCGGCTGAAAAACCCTGTCGGGTTTGCGCTTTCGCCCGCTTTTTCACTATATCCGGTATATGCTTGTCTCATCACCCACAACATAGGAGGTCACCGATATGCAGACAATGCGAACCCGTCCGGGCGTCCGGCGGGGTAATGTCGTGTGGCTGCCGGCGGAGGACATCGCGCCGAACCCCGTGCAGCCGCGAAAGCTGTTTGATGAGAGCGCATTGGAGGAGCTGAGCCAGAGCATACGGAGCTACGGAATCCTCAACCCCCTGACGGTGCGCTGCCGGGGCGGGAGGTACGAGCTGGTGGCAGGGGAGCGGCGGCTTCGCGCGGCAAAGCTGGCGGGGCTGGAGGAGGTGCCGTGCATTGTGCTGGACGTGAACATGCAGGACGCGAGCCTCATCGCGCTGATCGAAAACCTCCAGCGCCGTGATCTGGACTTCGTCGAGGAGGCCGTGGGTCTGAGCAGATTGATCCGCATGTTCGGCATGAGTCAGGAAGAGGCGGCAAAGCGCATCGGAAAGTCTCAGTCCGCGGTAGCGAACAAGCTGCGCCTTCTGAAGCTTCCGCCGGATGTGCTGGAGAATCTACGCAGCTATGGCCTGAGCGAGCGCCACGGCCGGGCCCTCCTGCGTCTGCCGGAGCCCGGCTCCCAGCGCATGGCTCTGGAATATATCGCGGCAAACGACCTGACCGTTGCCGCAACGGAGGAATACATAGAGGCCCTGCTGACTGCGCCGGAGGAGGCGCAGGAGAAGCCGGAGCCGCGCCGCACCCTGATCCTCAAGGATGTACGCGTCTTTCTCAACAGCCTCAACCGCTCGCTGGATCTCATGAAGCAGGGAGGCATTGACGCGGGCGTAAAGCGCGTGGAAACAGACGATTCCCTCATCCTCACAATCTCCATCCCGAAGGGGCGAACGCCCGTGAATGGAGCATAACTGAGCTGAATTTGTGCAAATAGTACCAAAAAGCTCATAGCAATTTAGAAATAATAACTAAAATCTTGGGCAAAACTGCTCTTGAAATTGCGGGAGCAAAGGACTATAATCCAGCGCGAACCCAAGGAAAGGAGGCAAAGAGAACATGTACAGAGATATGAGCATCTCAAATGTTTTCGAGCCGGAGCAGCACCAATTTCCCAATTTGCTGGATGATAAGGACTTTGCTTATTATTATTGGACGCTGCCCTTCTGCAATCTCTGATTGCACGGTGCGCGCTGTTATGCGGCGCTGAGAGAACAAAAGAAAACAGCTTGAAGAAATTCAACTGTGATAGAGCATGAAAAAGACGGAACCGATGTCGATTCCGTCTTTTTTCATCTCCTACCGCTCGAAGTAATCCTCCTTGGGACGCTTGCGCAGGGCGGCGTCAAGCAGGACGTTTTCCTCCACCACGGGGACAATGCCGTTTTTTCGCAGGATTTCACGGGCTTTTTCCTCATCGCCGGCGATCACCTTGACCCAGTAGATGTCGCGGTCGATGGTGCCCCGGCTGCCGAAATTGCGGGGGTCGAGCTTTGCGCCGCAGCCGCCGCCCATGACGGTCTCCTGCAGGTAATGACCCGACTTGACGCCGGGGAGCCCGGCCTCCTTGAGCGCCGCCTTGATCTGCAGCCAGGTCTCACGGTCGCGCTTTTTGAAAATGTCCACTCGCTTCTCAAACATGGATTCCGCCTCCTGAACGATTTGTCTGCGCTCACTATACCACGCGGCGCGGGAGCGGTCAAGAACGGGGGAGCAAGAGTAACGGCGCAGCCCGCAGGCTACGCCGTTTTATGGATGTGCGTCAGTAGAATCAATAGATGCGGATGACCCAGCCCTCTTTGATGACGTCGGGGTTCTTGATGAGGCCGGAGTTGAGGGCCTGGAGCTGGTACACAGAGGTGCCGAATCTCATGGCGATCTCGGACAGCGTGTCGCCGCGGACGATGCGATACCAAGTGATGCCGTTTTCAACCCAGGAAGGGCCATTGGCGCCGCCGCCGGAAACGCCGCCGACGAGTTCATCGGAAAGCTTGCTCATATTATCGGACATTTTTATGATCTCCTTTCGTTTTTTCCTTATCTTAGGATGGCTGCATTATAACACAGCTTTTTTTCCTTGTCTACACCACGGACGCGGGTTTAAGAGATCTTCAGATATTCGCAGCCTGCCCGCCGTTTTCTGTTAAAAACAGGCGGTGCACAAAACCAGGCGTCCATTGTGCATAATATGGCAACCATATTATGTAATCCAAACGATTCTGCGGCATAGGATGCTTGTGCCCCCCTATGAGGGGGTTTTATATAGGATCGGTGATTGACTTTCCATCACAACGCTGGTAAAATAATAACAAAGTAGGTTAAACCAAACGTGAAAAAACTGTGGCTAAGGAAGTGATATCTTGAAACTGACACCCGAGCAACAGGCTATGCTGGACGGCGCACAGGGCGAAACCATGGCCAAGGTGGTCAGAACGCTCGTCATGTACGGCGACGCTTTCGGCGCTGAGCGCATGGTTCCCATCACAGGAAAATGCGGCCATACGGTGATCTCTTTCGGGCTCAAAGCGATTCAGCCGGTCTATGAACTGTACGACCAGCTCATTGCGGCCGGGCTTACCGCCGGGCAGAAGTTTACCGCCGACCCCCGGCCCATCGACCCGGCCGTGCCCACCAGCCTGCTGGAGGATATCGTGTTCAAAAAGATCATGTATACCCACCAGAAGGAATATGAGGCGCAGCTCAAGAAACTCGGCATCACGAAGGACGAGGACTACACCTGCACCTGCTATCTCGACCAGGTTGGAAACACCCCCGAAAAAGGCGATGTGCTGAGCTGGGCGGAATCCTCCGCCGTGGTGTTCGCAAACTCCGTCCTCGGCGCGCGCTGCAACCGCAACTCAGGTATTATCGAGCTCATGGGCTCAGTGGCAGGCTTCGTACCGGAATTTGGCCTTTTGACCGACGAGGGGCGCAAGGCTGACTGGATCGTTGAAGTCAACTGTGCCGAAAAACCCGAGGCACAGCTTTTGGGCTCCGCCATCGGAATGAAGGTCATGGAGGCGGTTCCCTATGTGCGCGGACTTGACAGATGGCTCGGCACGGAACTGAATGAGGACGCCGTTTCCTATCTCAAGGACTTCGGCGCGGCTGCGGCCTCCAACGGCGCGGTGGGATTATACCATATTGAAAATCTCACGCCCGAGGCGAAAGAACAGGGCGAGGCGCTGATCCGCGAGGACGCACAGGTCTATGTCATCGACGACGCCGAGCTCCAGCGGGTGAAGGAGAGCTATCCCGTGGTCTGGAAGAATCCGGACGCCGCGCCTGTCCTGTGCTTTGTGGGCTGTCCGCATCTGACGCTGGGACAGATGGAGGCGTGGTGCTCCGCCATCGGCGAAAGACTGCGTCTGAGCGGTCGGGATAAGATTACCGTTCCGACGGTCTTCACGGCCTCTCCCGCGGTGATCCGCGAGGCGGAGAAGGGAACCGTCGCCGCAAGGCTGCGCAGCTACGGCGTTGTCATCAGCTATATTTGCCCGCTGATGTATATGAACAATCCGCTCTGCAAGAAAAAACCGGTTGTTACCTGCTCCAACAAGCTGCGTACCTATACCAGCGCCCGCTTTTATACCGAGGCGGAGATCCTTGACATGATTACCGGGAAGGAGGGGAGAGTATGAAGCAGTTTCAAGGCCGCGTCATTGTCCCCGGTACCTGTAAGGCAGAGGCTTTGGTCAGCCGCGGCGGCTTCAACACCCTGGCGAGCTTTCAGATGGCCTTGATGTTCGGCGACAGGCAGGTCAAATGCGGCGACCAGAATAACCCGGACATCTATAAGAAGCCCATGCT
>CADAPH010000061.1:0-17859 GCA_902789745.1 Oscillospiraceae bacterium | reverse complement strand
GCCCAAGGCAAGCAGCCCGCCTGTATGCTCTTCTCAAAGCCCATCGACTCCCTTGCCGCCTCGGGTGCGATCCTGGGCGACGTCTGGACGGACGCCTCCATGCCCGTTGTCGACATGCTGGGCGACGAATTCCTTGACTATGTGCAGACCGGTATGACCATTACCGTCGGTGAGGGCGGCCTCGTCACGGCGGAGTGAAAGAACAAACGGTACAAAGCTTCCATATGCACCAAAAAGGATGATCCGCTCCATGCGGATCATCCTTTTTGGTGGTCGGAGTGCGGGGATTTGAACCCCGGGCCTCTTGGTCCCGAACCAAGCGCGCTACCATCTGCGCTACACCCCGTCAAGTATTCCTGCTATTCTGGACAGCTTTTATATTATAATCACTATAAACCGGAATGTCAAGAAAAATATACCGATCGTTTTTTCAGTTCCCGGGCGGCGTTTGCCGCCCGGGAAAAAAGCATATCTATTTTCTGAAGCTGTCCTTGAGCGCGACGGCGCGGTTAAAGACCAAATGACCGGGAGCCGCATCGCGATTGTCGAGGCAGAAATAGCCCTGACGCATGAATTGGAAGCTCTCGGAGTTTTTGCCATGCTCCGGCATGGGGATCTCGGCAAGGCAGGCCTCCACCTTGCAGCCGTTCAGCACGCTCAGACTCTCGGGGTTGAGATAGTCAAGGAAGTTCTTGTCCGGCCCGTCGGGATCGGGGTCGGAGAAGAGGTAATCATAGATGCGCACCTCGGCGTCGGCGGCGGTAGCGGCGTCGACCCAGTGGATGGTCGCGCCCTTGACCTTTCGCCCGTCGGCGGGATCGCCGCCGCGGCTCTGCGGATCGTACTCGCAGAGGATCTCAGTTATATTGCCGTCCCGATCCTTCACACAGCCGGTGCAGGTAACGAGATAGGCGCCCTTGAGCCGAACCTCGTTGCCGGGATAGAGGCGTTTATATTTGGGTTCGGGAACCTCCATGAAGTCGTCGCGTTCGACCCACAGGTGGCGGGAGAAACTGACCTCACGCGTGCCGTCCTCAGGCTTCAGGGGATTGTTCTCTATAGTCAGCAGCTCGCTTTGTCCTTCGGGATAGTTTGTTATGGTGAGCTTCACGGGCCGCAGCACCGCCATCACGCGGCGGGCGTTGGCATTCAGGTCATCGCGCAGGCAGCTTTCAAGCAGCGCCCAGTCGACGGTGGAGTCGACCTTGGACACGCCGATGCGCTCGCAGAAATTGCGGATGGAGGCGGAGGTGTAGCCGCGCCGCCGCAGACCGCAGAGCGTGGGCATACGCGGATCGTCCCAGCCGGAGACATATCCTTCCTCCACCAGCTTGCGAAGCTTGCGCTTGGACATGACGGTGTAATTGATGCCAAGACGCGCAAATTCGATCTGGCGGGGCTTGTGGCCGGGGATGGAGGCGTTGGTAACGACCCAGTCATAGAGCGGTCTGTGCGCCTCATACTCCAGGGAGCAGAGAGAATGGGTGATGCCTTCCAGCGCGTCCTGAATCGGGTGGGCAAAGTCGTACATCGGATAGATACACCATTTGGTACCCTGACGGTGATGCTCGATATAGCGAATACGGTAGAGCACGGGGTCGCGCATGTTGAAGTTGCCGCTGGCAAGGTCGATCTTCGCGCGCAGGGTGTACTTGCCCTCGGGAAATTCGCCGTTCTTCATGCGTTCAAAGAGATCGAGGTTCTCCTCAATCGGCCGATCCCGCCAGGGACTGACAGCGGGATGAGAGGTGTCACCGCGGTATTCGCGGAACTGCTCGGGCGTCAGTTCGCACACATAGGCCAGACCCTTTTTAATGAACTCAACGGCATAATCGTAAGTCTTGTCAAAATAGTCTGAGCCGTAGAAGAAGCGGTCACCCCAGTCGAAGCCAAGCCAATGGATGTCTTCCTGAATGGCGTCGACGAATTCGGTATCCTCTTTGGCGGGGTTGGTGTCATCCATGCGCAGGTTGCAGATGCCCCCGAAATGCTCAGCCGTGCCGAAGTCAATGGTCAGTGCTTTGCAGTGACCGATGTGCAGATAGCCGTTCGGCTCGGGCGGGAAGCGGGTGTGTACCTGCATGCCGGCGAACTGTCCGCCCTCGGCAATATCTTCCTGTATAAATGCGTCAATAAAGTTTCTGGCGTTCTCTTCCATTTCTTTTCTCCGTTCTGCCGCTGACCCCGCGGCGCTTGATGGGAACTTTTATATTATAAACGATAGGTGCGCAAAACACAACAAAAAAACGCCCCGAGAAACAATTCTCGGGGCGCGAGGACGGTTACACACAAAAGGTGGACTTTACGCAGGACCAGAGCGAGTCCTCATTCACATAAAAACCGACAAATCTTTCTCCATCCTTCAGATCATATTGGCCGTCCGGCGTGACAAAAGGCAGAAGCTCATACTCAAGAAGATTGTCGACTGTGCGCTGAACCTGATCGACGGTTAAATCCGTGCAAAGAAACGGATCTGCAGTCTTGAAAGCCTTAACTGCGAGGTCGGGATCCTTTGCGGCAGCCTGACTGGCGGCAGCGGTAAAGCCGTCCAGGTAGAGCCGCTGGTTTGACATACGCGTAAGATTGCCGTCCATTTTCGATCTGTCACGATATCGAACAAAACGAAGTGCTTTTGAACCTTTGAGCGTGATTGTGGCACCCCGGACAAACTCCTCACCAAGCGTGGGGAGATCATTCTCAAGCGTCACGGTGACGCCGCCGACGAGGTCGTTGATGAGCGGCACTGCGTCCATTGTAAACGCAAGGAAATTATCGATCGGAACCTGGAACAGCAGATTCTCAACACAGTTGCGCGTATTGATGCAGCTGTCCTCTTTGCCGCTGCCGTATGAATGAGAAAGCGTGATCTGCATGTATCGGCTTACGAGCGGCTGATTATTGATATTTACGCGGCTCACTTCGCACATGGTATCGCGGTTGATCTGAAAGGGAGTGACGGTTTTAGCGGCGTGATCAAAGACAAGGATCACAAGGAAATCCGCGCAGTTGTCGTTGTGATAATAGTTGTCGTCAAAAATCTGCTTCTCGTCGTCAATAAAATTATCTGTCCCGATCAGGAGCAAAGAAGACATGTTGCGTTTCAGGGGATAGCTTTGATCCTTATAACTGATAGAAGGGCGATAGCGCCGGGCGAGATCTTCCTGAGATGCTTTCCTGAAGTCGTCGCGTTGGGCTTTTTGTTGAACAAAAACCATTCCGACGCCCATAACGCAAACAAGAAGAATGATAAGCGTAAGCAGAAGACGGTTCTGTTTTTTCTTCATGAATCAGGATCCTCATACCAAATAAAGGACGGGAATAACCCGTCCTTTATTCAAAAAGTGTTCAATTGATTGCGGATTACTTATGAGCGACAAGGATAACGGCGGGAAGCTTAACATTAAAGTAATAATAACCGTCCTTGAGCTCGGCCTGAACCGCAGTGCCGTTGACAAAAATCTCGGAACCTTCGGGAACGTCCTTCTCGGAGAGCTTGATGGTGCAGGCCGCAGTCTTGCCGGACTTGGACCAGGCACCGAAGCCGCTGTCGATCTTGTAGCCGCTTCTCTTCAGCGTGGCGATTTCCTTCTTTGCGGTCTCCTTGATGTAATCAGGGGAATTTGCGAGCTTGTCAACGATAACGTCATCATCGTCAACAGACACGTCCTCAGGCATCGCGATGTCCTCAAGGTTTATATCTTCCTCGGGAACAGGTACAGGTTCATAGACCTCAGGCTCCTCGGCCGGAACAGGATGCGCAGAACTATAGCTGCCGGCGTAAGCAACAGCGGAAAGACTCATAATCATTGCAAGCATGAGAACAATAGAAAGAAGCTTCTTCATAATATAACCTCCATAAAAAATACCTAATGCGTGACCTTACTATAAACCAAACCAGGCAAAAATGCAATACCAAATTGCGCAGTTTTTTTAAATAAAAAAATCGCTCCCAAAATCGCTCCAAATGTGCCACGGGAAAAAGACTGCAAAAAAGCTCTATGCAAGCAGGAAAAAATATGCTACAATACATTGTAATTAAATATATTTTAATAGTCTGCAGGCGTGTTGTCAACCCACAGGAAAGAATAATCATCCATGTAATGCGAAGCATATAGATGAAAATATAGAAAAAGGAGAGTCATTATGGCTGTTATCCATCTGAACAAGGACAATTTTGAAGAAGTAACCCGCGAAGGTCTCGCGCTTGTCGACTTCTGGGCAACCTGGTGCGGCCCCTGCCGCATGCAGGCGCCGATCGTCGATCAGCTCGACGCCGAGCTCGGCGGAAGTGTCAAGGTATGCAAGGTCGATGTGGACGCGGAGCCGGCGCTGGCCCGCAAGTTCCGGGTCATGAGCATCCCGACCCTGATCGTGCTCAAGGACGGGCAAATCAAGGAGACCCGCGTGGGCTACCAGGATCTCCAGAGCCTGAAGGACATGCTCCGATAAACAAGAAAAGCCGGGAAACCGGCTTTTCTTGTTTGCTGCGTATTGACAAACGCCGGGGGCTGTTGTACAATCCCTTTCGTATTTGTGCTGTGACGGGCAGGAGTACGCGCATAGCTGATCGCAGAGAGGGGACGGACGGTGCAAGTCCTTGTGAGGCGGCGCGGAAGGTCGGCCCCGAGCACTCCGGGTGAAGGCACAGGCTGTGTAGTCCGGGCGGCTCGTCCCCGTTAAAGGACGCATGAGCGCCGTAGCTTTGCGGAATTCAGGTGGTACCGCGGTATTATATCGCCCTGAGACGAGAGTCTCGGGGCGTTTTTTGATGCAGAAAACCATTGATATAGAAGGAGCAACAACATGAGAGAACTGCCGAAAACCTATGACCCCAAACAGGTCGAGAAGAAAATCTACGACATGTGGGAGAAAAACGGCTGTTTCCGGGGCGAGATCGACCCGGACAAGAAACCTTTCTCCATCGTCATGCCGCCTCCCAACGTCACGGGCCAGCTTCACATGGGCCACGCGCTGGACGCGACGCTGCAGGATATCCTGACCCGCTACAAGAGGATGCAGGGCTATGCCGCGCTGTGGCTGCCCGGCGTCGACCATGCGGGTATCGCCACCCAGATCAAGGTGGAAGAGGTGCTGCGCAAGGAGGAGGGCAAGACCCGCTACGACCTCGGCCGCGACAAATTCCTGGAACGCGTCTGGGACTGGAAAAACCAGTACGGCGACCGCATCGTCGAGCAGCAGAAGAGCATGGGCGTCTCCTGCGACTGGAGCCGCAGCCGCTTCACCATGGACGAAGTCTGCGCCAAATCCGTGCGCGAGACATTCTGCGATCTCTACGAGAAGGGCCTTATATATAAAGGAAGCCGCATCATCAACTGGTGCCCGCACTGCCGCACCGCCCTGAGCGACGCGGAGGTCGAGTACAAGGACATCCCCGGCTCCTTCTGGTATATCCGCTATCCGGTGGAGGACTCGGACGAGGAATTCATCATCGCCACCACCCGCCCCGAGACCATGCTGGGCGATACCGGCGTGGCCGTCAACCCGGAGGATGAACGCTACAGGCACCTCGTCGGCAAGAATGCGATCCTGCCCCTTGTGGGCCGGAAGCTGCCTATTGTCGCCGACGATTATGTCGAGCTCGGCTTCGGCACCGGCGCCGTGAAGATGACGCCCTGCCATGACCCCAACGACTATGAGGTCGGCCTGCGCCACAATCTGGAGCAGGTGCAGTGCATCGACGAGGACGCGCGCATCATTAACGGCGGCAAGTACGACGGCATGGATCGCTACGATGCCCGCAAGGCCATCGTGGCCGATCTCGAGGAGCAGGGCTATCTTGTGAAGGTTGAGCCTTACAGCCACAACGTCGGCACCTGCTATCGCTGCGGCACGGTGGTCGAGCCGCTCACCAGCCCCCAGTGGTTTGTGAAGATGAAGCCCCTGGCCAAGGCCGCCATCGAGGTCGTGAAGGACGGGCGCATCAAATTCGTGCCCGAGCGCTTTACCAAGATCTACCTCAACTGGATGGAGAACGTGCACGACTGGTGCATCTCCCGCCAGCTCTGGTGGGGTCACCAGATCCCGGCCTGGTACTGTGACGACTGCGGCCATATCACCGTCTCCCGCGAGGACGCCTGCGAGTGCGAGAAATGCCGCAGCAAGAATATCCACCGCGACGAGGACGTGCTGGACACCTGGTTCTCCTCCGCGCTCTGGCCCTTCTCCACGATGGGCTGGCCAGAGAAGACTGCCGATCTCAATTACTGGTATCCGACCTCGGTCATGGTTACAGGCTACGATATCATCTTCTTCTGGGTCGCCCGTATGATCTTCTCCGGCATGGAGCAGATGAAGGAGGAACCCTTCAAAACCGTCTTTATCCATGGCCTTGTACGCGACAGCCAGGGCCGCAAGATGTCCAAGTCCCTCGGCAACGGCATTGATCCCCTGGAGATGGTGGAGCAGTACGGCGCGGACGCCCTGCGCTTCAACCTCATCACCGGCAACAGCCCCGGCAACGACATGCGCTTCTATGTGGAGAAGTGCGAGGCCATGCGCAATTTCTGCAACAAGCTGTGGAACGCGTCTCGCTTCGTGATGATGAATCTCACGATTGACAAGAATGAGCTGCCCGAGAAGCTGGAGATCGAGGACAAGTGGATCCTCTCCAAGCTCAACGACCTGGCGAAAGAGGTCTGCGAGAACATGGACAGCTACGAGCTCGGCGTCGCGGCGGGCAAGATCTACGACTTCATCTGGGACAGCTATTGCGACTGGTATATCGAGCTCACCAAGCCCCGCCTCAACGGAGACGACGAGGCGGCAAAGCTCGGCGCGCAGAAGGTGCTTCTCTATGTGCTGACCGAGATCCTCAAGCTCATCCACCCCTTCATCCCCTTCATCACCGAGGAAATCTGGCAGTCCCTGCCGCATGAGGGCACGGCCCTGATGCTCGAGCGCTACCCGGCCTTCGATCCCACCCTCAGCTTCCCGGAGGACGAGCAGAACTTTGAGATGGTCATGACGGCGATCAAGGCCGTCCGCGCGAGGCGCAGCGAGATGAACGTCCCGCCCTCCCGCAAGGCGCACCTCATTATCGTCACCGACAAGAAGGCCGCCTTTGAGGCCGGCGTGAGCTATATCAAAAAGCTCGCCTACGCAAGCGAGGTCAGCGTGACCGATGAAGCCCCCGCCAATACCGAGGGCATGGTCTCCGTTGTCACCGACAACGCCCGCATGTTCATGCCCATGGCGGAGCTGGTCGACCTGGAGAAGGAGCGCGCCCGCATTCAGAAGGAGCTGGCAAACGCCGAAAAGCAGCTTGCGGGTCAGAACGCGAAGCTTGCGAATCAGAATTTCGTGAGCCGCGCCCCCGAGGCCGTCGTGAATGTCGAGCGCGAAAAGAAGGCCAAGCTTGAGGCCCTGATCGAAAACCTGAAAATCAGTACCCAAAGGAGCTGACTGATATGGAAATCAGTACGGGCTTTGAGGCCGGGCGGCTCACCGTGTATCTGACGGGGGAGCTTGACCACCATGAAGCGCGGCGGGCCATGCTGCGAATCGACGAACTGCTGGATGAGTACCTCCCACGAGACTGCGCCCTGAACCTGGCGGGGCTGCGCTTCATGGATTCCTCCGGCATCGCGCTTATCATTCGCGTCAGCCGCCGCATGCAGATCCTCGGCGGCAGGGCGTGGATCGAGGATCCGGCGCGCCAGCCGCAGCGCGTGATCGACGCGGCGGGGATCGACCGCCTCATCCCCATCGCCATGAGCAAAGTGAGGAGCCAGACATGAAGGAGACAAACTACATAAAGCTGGAGTTTCCCAGCAAAAGCAGCAATGAGGGGTTTGCCCGCGCTGCGGCCGCGGCCTTCGCTTTGCAGCTTGATCCAACAATGGAGGAACTCGGCGACCTGCGCACCGCGGTGTCCGAGGCCGTCACCAATGCCATCGTCCATGCCTACCCGGACAGCATCGGGAAAATTGCCATGCGCATGCGCATTCTCGACGGCAATACCGTGGAGATCACGGTGCGCGACTGGGGCTGCGGGATCGAGGACGTGGAGAAGGCCATGACGCCGCTCTATACCTCCGGCGGGGAGGAACGCAGCGGCATGGGCTTCACCATCATGGGCAGCTTTACGGACAAGCTGCGTGTGCGTTCCGCGCCGGGAAGGGGAACTGTTGTCACCATGCGCAAGCTCATCTGCCCCCGCGCAAAGCAGCCATGAGCGGGGAGCGGCTTGAGCTTGTCCGGCGCGCGCAGGCGGGGGAGAAGGAGGCGGCTCAGAGACTTGTGGAGGAGAACACGGGCCTGATCTGGAGCGTCGCACGGCGCTTCTTCGGGCGCGGCGTGGAGCCGGATGATCTCTTTCAGCTTGGCTGCGTGGGCTTTCTGAAAGCAATCGAGGGCTTCGATCTCGACTACGGCACACAGTTTTCCACTTACGCCGTGCCGAAAATCTCCGGGGAGATCCGCCGCTTTCTTCGGGACGACGGCGCTGTGAAGGTCAGCCGCAGCGTCAAGGAGCAGGCGGCGAAGATCCGCCAGGCGCGTATGATACTGGAGCAGCGCATCGGCCGGGAGCCCAAGATGTCGGAGCTTGCGGCGGAGACGGGATTCTCGCCCGAAGAGATCGCCTTTGCCGAGACTGCCACCGGCCCCGCCGACAGCATCCAGCGGGAGAGCGGAGAGGACGGCTTCACCCTTGAGCTGATTCTGGGCGACTATGCCGCAGAGGAAAAAATGGTGGAGCATGTCGCCTTGCGCGCTGCCGTTGAGAAGCTGCCCGAGCGGGAAAAGCAGGTCATTGCCCTGCGCTACTACCACGGCATGACCCAACAGGCCAGCGCCCGCGTCCTGCACGTCTCGCAGGTACAGATCTCCCGCCTCGAGCGCCGCGCTGTGGAGCTCCTGCGAAAAATGCTGGAATAAAAAACAAATCCCTGACGGATGCGTTCGTTTACGCATATGTCAGGGATTTGAGCGTAATCAGGGGAAAACTCTCAGCTCAGCGTCGTGCCGGTGACGAGGCTCAGCACCAGGATGGCGAGGATCGCGACGGGCGCGACGAACTTGACCAGTACACTGTAGACCTTTTTGAGCCCGAAGCGGACGCCATGCTGTTCGATCTCGGCGATGGCGCTCTCCGGCTTCCAGACCCAGCCCGCGAAGAGGCAGCAGCCCAGCGCGCAGAAGGGGATCATCAGGCGGTCGGTCAGAAACTCCATCGCATCACACAGAGCCGGGAAGGTCACGCCGTTGACCGCGTCATACCAGATGCCCTTGAGCGGGTAGGCCGCCTGGGAGCAGGTGTAGAGGCAGCCGATCAGGAACATGACAAAGCAGACCCAGATCGTGGTGGCCTTGCGCCCCCAGGAGAAATGCTCGGTCAGGAAGGCGACGATGCTCTCAATCAGGGAGATGCAGGAGGTCAGCGCCGCGAACAGCAGCAGCAGATAGAACAGCACGCCGAAGAGCCTGCCGCCGGGCATGCTCTCAAATACGCCCGCCAGCGACACGAAGGCGAAGCCGCCGCCCTTGCCGACCTGGTCGGGGCCGAGCGTGGCGAACACGGCGGGGATGATAATAAAGCCCGCGATGATCGCGACTATCGTATCCATTGCGCAGATGAGCGCGGTGTTTTTGGGCAGGTTCTCCGCTTTCGGCAGGTAGGAGCCGTAGGTGATCAGGATCGCCATGCCGATGGAGAGCGAATAGAAGGACTGCCCCAGCGCGGAGAGCACGGTGTTGAAGCTGACCTTGTCCCAGTCGAAGGAGAGCATATACTTCAAGCCGTCTTCAGCGCCGGGAAGCGTGACGGAGCGAACCAGCAGAACGATCAGGATCACAAAGAGAGCGGGCATGCCGATCTTGTTGAAGCGTTCGATCCCGCCTTCAACGCCGCGAATAATGACGACGGCGTTGCAAACCATGAAGAGCGCGGCAAAGAGGATCGCGACCCATGGGAAGAAGGTGTTGCCGTCCGCGCCGAGGCCGAGCGTGGCATAGAAATAGCCGAGGGGATCGGCATAGATCGTGGGCGCTTCCACCGCGTAACCGTAGACATAGCGCAGAACCCAGCCGCCCACATGGGAATAGTAGCAGGTGATGATGAACGCACCGATGACGCCGACCCAGCCGACCCAGGACCAGCCCTTGTGCTCCAGATTTCGGAACGCGCCGACGACATTTGCCTGACTTGCGCGGCCGATGGAGAGCTCCGTGAGCATGAGGGGCGCGCCCAGAAAGATCACCATGCAGAGATAAATCAGCACATAGGTTCCGCCGCCACCCTCAAAGGCCCTGCCGGGGAATTTCCAGATGTTGCCGAGACCGATGGCCGAACCGGCGGCAGCCAGAATAAAGCCCAGCTTGCTGCCCCACTGTGCACGAGAATTGTCCATTTCAAAAATGCTCCTTTTATTTTTCGATCATATGATAGGCATTTTAACGGAAAAGGGGAAAACTGTCAAGGAAGCGGGAGAGAAAAAGCGGGAAGTGAAAAGTAGAGAGTGAAAAGTGAAAAGTGGAGATACGCGGAGATTCTTTTCGTCTCCGAATGAAAACAGCTTTTCGGCAGATACTAACGCCGGAAGGAGATGGGACGGTGGAGATTAACAAAAACGAGTATAACGAATATGTTTCGCAGCATATGCCGCGGTCGAGAGCGGGGCGCAACATGCTGCGCGCATTTGTGACCGGCGGGCTGATCTGTACGCTGGGGCAGATTCTCATCAGCCTGTATATGCGCGCGGGGCTCGACGAAGAAACAGCGGGCACGGCGGTTTCCGTGACGCTGATCCTGCTCGGCGCGCTGCTGACGGCGCTGGGCGTCTACGATAAAATCGCCAAATTCGGCGGAGCCGGAACGCTGGTGCCGATCACCGGCTTTGCCAACGCCGTCGTTGCCCCGGCTCTGGAATATAAGACGGAGGGGAAGATCACAGGCACAGCGGCCAAAATGTTTGTGATTTCCGGGCCGGTGATCGTCTATGGCGTCGCTGCAGGCGCGGCCTATGGGCTAATTCTTTGGATCGCCGCCCGCATGTGATATAAATTATTGTATTATTTTACTGAAAACGACGAAAAGCAGAAGACGGTTCTTGCTAAATGCGCAGACTGTGGTATAATAAAAATAACTATTTCTGCGCATCTTTTTTGTAGAGTTTGATACAATTATGACAAAAACGGAGGGCGACGGTTTGAGCTTGAACCGCGCATGGATACATATTCGCGGCATCGTGCAGGGCGTCGGCTTTCGTCCCTTTATCCACAGGCAGGTGCGGGAGCGGGACTTGCGCGGTACGATCAAGAACACCTCCTCCGGCGTGGAGCTGGAGCTGGAAGGGGAGCGGGACGCGCTCGAACGATTCATCGCGGAGCTCCCGGACAAGGCGCCAAAGCTCGCCGTGATTGAGAATGTCGAAGTCAGATGGTTTGATGACTGTAAGGGCTTTGCGGATTTTCAGATCCTCGGCAGCAAGACGGAAGCCCAGCGTGATACGCTGATCTCACCGGATATTGCCGTCTGTGATGACTGTCTGCGGGAATTGCTTGATCCTGCCGACCGGCGATATCGCTATCCCTTCATCAACTGCACCAACTGCGGCCCGCGCTTTACGATCATCCGGGATGTGCCCTATGACCGGGCCAAGACCTCCATGCGCGATTTTCCCATGTGCCCGGACTGTGATCGGGAATACCACGACATCGAAAACCGCCGCTACCACGCCCAGCCGGACTGCTGCCCCGTTTGCGGGCCGGAGGTGTTTTTTCTGGACGCGGAAGGGGAGCGCATGCCGGGCGACGCCATAGCGCTTGCGCGCGAAGCCCTGAAAGCGGGAAAGATCATCGCGGTCAAGGGCTTGGGCGGCATCCATCTGGCCTGCCGCTGCGACGATCCGGAGATCGCAAAAACGCTCCGCCGCCGCAAGCAGAGGGACGAGAAGCCCTTTGCCGTTATGTGCCGGGACGTCTCCTGTGCCGAAAAGATCTGCCAGATCTCGGAAGAGGAACAGACAATCCTGGAGGGCTTTCGGAAGCCCATCATCCTGCTGCAAAAGCGGGAGCCGGGGCTTTGGCATATCAGCGAGAACGAGTATGTGGGCGTGATGCTCCCGTACACCCCGTTGCACGTACTGCTCTTCGGGGACGATATTGACATGCTCGTCATGACGAGCGCGAATCTCTCCGACACCCCTATGATGACGGATAACGACGAGGCGGTGGAAAACCTGCGCGGGATTGCGGACGGCTTTCTGCTCCATAACCGCCGCATCCAGACCCGCTGCGACGATTCGCTCTGCTGGGTGCTGGACGGGAAGGAATACTTCGCCCGCCGTTCGAGAGGCTATGTGCCGTTTCCGATACGGGCGGAGCGTGCGCTTGTGCCGATCCTCGCATGCGGGGCCGAGCAGAAGGCCAGCTTCTGCCTCTCCCGCGAAAACTATGTTTTTCCGAGCCAGCACATCGGAGATCTCAAGAATATGGAGACCTTCGAGGCGTATTCCGGACAGATCGCACATTTTGAGCGGCTGTTCGATATCAGACCCAGGGCGCTGGCCTGCGACCTGCACCCGGACTACCTCTCCACGGAGTTCGCCGCCGAACGGGCGGAGCGGGAAGATATCCCCCTGATCCGGGTTCAGCATCACCACGCACATTTGGCCGCCTGTATGGCGGATAATCATGTATCCGAAAAAGTGATCGGCCTGATCTGGGACGGCACCGGCCTCGGCACCGACGGGACAAGCTGGGGCGCGGAGTGCCTGATCGGCGATTTCAAGGGCTTTGAACGCTTCGGCTCCATCCGCCCCATCCCCCTGATCGGCGGGGATCTCGCGACGAAAGAGACAGACCGCGTCGCCTTTGCGCTCCTGCGCGAGGCGGGGCTTGATACAAGCGGCGTCGAAAACGCGGCGATCTATGAGACGATACTGCGCGCCGGGCTCAACTGCCCGCTGTCCTCCGGCATGGGGAGACTGTTTGACGGCGTGTCCGCTCTGCTCGGGATCAGAACAAAATGCAGCTATGAGGGACAGGGCGCGATCCTGCTTGAGGCGGCTGCAACGGAGGACGACGGCGTTTTCCCGATCGTTTTGGAGGGGGCGCCTCTTCGCTTTGACTGGCGGGAGATGATCCGTGCCCTCGTCTCCGCGCGGGATGCGGGAGGAGATACGGGCCGCCTTGCCGCCCGCTTCATGAACACGCTGATCGAAATGGCGGTACAGATGTGCGCCGCCGCAAGGAAACAGTGCGGTATCAGCACTGTTGCCCTTTCCGGCGGCAGCTTTCAGAACATGTATATCATGGAACGGCTTCCCCAAAGACTGGAAAACGAGGGCTTCCGCGTGCTCCGGCACCGTCGGGTCTCGTGCAATGACGAGGGGCTGAGCCTCGGCCAGCTCATGATTGCGGAAGCAGCTCTTCATGGCTCCCTCTCTGAGGGAACTGTCGCGCCGCGATCCCCCGCGAGGGGCGCGACTGAGGGAGTCCCTTGGTCCATTGAACACGCATAATAACCGACGTTGACTCCCTCCGTCATCCGGCTTGCGTGAGTCGCCGGATGCCGCCTCCCTCAAAGAGGGAGGCTAAAAGGAGACTTTATTTTATGTGTCTTGCGATACCTCTTCAATTGATAGAAATCAACGGCAGCACCGCTGTGGGTGAGGCGATGGGCATGCGCCGGGAGATCCGCGTGGACTTTATCGACAAGCCCCAGATCGGCGATTATGTCATTGTTCACGCGGGCTTCGCCATCGAGCGCCTGCCCGAGCAGCAGGCCCTGGACGATCTGGAGGCCTGGGAGGATGTGCGCGATGCCCTGGGATAAGGAACAGACGGCGGCGCTGCTAAAAGAGATACGGGAGCTTGTCCCCGGGGAAGTCCGGCTGATGGAGGTCTGCGGCACGCACACCATGTCCATCGCCGCTTCCGGCATCAAGTCCTTGCTCCCGAAGGAGGTCAGACTGCTGTCCGGCCCGGGCTGCCCGGTCTGCGTCACGCCTCCCCAGGTCATTGACGCGGTGCTGGAGCTGAGCATGGAGAAAGACGTGATCCTTACCAGCTACGGCGACATGCTCCGTGTTCCGGGAAGCCGGAGGGGGGACAGTCTGCTGCGGCGAAAAGCCCTCGGCGCACGGGTGGAGACGGTCTATTCCCCGGTCGACGCGGTGGAGCTTGCGCTGCAAAACCCGGAAAAGCAGGTGGTTTTCCTCGGCGTCGGCTTTGAGACCACCGCCCCCGGCACGGCCGCCGCCGTGTTGACCGCAAAGGAGAAGGGCGCGAAAAACTTCACGCTCTGGTCGATGCTCAAGCGGGTGGAGCCCGCGCTGCGGGCGCTGATAGAGATGGACGGCTTCAACGTCGACGGCTTTCTTTGCCCCGGCCATGTGGCGACGATCATCGGCGCGGACGGCTTTGCCTTTCTGCCGGTGGAATACGGCCTTCCCGCCGTGGTCGCGGGCTTTGAGCCGGAGGATATCCTGCGGGCGATCTACAGATTGGTAAAACAGCTTGCGGAAAAGAGCCCGCGCCTTGAAAACGAATATACCCGCGCCGTGTCGCAAAAGGGCAACATCCTCGCGCAGAGAATACTGGATCAGTGTTTTGAACCGCGCTTCGATCTCTGGCGCGGCCTCGGCGGGATCGACAGCAGCGGCCTCGGTCTGCGGGATGAATTAAAGGACTTTGACGCCGAGAAGCGCTTCAGTATTCGATACGCGGAAGCCGAGACGCCCACTGCCTGCCGCTGCGGCGAGGTCATCACCGGCAGACGCAGCCCTGTGCAATGTCCGCTCTTCGGCAGGGTCTGCACGCCCGAAGACCCGGTCGGCCCCTGTATGGTCTCGTCGGAGGGGGCCTGCGCCGCGGCATGGAAGTATGAAAACGTGTAAATGCCGCAACCGTAGGGTTCGATCCCCTGATCGACCCGAACCCACGAACGCGGTACAATATCGGCGGGCCGATGAGGGCATCGGCCCCTACGGAGCAAATTGTAAGGTAGATCATATGGACGAAATCATCACCCTGGACTATGGCAGCGGGGGGAAGAAGACCTCCCGCCTGATTGAAGAGCTGCTGGTTCCGGCCTTCTCCAACCCCGCGCTCGATTCCCTGGGCGACGGGGCGATCGTGGAGGGAGGCGCACAGCTCGCCTTCTCCACCGACAGCTTTGTGGTCGATCCCATCTTTTTCCCCGGCGGGGACATCGGCAAGCTCGCCGTCTGCGGCACGGTCAACGATCTGGCCGTCTGCGGGGCGGAGCCGAAGTATCTGAGCTGCGCCCTCATTCTGGAAGAGGGTTTACCGATGGACGATCTCAGGCGCATTGTCGATTCCATCCGTTCAGCCGCCGAACACGCGGGGGTACAGATCGTCACCGGCGACACCAAGGTCGTCGAGAAGGGGAGGGGCGACAAGCTCTATATCAACACCGCCGGGATCGGCTTTCTGAAATACCCCGGCCTCAGCCCGAAAAATATCCGGGCGGGGGACGCGGTGATCGTCTCAGGCACTGTCGGCGACCACGGCACCGCCGTCATGCTGGCGAGAAGCGGCATGATGCAGGGGGAGCTCCGCTCCGACTGCGCGGCGCTGAATACCCTGTGCAAAGCGATCCTTGAAACCGGGGCGAACGTGCGCGTCCTGCGTGATCCCACACGCGGCGGCGTCGCCACCACGCTCAACGAATTCGTTGAGGGAACGTCGCTCGGCATCGAGATCGACGAAGGAAAAATCCCCGTCCGACCCCAGGTGCAGGCCGCCTGTTCCATGCTGGGACTGGAGCCGCTGTACTGCGCGAACGAGGGAAAGCTAATTGCCGTCGTCGACGCGGAAGACGCGGAGCGGGTGCTTGAAGCCATGCGCAAAACGGAAGAGGGGCGCGACGCCGCAATGATCGGTACTTTGAGTGCGGACTATCCCGGCAGGCTCATCATGAGAACAAAATTCGGCGGGAAGCGGATTTTGCAGAAACTCACAGGCGCGCAATTACCGAGGATTTGCTGAGAATATGCCTCCCTTTTCAAAAGGGTGCCAAAGTTGTTTTTATTTATTGCAATATAGAGAGGTGAAAGGTATGCAGGAGTACAAGAGAATCGAGATTACCAAAGACCAGGTCATACCGATTGCGGAGAAGATGCGCAAGGCCGGCGTGTGGCTCACGATGATCCACGGCTTCCTCAACGAAGAGGGGAAGATGGACGTCTCGTGGGACTATCAGGTCGAGCCGGTCATTGAGTCCTACCATGTGGTGGGCGAGATGCAGCTTCCCTCCATCGGCGCGATCTACGACTGCGCGGCGGAGTGGCCGGAGCGCGAGCTGAATGAGCTCTTCGGCGTCGAGTTCGAGGGACTCGACACATCGAAGAGGCTCTTCCTGCCCGAGGAGATGCTGGAGACCCAGGGCAAGGGCCAGATCATGGTCACGCCGCTTTCCGAGCTGCGCGCAAAGAATTTTAAGGAGGGATAAGATGAGCTATATCGTTCCCATCGGCCCCTACCATCCCGCGCTGGAGGAGCCTATTCACGCCAAGCTCTACACCGAGGGCGAGATCATCAAGGACGCGGAGGTCTTCGTCGGCTACAACCACCGAGGCATCGAGAAACTCTGCACCGAGCGCAACGCCATCCAGACCCTGGTGCTGGTCGAGCGCGTGTGCGGCATCTGCTCGCACTCCCACGCCCTGACCTACGCCATGTGCATCGAGCAGCTCAACGGCATCGAGTGCCCCAAGCGCGGCGAATACATCCGCGTCATCACCGCCGAGCTTGAACGCCTGCACTCCCATCTGCTGTGGCTGGGCATAGCCTGCCACGTCATCGGCCATGACAGCATGTTCATGCACATCTGGGACGAGCGCGAGCTGGTAATGGATCTGCTGGAGGAGCTCAGCGGCAACCGCGTCAACTACGCCATGGTTACCGTCGGCGGCTCAAGGCGCGACATCGACGGCGAGCTCAAGGCAAAGCTCCTCAAGTCCCTGGACAAGCTCAAGGGCCCCATGGACCGCATCGTCGAGATCGCCCTGAACGACAAGACCATCGCCCTGCGCACCAAGGGCGTGGGCGTGCTGACGAAAGAAGTGGCGACCCGCCTCGGCGCGATCGGTCCCCACGCGCGCGCCTCGGGCGTGGATATCGACGTGCGCCGCGATTCCCCCTACTGCTCTTACGGCGACTTCAAGTTCGACGTCCCGGTGGTCGACAGCGGCGACGTGTTCGCGAGAGTCGTCGTCCGTGCCCTCGAGTGCTATGAGAGCATCAAGATCATCGACCAGGCGCTGAACAATCTCCCCGACGGGCCCATCAACCTCGGCAACAAGCTGCCGAAGATCCAAAAGGGCGTCGCCGTCTGCCGCCATGAGGCCCCAAGAGGGCAGCTTTCCCACATGGTCGTGGGCAACGGCGGCTTCAACAACCACCGCGTCAGCGTCCATGTGCCGAGCTACAAGAATACCCCGACCATTCCTTACATGCTCCGCGACAACAGCGTGGCCGACGCCGGCCTCATCATCGCCAGCATCGACCCCTGCTTCAGCTGCACAGACAGATAATGCACGAGCTGGCGCTGACCAAAAGCCTGATCGACCTTGTGGAACGCGAGGCGAAAAACCAGGGCTTTTCGAGAGCCCTGGAGATCCGCATGAAGCTCGGCGAATATTCCGGCGTCGTTCCGGAGTACATCCTTGATCTCTTCCCCGAAGCCTCCAAAGGCACGGCTGCGGAGGGGGCAGAGCTCCTGTTTGAGCAGGTTCCCGGACGCTTCCGCTGCTCAGGCTGCGGCTATGAGGGCGCGGTAGACCGCCGCGAGGCGAAATGCCCCCAATGCGGCGGCACTGCCCTCAGGATGACCGGCGGCAGGGAGTTCTTTGTCGACAGCCTCAAGGTCGA
>CADAPH010000060.1:4510-19520 GCA_902789745.1 Oscillospiraceae bacterium | reverse complement strand
GGAAAACTCCAGTACCTTCACGCCGCAGAGCTTGGCGACGGCAAAATGGCCGAACTCATGCACGCCGATGAGCACGCCGAATATCAAAATCCCTAAAATGGCATACAGTGCTGTGGTCATAAAGATGTCTCCCAAAAAAGTGCGGAGTTTTGCGTGTAGAGCGTGGAGTTAAGGTGTCGCTGCGCGACTGTTGTAGTCATCCGCGAAGCGGATACCATAACTCCACTCTTCACTCTCCACTCTTCACATTAAAAAATCAATAGTTTTCTCTCACGTAGGCTCTTGCGGCCTCGTCGGCGGCCAGGATGGTCTCCAGATCGGAGGCCGCGCCGCTGCCGAGCGTTTCCACTGCCCCGGCGGCTGCCTCGTAGATCCGGTTATAGCCCAGCTTATGTCCCAAAAACAGGTGAACGGCGACTTCGTTTGCAGCCGACATGACGCAGGGGGCGACGCCGCCCTTGCGCGCGCAGTCCATCGCGAGCTTCAGGCACGGCGTCTTCTCATAGTCCGGGGCCTCGAACGTGAGATCGCGCAGGGTGTAAAAGTCCAGCCGCCCGAACAGGGAGGGGCAGCGCTCCGGATAGGTGAGCGCAAGCTGGATGGGAAGCCCCATGTCCGGCACGCCGAGCTGCGCGATCACGGTGCCGTCTATCAGCTCCACCATGGAGTGGATGACGCTCTGCGGGTGGACGACCACGGTGATGTCGTCGGGGGTGACCGAGAAGAGGTGCATGGCCTCGATAAACTCCAGGCCCTTATTCATCATCGTCGCGCTGTCCACGGAGATTTTCGGGCCCATGCTCCAGTTGGGGTGCGCCACCGCCTGCTCGGGGGTGACGTTCTCCAGCTC
The DNA here is from genome assembly GCA_902789745.1 of Oscillospiraceae bacterium. Taxonomy (GTDB): domain Bacteria; phylum Bacillota; class Clostridia; order Oscillospirales; family Oscillospiraceae; genus Limivicinus. The sequence goes on along the minus strand of CADAPH010000060.1, from coordinate 18,670 downwards.
TTCCCGCGGCTTTCCGCGGAAGGGGCCGCCCGAGCCGGTGAGCAGGATCTTTTTGAGCTCTCCGGGCCTGCGCCCCATGAGGCACTGGAAGATCGCCGAATGCTCCGAGTCCACGGGCACGATCTCCGCGCCCTTCTCCTTCGCGCGGCGCATGACGATCTCGCCCGCGCAGACCAGGGTCTCCTTGTTGGCAAGGGCGATGCGCTTTCTCTCGTCAATCGCGGCGAGGGTGGGTCTCAGCCCGATGGCGCCGGAGACCGCCGTCACCACGCAGTCACATTCCGAAAGCGTCGCCGCCTCCATGAGACCTTCGATCCCGCTGCCGACGCGGATATCGGTATCGGCCATGCGGGTTTTGAAATCCTTCGCCGCCTGCTCGTCGTAGACCGCGACGAAGGCAGGGTGAAACTGCCGCGCCTGCTGTTCGAGCAGGTCGGTCTTTTTCTGGGCGGTCAGGGCCGCGACGCGCAGCCCCAGATGCTCCGCGGCGGCAAGCGTCTGCCGCCCGATGGAGCCTGTGCTGCCCAGCACGGAAATGGCGTTGACCATGGTTACACCTTCTTTAGTATCGTTTGGAGCGTGGATAGTGAAGAGCGGAATGGAGGAATCGCTGCGCGACGGTTTATAATTGTCCGCGAAGCGGACTCCATAACTCCACTCCCCACTCTTCACACTCCGCTCTCTTCTATAATTTTCAACGTTTTAAGATATGCTTTGTGTTCGTCAGTTATACGGCGGCTCTCCACCGCCTTCTGGATCGCCTTGTTGTGCGTCCAGGGCGCGAGGCGGTGCTGCACGATATACGGCAGCGCGGCCTCATACTGTTTGGCGAGCGCCGTGGCAAAGTACCACGCCTGCATCATGCGCAGGTAATATTCCTCCGTCTCGATCCCGGCGACCCAATCCAGATACGCCGGGCGGAAATCTTCGTCGAGGAAGTGGTTCATCAGCATGCGGACCGCAAAGCGCTTTGTATAGAGCCGCTCGCTTTCCAGCCAGCGGCGCACGTCCCCGATCAGCCGCGCGCGGTCCTTTTTGAAGCAGGCGGGGCCGATGCAGTCGCAGGTCGCCCAGTTGTCGACGAAGGGCAGAAAGTCGTCCAGCGCTTCGACGCAGGCGTCATAGTCTTTGATGCGCTCGAGCAAGAAACCGTGGAGGTGGCTTTCCTCCAGATAGAAATGCGGCAGCTCTTTGAGAAAAGCGGACGCCTCCGCCGTGCCCGAAAGCTCCCTTGCGAGCGTTCGCAGCTCCGGCGTGCGCACGCCGATGATGCGCTCACGCGGCACGTTCGGCACCAGCTTCGCGGTAAAGTCGCCGTAAGCCTCGTCCCGCAGGGCGAAGAGGCGGTCCTGAATACTTAAATCGTCGCGCAGCGACACCATCACTCCACTCTCCACTTTTCACTCTCAGCCCTTTACCCCGCCGTATCTCCTGTCCCGGCTGTTGAAGACCGCGATGGCTTTGTCCAGCTCCTCGGGGGTGAAATCCGGCCACAGGACGTCGGTAAAGTAAAACTCCGCGTAGGCGCACTGCCACAGCAGGAAGTTGGAAATCCGCTGCTCCCCGCCGGGGCGGATCAGCAGGTCGGGATCGGGCACACCCGCGGAGTAGAGGTAAGAGGCAAAGCCGTCCTCCGTCAGCTCTCCGTCGGCCCTGCCCGCGGCGTAATCCTCCGCATAGCGGCGCGCGGCGTGCAGGATCTCGTCCCGCCCGCCGTAGTTGAGGCAGATGTTGGCCTGGAAGCCCTCATAGCGCTGTGAAATCTCATCGGTTTTGTCCACCAGCGCTCTGAGCTCCGGGCTCAGGCCCTGGACGTCGCCGAAGACCTTCATGCGGATGTGGTCGCGCTCCATGGTGTCGATGGCCTCGTGCAGGTACTTGCCCAGCAGCTTCATGATCGTGGAGACCTCAGCCTCCGGCCTGCGCCAGTTCTCGGTGGAGAAGGCGTAGACCGTCAGGTACTCCACGCCGATCTCCCTGCAGTAGGTTGCGATCCTGCGGAAGGTCTCCGCGCCGACGGCGTGGCCCGCGGTGCGGGGCAGGCCGCGCTTTTTCGCCCAGCGGCCGTTGCCGTCCAGAATAATGGCAATATGGCGGGGAACGCGGGAATCCCCCCGCTTCCCCGCCGGATTGTTGTTGGACATGTTGTTCTCCTTATCAGCTGACCGCCCGTAGAGATCGATCCCCTGATCGACCCGCCGGGAAAATCCGTACAACGGGCCGATGAAGGCATCGGCCCCTACAGAGCAGGCACAGTTGTATTCCTTAGATTTCGGTCAGTTCCTTTTCCTTCTTCTCGCAGATCTTGTCGATCTCCTTGATGAAGTCGTCGGTCAGCTTCTGGATGTCCTTCTCGGCGATCTTGTAATCGTCCTCGGGCGATCTTGTAATCGTCCTCGGTGATCTCGGAGGCCTTCTGCTGCTTCTTCATCTTCTCGACCGCGTCGCGGCGGATGTTGCGGATGGCGACCTTGGAGGTCTCGCCGTACTTTTTGGTCTGCCTGACCAGATCGCGGCGGCGCTCCTCGGTCAGGGGCGGGAAGACCAGACGGATCGCGCGGCCGTCGTTCTGGGGGTTGATGCCCAGATCGGAGGCGAGGATCGCCTTCTCGATGGGCTTGAGCAGGCTGCCGTCCCAGGGCTGGATCAGCAGGGAGCGGGGGTCGGGGGTGGAGACGGACGCCACCTGCAGAAGCGGGGTGTCCACGCCGTAGTAGCTGACGGTGATGGGATTGAGGACGGCGGTGTTGGCGCGGCCCGCGCGGATCGCGCCGAGGTCGGACGTGAGCGCGTCGCAGGTCTTTTGCATCTTGCGTTCGATTTCAGGATAGTCAGACATATTCGTACCTCCGTTTTGATATATACTTCGTTAAATAATAAAGCCTCTTATCAGTGTGGAGTGTGGAGAGTGGAGCTGTGGTGTCGCTGCGCGACGGTTTTAAAATTGTCCGCGAAGCGGACTCCATAACTCCACTCTTCACACTCCACTCTGTTTCACTCCACGATCGTCCCCACGTTCTCGCCCGCGAGGACGCGCAGGATGTTCTCCGGATCCTTCAGGGCGAATACCGCGACGGGCAGGTCGTTCTCCATCGCCAGGGCCGTGGCCGCGGTGTCCATGACCGCGAGACGGCGGGCGAGCACCTCGGCATAGCGGATGCGGTCGAACTTCACGGCCGCGGGGTTGACGTTGGGGTCGGAGTCGTAGACGCCGTCCACGTTCTTGGCCAGCAGGATCGCGTCGGCGTGAATCTCCGCCGCGCGCAGGGCCGCCGCCGTATCGGTGGAGAAGAAGGGCGCGCCGCTGCCGCCCGCGAAGAGAACGATCTCGCCCGCCTCGAGGTATTCGATGGCGCGGCGGGTATCGTAGCGCTCGCCCACGCCCATAATGTCGACCGCGGTCATGACCCGCGCCTTCGCGCCGAGCTGACGCAGCACGTCGCACACGGCGATGCAGTTCATGCAGGTGGCGAGCATGCCCATCCGGTCGGCGTTGACGCGCTCGATCTTGCCCGCGCCGTCCTTGACGCCGCGCCAGAAGTTGCCGCCGCCGATGACGATGCCGATCTGCGTGCCCTGCTCGGACGCGCGCTTGAGCACCCCGCACACCGAGGTGATGAGATCAAAGTCGTAGCCGGTCTTTTTCGCGCCGGCCAGCGCCTCGCCGCTGATTTTGATGAGTACGCGATGAAACTTGTCCATAATGCTGCTCCTTTATAAAGTGAAAAGTGGAGAGTGAAAAGTGAAGTTGTTGTGGGCCTTTGGCCTGAATTTGAATTGTCCGCAAAGCGGACACCATATCTTCACTTTCCGCTTTTTAATTTTCACACTCGTTATATATCCAAAATTCCTAAAATCACGATGCCGCAGACGACCACGGCGATGCTGAGATAGTGCTTCCAGGAGAGCTTTTCCTTGAGGAAGATATGGCCCCACAGGACGCTGGCCATGCAGTAGCTGGAGATGATGGGCGCGGCAAAGGCCACATGCGCGGTGTCCGCGAGGGCATAGATATAGAAGAACTGTCCGACGGTCTCGCAGACCGCGCCGACATACTTGGGGGCCTCCATCCGGGGGATGAGCCGCTGCTTTTTGATCCCCAGCACGTAGATCGCGCAGAGGGCGCCGACCACGAGGAAGGTCAGCTCGTATGCCACGTTTGCGCTGTCCTCGTTCAGGGTCTCGAGCACGATGCTGTCGGCGAAGGTGCCCAGCGCGTCAAGCAGGCAGTAGACCACCGGGATCGCGATGGCGAGCCAGCTCTTGGCGTAATGGTGGTTGGAGGCGTTCTGGCGGGCTCTTCTGAGATCCTCGTCCTCATTGGCTTCGACAAAGCCGAGGGCGATGACGCCGATGCAGACCAGCGCCACGGCGACGAGGGCGATGGGGGGCAGATCCTCACTGATGCCGTTGCGGAGAAAAGCGAGGATCGCAACGATCGCGCCGGAGCTGTTGCAGATGGGGCTGGAGATGGACAGCTCGATATACCGCAGGCCGAGATAGCCGATGGCCATGGACAGGATATAGAGCATGGAGACGGGCAGGTAGGTCAGGATGATCTGGCCGTTGATCTCCACGCCCTCGACGAAGACCTCGTAGGCCGCGTGCAGACCCATCACAAGGCCGACCGCCATGACCATCTTGAGGTGACTGTACTTGTCGGAGGGATCCTGACAGCCGATCTTGGAAAACAGATCAGAGCCGCTCCAGCAGAGAAGCGCAATGATTGCGAAGGTAAACCACATGAATGCTTGTCCTCTTTCTTTTCAGTATGCGCAGGGTGCACTACGTTTAATTCTACCACAGCTTCCCGCTTTTGACAATTAGAAGTTTTGCCCGCCGCCCCGATTGACAAGCTTTGCGCACGCGCCGTGCTATACTGCGCCCATGAATGTGATCTACGCCGATTCTCTCTTTGCCATGAGCGTGTTTACCGACTACCTGCTGTGCCTCGTGACGGCGCGCTTCTGCTCGCTGCGGCTGCGGCGGGGGCGCTATCTCCTGGCGGCGCTGCTCGGCGGCGTATATGCGGTGGCGGTGTTCCTGCCGGGCTGCGCGTGGATGGCCCACCCCCTCTGCGAGCTCTGCGCCGCCGGGTTCATGGGCCTTGTCGCCTTCGGGGGCGAGGAAAAGCTCTTCCGCTGTCTCGCCGCCTTCCTTGCCGTGTCCGCAAGCTTCGGGGGCGCGGCCTGGGCGGTGGCCCTGCGGCAGGGGAGCCGCCCCGCGCCCGATCTCCGGCTGCTGGTCGCGGTCTTCCTCGGCAGCTACGCGCTTTTGACGCTGCTGTCCCATACCCGGCACCGGCGCGCGCGGGAGCACCGGGCCGCGGTCACGCTCACACTGAACGGGCGGCAGAGCGCTTTCACCGCGCTGGAGGACAGCGGCAACTGCCTGCGCGATCCCCTCACCGGCCGGTCGGTGCTGCTGGCCGCGCCGAGTGCGCTGCGGCCCCTCTTTCCGGGGAAGGCGGCGCTGCTGGAGGCCCCCGACGCGGTGGAGCTCGTCACCCGCGCCGGGGAGGATGAAGCCCTGCGCGGACGCTTCCGCCTGCTCTCCTGCTCCGGCGTGGCGGGCCCGGCGCTGCTGGCCGCGTTCCGCCCCGACGCCGCGGCGGTGGACGGCAAAGCCCGGGACGATCTTCTCGTCGCCGTGAGCCGCTCCGCGGCCGGGGACGGGTTTGAGGGCGTGGTGTAACCAAAGAAACCTCCCTTTGGAAAAAGGGAGGTGGCCGAAGGCCGGAGGGATCGATCCCCCACCCGCTTCGCGGGAGGGGCTGTCTCAAAACGCATAAGCGTACGATTCGTAGGGGCCGATGCCCTCATCGGCCCGCCGTTGAAAGAAACATTTCGCTGATCGGCGGGTCGATCTGGGGATCGACCCCTACGGTGACGTATAAACATGCGTTTTGAGACAGCCCCTGGGAATTGTGCCATGAAAGGAGTAACGTCATGCTATGCAAGCCTCAGATTTTTTTCCTGCGGGAAAGGATTTTGTCGATTCTCGGCATCGCGCCGCCGCCCGTGTTCTACATCGGCGGGAGCGAGACCCTGCCGCCGCCCCTGGAGCGGGAAGAGGAAGCCGCCGCCATCGAGGCGCTGGAGGCGGGGGACGACGCGGCGCGGCGGACGCTCATCGAGCACAACCTCCGCCTCGTGGTCTACATCGCCAAGCGCTTTGAAAACACCGGCGTGAACATCGAGGATCTGATCTCCATCGGCACCATCGGGCTCATCAAGGGGATCAACACCTTCAACTCCGCGAAAAAGATCAAGCTGGCCACCTATGCCAGCCGCTGCATCGAAAACGAGATCCTGATGTACCTGCGCAAGCTCAGCGGGCAGAAGACCGAGGTCAGCTTTGACGAACCCCTCAACACCGACTGGGACGGGAACGAGCTGCTGCTCAGCGATATCCTCGGCACGGAGGAGGACGAGGTCTGCCGCGCCCTCGAGGACGACGCGGAAAAGCGCGTGCTGATGGAGGCCGTGGATATGCTGGAGGGGCGGGAGAAGGAGATCATCGTGCTGCGCTTCGGCCTTGCGGGCGGACAGGAGTACACCCAGAAGGAGGTGGCCGACATGCTGGGCATTTCGCAGAGTTATATCTCCCGCCTCGAAAAGCGCATCATCGAGCGCCTCAGGAAAGAGATGACACGGCTTTTGCAGGTGTAATACTATTCCTTAATGGAAATCGCAAGAAGGTGTTGCCGAATCCCCCGGAGGAATCTGCGCCACAGCCAAGGGTTACGAAATGTTGGCTGCCGGGAATCTCAGCAAAATCGGAGGCGCGTAATGGATCGGAAAACGATCAACACCAATATCCGCCTCAATCTGAACAGGCCGGAGGATCGGCGCGCATGGGAATACTTGCAGACGATGGATCGGAAGCAGTACAAATCCTATAGCCGCGCAGTTGTAGCGGCAATCAACGACTATTTCTCGCGGGAGGAAAGGCTTGCCGCCGATCCGTTTCTCGAATCCAGAGAGAAAGAGGATGCCTTTTTGCAGAAAGTGCTGGATACGATCCGGGAGGAGCTTCAAGCGTCGGGTGACGGGCTTGCCGGTCTATCCGCGTTGCTGCAAGCTGTTCAGCCTTCTTCTCAGGTGCAAAAATCCATGAGCAACGAGGACCTTGATCTCGCAATGGATTTTATCAACAGTCTGTAATCCCGCCAATCTGACCCGGTATTGCTGCTGCTTTTCGATAAAGTGGCAGTAATACCATGTGCAGTCGCTGTCACTTTTCATGTTGACAAAATGTGGAAGTGATTGTGGCTGCATTTTTTGTTGATTCTACTGCTAATCTTTGAAAACTTGACAGAAAGGAGCGATGTACTTGGCAGAAGAAGACACTGGCCGCAGCCAGCGTGCAGAGGCGCAACCGCCGCAGGCGGCTCTTAGCGCCGAGCAAAAGAAGCTGCTTCAAGCCAAGCACCGGATGGAGGAAGCGCAGGCCAGGAACCGCGTGAAGGAACGGAAAGCAAGGACACGGCGGCTGATCCAGGAAGGAGCAGTGTTCGAGAAGCACTTTCCGGCTGCCAGGCACATGGAGCTGGACGAACTGGACAATGCATTGCGCGAGATCTTTCCATGACGGGAGAGGGGCGTTCCGGGAAACCGGGGCGCTCCGATTTTTTTACCCCGAAGGGCGCACTTACTCACCACCTGCGAAGCAGGCGGTGGTATGGCCTTCGGCCAACGCACGCTCTGCGAGGCGGATTGCGCTCTCTGCGGGAGCCTACAGCCAACGTTGCCGAAGCTGCGGCCCCGGTCATCATTGTCTGCGCGGAGAAACGGTGCGCCGCTTCTCCGCCTGCGAAAACCTGCCACTGGCAGCTTTTCGCAGAGATGGACGATGCCATCCCGCACCGTCCATTTTCTTTTGTATGCGCCAAAAGAAACAAAAACGCCTCCCTGCGGAGAGCAGAAAGGACGTGATCCATTATGGCAATCTATCATCTGGAAGCAAAGGTCGTGAGCCGTGGCGCGGGGCGCTCGGCATGTGCGCCGACGTGGCGATCCACGACACGGACGGGCACAATCCCCACGCGCATATTCTGCTGACCGTGCGGCCATTGAACGAGGACGGCACCTGGCAGCACAAGACGGAGAAGGAATATCTCTGTGTGAAGGACGGCGAGGAGCGCGGCTTTACCGCCGCTGAGTTCAGGGAAGCGCAGAAGGACGGTTGGGAAAAGCAGTATCCGTACAAGGTTGGCAAGCAAAAAGAAAAACGGGCGCTGCAGGTAAATCAGAAGGATACTCCGCTCTATCGTCCGGTCGAGCATGTCAGGCTCAACGCTCAGATCGCGGAAGTGACCGAGGAGCTGGAGGAGCTGAAATCCGAGAAAACGCGCCTCATCTACAAGATCGGCGCAGGAGACGACGAGGGCGTCAAGCGATCCAAAGCTCGCATCGAAAAAGAACGCGAGAGCCTGCAAAAAGCCGAGAAAGCCGAGGCGCGCTACAGCGTCGATCTGGACGATGCTGTTGCCGAGTATCACGACCTTGAAACCCGCGCCGCCGAGCTTGACCCGGACGAGCTGATGGAAGCACGTCTCTCTCTGCGGGAGGAGCAGGAGCAACGTGCGGCCTCCGTGCTGAAAGACAGCTACGGCAAGCAATATGAGCCCGAACTGACCAAGCGGGCCAGGAACGATGTTGCTGAACTTCTGAACGAGCCCACGCCCGATGAAAAGCCCCGCTCGGTGAAAAAGCGGCTGCAGAAAAATGCCCGTTTCTGTCATTGCGAGGCCCCGCAAGGGGCCGTGGCAATCCGTTTTTTTGTAAAAGAGAGCGGATTGCCACGACCAGTGTTGCGACACTGGTCTCGCAATGACAGGGGAGACTGAATAGACAAGGGATCTTTGCTTTTGGGGATGGAAAAACGGCACGTACTATGTTATAATAGTAAAAATTATGGGATTAGCGAGGACAAAAGTATGACAACACAGACACAGACGATTTTCCACCCCTCTGCCGAGAAGCGACGGATCCTGATCGTGGAGGATGAAGCGGTCAACCAAATGATCCTCTCCCGCTTTCTGGAGAACGTTTATGAAGTGATTCCGGCCATGAACGGTACGGAGGCGATGGAGCTCATCCACGCGCAATATGAGGCGATCAGCCTGATCCTGCTGGATCTGAACCTGCCGGACATCCACGGGCTCGATATTCTCCGGCGGCTCAACGCCAATCCCCACTATGCGCGCATCCCGGTCATTGTGATGACCGCCGACGGGAAGGCCGAGCTGGACTGTCTGACGCTGGGTGCGATCGACTTTATCCCCAAGCCGTATCCGCGGCAGGAGATCGTCCTCGCCCGCATCCGGCGCATCGTCGAGCTGTCCGAGGACAGAGACCTTCTGCACTGGACGGAGCGGGATCATCTGACCGGCCTTTACAACAAGGACTTTTTCTTCCGCTATGCATCCATGCTGGACGACTATCACAAGACGCTCGAAACCGATGTGATGGTGGTGGACGTCAATCGCTTCCATACCATCAACAATCGTTTCGGGAAGGCCTGCGGCGACAGGGTGCTGCGGCAGATCGCCGAGCAGGCGCTGGAGCTGGTACACGCATCCGGCGGGATCGTCTGCCGAAGCGAGGCGGATACCTTCTTCCTCTATTGCCCGCACCGCTCGGATTACGGCGAGATCCTGGAAAAGCTGTCCGTGCGCCTCGAAGGGGAGGGCGGCGAAAACCGCGTGCGTCTGCGCATGGGCGTCTACAGCGCGGCGGACAAGTCTCTGGACATCGAGCGCCGCTTCGACCGGGCCAAGATGGCGGCGGACGCCGTCAAGGGCAGCGCAGCAAGCGCCGTCGGGCTGTACGATCACTCCATGTATGAGAAGGAGATCCTGGCCGAGCGGCTGATCGAGGCGTTCCCCAAGGCGCTGCGGGAAAAGCAGTTCACCGTGTATTTCCAGCCAAAATTCAGTATTCGCGCCGACGAGCCCGTGCTGTGCAGCGCGGAGGCGCTGGCGCGCTGGAAGCACCCGCAGATGGGCATGATCAGTCCCGGCGTCTTCATCCCGCTGTTTGAGAACAACGGTCTGATCCAGACGCTGGATCACTTCATCTGGTCCGAGGCGGCCGCGGAAGTGCGGCGGCTGAAGGAGAGGCTTGGCGTCTGCATCCCAATCTCGATCAACGTCTCCCGGATCGATCTGCTGGACCCGATGCTGACGGAAAAACTGCGCGGCATCGTGGAGGACAACGGGCTGGACTACGGCAGCCTGATCCTGGAAATCACGGAATCCGCCTATACCGAGGACTCCGGGCAGATCGTGGAGGCCGTGAAAAGGCTCCGGGAAATGGGCTTCGTGATCGAGATGGACGATTTCGGAACGGGCTATTCCTCCCTGAATATGCTCTCCTCGCTGCCCATCGACGTGCTGAAGCTGGATATGAAATTCATCCGCAGCGCCCTGCGGGATCAAAAGGCCTCCCGGCTTCTGGAGGCGATCATCCATCTGGCGGAATCCATCGACGTCCCCTGCATTGCCGAGGGGGTGGAGGAAGCCGGGCAGGTCGCGGAACTCAAGCGGATGGGCTGCGATATCATACAGGGCTATTTCTTCTCGCGTCCCCTCCCGGCGGAGGAATATGAACGCTTTGTCCGGGAGCACACGGTGCCGGCGGCGCGGCAGGATACAGAGGAGGCGCTTGCACAGTGAAAGAAGTCAGCAACAAGCGTACAACCTGGATCGTCATCCTCGGAAGCTTTCTCCTGGTGCTTCTGATGGTCGCCGGGACGATCTGGATGGGCTGGAGCGCGCAGCGGGATGTGGAGCTGGCCGTCCGCTCGGTCAGCCTGCTGTATCTGGACGAGCTGGCCGGACGAAGAGAACAGGTCGTGGAGAAAAATCTCCGGGACAGGATCGACACGATCTACGTCGCCATCGAGCTGATGACAGAGGAGGATCTGGGCAACGCGCAGCATCTGGCGGCCTACCAGGCGCGCATGAAGAAGCTGTTCTCTCTGGACAAGTTCGCCTTTGTAGATACCGACAGGCTGATTTACACCTCGCTGGGGACGCAGGACAATATCGGCGACTATGCCTTTGACTATTCGACGATCTCCGCGCCGGAGATCTCGCTGTTCAGCCCGGACGGCGTGCGCAAGCAGGTCATTGTCGCCGTCCCTGTCAGGCTCTCTATGGGGGATAAAACGCTCTGCGTGTGCTTTATGGCGATCGACATGGACAAGATGCTCGCGGGCGTTTCGATGGAGACCAATACCAACGAGGCGACCTTCTGCAACATCTACACAGCGGAGGGCCTTGCGCTGACCGATGCCGTGCTGGGCGGACTTGCGGCGGATGACAATCTGCTTGCCGCCATGAAGGCCGCAGAGTTTGAGAATTCCTATTCCTTCGATGCCTTCGCTAAATCCTTTACCGAGCTCAAGCGCGGCGTCGTCTCCTTTTCCTACAACGGCATTCGGGAGACCCTGAGCTATATTCCCATTGGCGGCACCGACTGGCAGCTCACCTACCTGATCCGGGAGAGCGTCATCAGCAACAGGATCAGCGAGGTCTCCGCCGACATCGTGCGCCGGAGCGTGACGCAGTCTCTGCTGACGCTGGCCGTGATGGGGCTCATGTTCACACTCGTGATCGTCCAGATCCGGAAAAACAACCGCATCGTTCTGGAGCACAGTACGGCCGACGCCGAAAACCGCGTCAAGCGGGAGGCTCTGGAGCAGCAGCTCGCCCTGCAGGGGCAGCTTCTGGCGGAGCAGCGGCAGCGGCAGGAGCAGAACCGGCTGATCACCGCCCTGTCCTCCGACTACTGGAGCGTGTATTATCTGGAGCTGGACGCGGACGCGGGCGTGTGTTACCAGTCTCATGCCGATCTGGACGGAAAGGGCCTGAAGCCCGGCGACCGCTTCCCCTATCTGGCCTCGGTGACGGCCTATGCACAGCGCTACGTGACCGAGCAGTACCGGGAGGAATTCCTGCGCTTTGTCCAGCCGGACGCGATCCGGGAGGCTTTGAAGGAAAGCCCGTTCATTTCCTATACCTATACCGTGAACCGCCACGGGCATGAGAGCTATGAGACCGTCCGCATTGCCAGGATCCATTCCCCGGAGGACCGGGACGATTACGACGTTCACAATGTCGGCGCCTGCTTCGTCGACTCGGACAGCGCGACCCGCAGCGCCATGGAGCAGCGCCAGGCGCTCAGCGACGCGCTGGCCGCCGCGGAGGATGCGAGCCGGGCCAAGACGGCCTTTCTCTCCAACATGAGCCATGAGATCCGCACCCCGATGAACGCGATCATCGGTCTGGACAGCATCGCGCTGAAGGACCCGGACACCCCGGCGCAGACGAGGGAGTACCTGGAGCAGATCGGCGCCTCGGCGGAGCATCTTTTGAATCTGATCAACGACATCCTGGACATGTCCCGCATCGAGTCCGGCCGCCTCACGCTGCGCAACGAGGAGTTCTCCTTTGCCCACCTTCTGGAGGCCGTCAACACCATGTTCAGCAGCCAGTGCCGCGACAAGGGTCTCGAGTATCAATGCCGCCTCAACACCGAGGTCGACGACTATTACATCGGCGATAACATGAAGCTGCGGCAGGCGCTCATCAACATTCTGGGCAACGCGGTGAAATTCACGCCCGTCGGCGGCCGGGTCGAGCTGGACGTGGCGCGAAAGGCCCGGTTTGACGGCAAGACGACCATGGAATTCAAGATCTCCGATACCGGCATCGGCATCAGCAGGGAGTTTATCCCCCGTCTGTTCGACACCTTCTCGCAGGAGGACGGCTCTACCACCAACAAATACGGCAGCTCCGGCCTGGGGCTTGCGATCACGAAGAGCATTGTGGAGATGATGAACGGCAGCATCGAGGTGGAGAGCGTCAAGGGCAGGGGCTCGACCTTCACCGTGACCGTCACGCTCTCCGACGCCGCGCATGTCAAGACTGCGGGCGACACGCCGGAGATCCACCCCAGCGAGATGACCGTGCTGATCGTGGACGACGACCCCATGAGCTGCGAGCACGCAAGGCTGGTGCTGGAAAAGGCCGGCATCGCGGCGGAGATAGCCAACTCCGGCGCCCAGGCGATCGAAATGGTGCAGCTGCGCCACGCCCGCCGGGAGCCGTACAATCTGATCCTTGTCGACTGGCAGATGCCGGAGATGGACGGCGTGGAGACCGCGTGCCGCATCCGCGCCGTGACCGGGGACGAGTCCGCCATTATCATCCTGACCGCCTATAACTGGGACGATATTCTGGACGAGGCGGTGCAGGCCGGCGTGGACAGCTTCATTGCCAAGCCCCTTTTCGCGACGGCTGTTCTGGAGGAATTCAGCGCGGCATTGCAGCGCAAGAACAGCTTCGCCCTGAAGGAGAAGAAAAAAGCAGAGCTGAACGGCCGCCGGGTCCTGCTGGCGGAGGATATGCAGGTCAACGCCAAAATCATGACCATGGTTTTGAAATCCCGGGGCGTGGAGGCGGATCTGGCCGAAAACGGGAAGATCGCCGTGGAAAAGATGGCTGCCAGTCCCGAGGGCTATTACAGCGCGATCCTGATGGACATCCGCATGCCGGAGATGGACGGACTGGAAGCGACCCGCCTGATCCGCTCTATGGAGCGCCCGGACGCGAAGACCATCCCCATCATCGCGCTCACGGCCAACGCCTTCGACGAGGACGTGCAGCGCTCTCTGCAGGCGGGCATGAACGCGCACCTTTCCAAGCCCGTCAAGCCGGAAGCCCTGTACGAAACGCTGGAAGGCCTGATCCGCGAATGACAGATGAACAGCAAAGCTCATAGACTAAAAACGAGGTGATCGTATGTTGACAATGGAAACTTTGAAGGAATTCGGCGCCAACGTCCGGGAGGGGCTGGAACGCTGTGTGAATGACGAGGACTTCTATCTGGAGATGGTCAATATGACCCTGGAGGACGGCTGCTTTGAACGGCTTTCCGACGCGATCGCGGCCGGAGATCAAAAGGCCGCCTTTGAAGCCGCCCACGCGCTCAAGGGCGTTCTGGCAAACGTAGCGCTCACGCCGCTTTATACGCTCGCCTCGGAAATCACCGAGCTGCTGCGGGCCGGGCGGGACGCCGACTATCCGGCGTTTCTGGCGCGGCTGCTGGAGCTGCGCGGGGCGCTCCTCGCCCTGCGTGACAGCGAATA
>CADAPH010000060.1:0-4479 GCA_902789745.1 Oscillospiraceae bacterium | reverse complement strand
AAGAGATGCTTTTCCCTCCTGATGTGTCTGCTGCTCCTGCTGGGCGCGGCGGCGCCGGCTTCAGCCTACGCCCGGGAGGCAGAGCCAAAGGTGGTGCGGGTTGGCTGGTATGAATCGACCTACTGCTACCATGATCAGTTCGGTGAGCGACGCGGCATTGCCTATGAGTATCAGCGCAGGATCGCCGCGCATACCGGTTGGGAATATGAGTATGTGGAGGACAGTTGGCCGAACCTGTTCCAGATGCTGATCAACGGCGAGCTCGACCTGCTCAGCGACGTCTCCTATACGGAGGAGCGCACGTCGCTCATGCTCTTCCCCTCCCTGCCCATGGGCGCGGAATCCTATTATCTTTACATAGACGCCGACAATACCGAAATCAGCGCCGATAATCTGCAGAGCCTGAACGGAAAGCGGGTCGGCGTCAACAAGGGCAGCTTCCAGCTCGGATTGCTCCGGGACTGGGCGGCAAGAAACGGCTTATCCGTTCAGATCGTGGAGCTGACAGACGACGAGGCCTTCTCCATGACCATGCTGAGCCGGGGGGAGATCGACGCGCTGGTCTCCATGGACACCTTCGGCTCGGGGGAGAGAATCGTCCCCGTCTGCAAAATCGGCGCGTCGGATTACTATTTTGCCGTGAACAACAGCCGCCCCGATCTGCTCTCTGAGCTGAACGACGCCATGACGGCCATCCAGGATGAGGACCCCTACTTTAACCAGCGTTTGTTTGACCAGTACGTTCAGCTTACCAGGACGAACGCTTTTCTCTCGGCAGGCCTGGAAAACTGGCTCGCCGAACACGGGACGATCCGCGTCGGCTACTGGGAGGACTACCTGCCCTTCTGCGCGTCTGACGGGCAGACAGGCGAGCTCACCGGCGCGCTGAAGGACTGGCTTGTACACGCGGCCAACTGCCTGAAAAACGCGGAGCTCCATTTCGAGGCCGTGCCCTATCCGAGCACCGGCGCGGCGTTCTCGGCCATGCAGAGCGGGGAGATCGACTGTGTGTTCCCCGTCAATATCAGCACCTGCCGCAGCGAGCAGATGGGGACCGTGACGACCAATCCGGTCATGAAAACCGAGATGAGCGTCCTGACGAGAGCCGACGACCGGCCGGAGATCACGGCGGGCAATCCCCTGCGGGTCGCCATCGACGAAGGAAACGAAAACTTTGAGACCTTTATCCGCGAGGCGCGTCCCGCGTGGACGATCGTGAGCTGCCCGGTTGTGGAGGACTGTTTCCGGGCGGTGTCCTCCGGCAGCGCAGACGTGGTTCTCGTATGCAATTACCGTCTGAGCGAATACCAGCCTCTGCAGGAAAAGTACGGCCTGGTCGGCCTGCCCACCGGCGAGACCATGGACCTCAGCTTCGCCGTGGAGGCGGAGGTGCCGGAGCTGTATTCCATTCTGAATAAAATCGTCAACCTCTCCCAAAGCGAGGATATGGGCTACGCGCTGGTCTCCTATATGTATCGGAATCAGAAGGTCTCCTTCATGGATTTCCTGAAGGATAATATGATCGGCGTGATCCTGGTGCTCTTCGCTGTCTTTTCCGTGATTATCGCCCTGCTGCTTCTGAAGCTGAAGGCGGACCGGAAGGCCCACAAGCAGCAGCGCCTGCTGGAGGAGGCCGCCGAGATCGCGGAGCTGAAGCAGACGGTCACTTCCCTGATGGACAATATGCCCGGCATGAACTTCACCAAGGACGTGAAGACCGGCGTGTATCTGGCCTGCAACCAGGCTTTCGCGGCGTATGCAAAAAAGGCAAGACCGGAGGATGTGATCGGGCACACGGACGCGGAGCTTTTCGACGCCCCGACGGCGAAGCGTTTCGCGGAGGACGACCGGCTGGCGCTCTCCCTGGACGAGCCGTATATCTTCTTCGAGGATGTACCGGACGCGGAGGGCGGCAAGCGGCAGTTCAAAAACACCCGGCTGAAATACACCGACGCCGCCGGACGTCAGTGCGTGCTGGGCGTCTCTTTGGATGTGACCGCAGACACGGTCCGCATCCACCGCGAGAGCATCGAGACGAAGGGGGACTACGAAAAGGCCCGGAGCAACGGCATCATCTACGCCCACATCGCCCAGGCCCTGGCCCGCGGCTACACGGACCTCTACTACATCAACCTGGACACCGAGCAGTTCATCGAATACCACACGAATGACGAAACCGGTCTGCTTGCCGAGACAAGGCGCGGCTGGCACTTCTTCGAGTCATGTCACGAAGAAGCGGAGAGATTTGTATATCCCGAGGATCGGCAGGCCGTGCAGGAGGCCCTTGACCGGAGGAATCTGGTGGAAGCCCTGGCGCGGAACCGGGTCTTCATGATGACGTACCGCCTCCTTTCGGAGAGCGGGCCGAGCTATGTCCGCATGACCATCTCCCGCATGAAGGACGACGACCATACCATCATCCTGGGCGTGACGGACGTTGACGAGGAGATGAAGCAGCACAACGCGGCGGCGCGGCTGCAGGAGGAGCAGGACTCGTATAACCGGCTCAGAGCGCTGGCCGGCGAGTTCCTCTGCATCTACCTGGTCGAGCCGGAGACCGGGCGCTATCGGGAATTCAGCGCGACAGCGGGGTATGACACGCTTTCCCAGGCGAAGGAGGGCGGCGACTTCTTTGCCGCCGTGCGGGAAGCCGCCCCCAGGGTCAATTACCCGGAGGATCTCAACCGCTTCCTCTCCGCCTTTACCAGAGAAAACATCCTCTCGGAGATCGAAAAGCGCGGCAGCTTTACCCTGAGCTACCGTATTCTGATGGAGGGCCGGCCTCTCTATGTGCAGCTCAGGGCGTCGCTGGTGGAAGAAAAGGACGGTTGCCGTCTGATCGTCGGCATCAGCGACATAGACGCCCAGGTGCGCCAGGAGGAGCAGTACGTCCAAAGCCTTGCCCGGGCCCAGATCAAGGCCAGCGTCGACGCGCTGACGGGCGTAAAGAACCGGCACGCTTACCTGATCGCGGAGGAGCGCCTGAACGCCCAGATCGGAGAGGGGCGCGCACCGGCCTATGCCATCGTCGTACTGGACGTGAACGATCTGAAAAAGATGAACGATACCCTTGGGCATGAGGCGGGAGACCAGTTCCTGCGGGACGCCTGCAAGATCATATGCAACACCTTCAAGCACAGCCCTGTTTTCCGCGTCGGCGGAGACGAGTTCGCGGTCATTTCGCAGGGAGAGGATTACGAGAATATCGGGGAGCTGATGCGCCTGATGCGCGCGCACAACGCGAAAGCGCTCCAAACCGGCGGGATCGTGATCGCCTGCGGCATGGCCAGGCACGAAAACGAGGCAAGCGTTGCGCAGGTATTTGAACGCGCGGACAATGCCATGTACGAAAACAAGAGCGAGCTGAAAGACAGAAAAACGGCCGGGGCCTGATCCTTTCAGCACAGCCCCGGGCGATAACAAATCCGTTTCATTTGAGAGGGTTCGAGGATATGTATTATTCCGCAATCGGCCTGCTGGCTATCCTGATACTGTTCATCGTGAACTGGGACATCCTGCATAATCCCGGCGCCTCCTATAAGAAAACCGCCTGGAAGCTGTACAGGCGCTTCCTGCTTGCCGTCCTGGTCTACTACCTTTCGGACGTTTTGTGGGGCGTTTTGGAAAGCAGCAGGCTTTCGGCGCTGCTCTTTGCCGACACGACCGTGTACTTTATGGCCATGGCGGCGGGCGTACTGTTCTGGGCGGAATTCACCGTCGCCTACCTTGGCGAGGATCAGCCCGGCGGGCGCACCCTCGTGCTGGCCGGGCGTACCCTCGCCGGCGGGATCGCCCTGCTCTCCCTCGTCAATATCTTTGTCCCGGTCCTGTTTACGGTAGACAAAGACTGCGTATACCGCGCCCTTCCCGCCCGGTATGCCTCGCTCGCCTGCCAGATCCTGCTGCTGCTTTTGATTGCGGCGTATTCTTTTTTGTCCATGCTCCGTCTGGGCAATGCCCCCGGGAAGCGCCGCAAATACGGGATTCTGATCTCCTTTGGGCTGATCATGGCGGTGTTCCTCTTCGCGCAGCTCTGGTTCCCGCAGCTGCCGCTGTATTCCATTGCGTATATGCTGGGGACCAGCCTGCTCCATTCCTTCGTGGCGAACGATGAGAAGGAGGAATTCCGGGAGGAGCGGAAGGAAACGGAAAAAATCCGTGAATTGAAGGAAACCATCTCCTCTCTGCTGGACAACATGCCCGCTTTGAGCTTCACGAAGGACGCGAAGACCGGCGTGTATCTGGCCTGCAACCAGGCCTTTGCGGAATACGCGCATAAGGATACCCCGGACGGGGTGGTCGGGCTAACCGACCAACAGATCTTCGACGCGGAGACGGCCGCTCGCTTCATGGAGGACGATAAAACAGCCCTCTCCATCAGCCCAATGTCATTAAGATAAGGTGACAAGAAGAATACCTCGCACTGAAAGAAACGGTGTGAGGTATTTTTTGAAAGAATTTCAGAAAAAAAGACTTGAC
>CADAPH010000059.1 GCA_902789745.1 Oscillospiraceae bacterium | reverse complement strand
CGCCTGCACCGAATGCGGAGCCTGCTATGAGGCCTGCCCCATGGGAATCAAGTCCGTCTTCACCGTGCGCGAGGGAAAGAACGAGCGCGCCATCGACGTGACCACCGCCGACTGCATCCTCTGCGGAGCATGTATCCGACGCTGCCCCGAGGACAAAGCGCTCAGGATGACCTTCGCGGACCTGCCGGTCTATACCGCCTCGCGCGATAGATTTATGAGAGACTATACCAGCAAGAAATGAGGAAACAGCGATGGACGAAAATCGGATCACATACACCACCCCCGAGCAGCGGCAGCGGGAACGCTTCGAGCGCAAATCCAACACACTGGCGGAAAATATGCTGCGGCGCGTGCTCGCTCTGAGCCGCTGCCCCGATTCACTTACGCCCTTTTGCGATACGCTGCGACGCGTCTATGTCGAGCTCGAGGACGTGCGGCACCCCGAGGGCGTCTCCACAGTCGGCACCTACTGTGTGATGGTGCCGCCGGAACTGATCTATGCCCACGGAGCCATGCCGGTCAAGCTCTGCAGCGGCAGCTATACCGCTTTCAGTATCGGGGATGACAACGCTCCGCGCGACGCCTGCCCGCTGGTCAAGGCGGTCATGGGGGCGGAGACGGTCGGCGCGCTGCCGGTTTACGAAAACTGCTCGTTCATGGCGGTGCCCGTCACCTGCGACTGCAAGAAGAAGCTCGCGGGCTGGCTCTCGCAGCGCAGACCAGTTTCGACGCTGTATGTGCCCGCGAACCGGGAACGGGATGAGAGTCTGGAGCAGTTCACCGCACAGCTCTATGCTCTGAGCGACGAGCTTGCCGCTGTCACCGGATTGCCGCTGCGCTATGAGAATCTCGAAATCGGCTGTCAGGTCATGGCCGACGCGCAGCGCGAGCTCTCACGTTTCATCGCGATCAGACGAGAGCACCCCACGATCATACGCGGCAGTTTTGCCATGGCCGTGATGAACGCCATGAGCTATACCTGGGCGCCGCTGTGGACAAAACAGCTCGCCGCATTAAACGGTGAGCTGGAAGAGAGAGCGCGGCGCGGAGAGATGGCGGTGCGGGACAACCAGCCGCGCATTTTGCTGACAGGCTCTCCGGTCGTCTTCCCGAATTTCAAAATACCGCTGCTGATCGAGGAAATGGGCGGGCTGTTGGCGGCAGACGAGACCTGCATGGGCGAGCGCGGACTCTACGATCCCCCGGCTGTTATCGACCGCAGCGTGGACGGGATCATGCGCGCGCTTGCCAACCGTGCCACGCGCCCCTGCACCTGCCCGAGCTTTGCGGACAACAGGCGGCGGATATACCGCGTGCGCCAGCTTATCGAGGACTATAAAATTCAGGGCGTCGTGTACCATGTGCTGCGCGGCTGCCTGGTCTATGATTACGAATACAGGCGCATGGAAGAGGAGCTTGAGAAGCTGGGCGTTCCCATCATCCGGCTGGAGACGGACTATAACGAGGAGGACGTGGAGCAGCTTCGCATCCGTGTGGAGGCATTTCTGGAGCTTATCAAATTCGGAGGTGGAAAAGCATGAGCGTATTTGCGGGACTGGACGGCGGCTCGACGTATCTGAAGGCCGCGCTGATCGACGGGACCGGTCGGGTACTGGGAACGGGCGTCGTCTCCACCGGGATCGACAACAACGGCGCGGCCGGGAAGCTGCTCGAAAAAATGACGCGTGAGCTCGGCATTGACCATATTGATTACACCATGGCGACCGGTTACAGTCGAAAGATCCTGGAGCTGGCCAACGATGACGTGAGTGAGATCACTGCCCATGCCTACGGGGTGCGCCTCACCGCGCCGAAGGAGTATCATCCCGGACTGATCGTGGATATCGGCGGGCAGGATAGCAAGGTCATCTATCTTGACAGTCAGTACCGGGTGCGCAACTTCAGCATGAACGACAAATGCGCGGCCGGTACCGGGAAGTTCATGGAGGTCATCGCGCAGATACTGGAGACGAGCATCGACCAGGTGGGGCCCCTGTCCCTGCAAAGCACTGCGCCCTGCGACATCAACAGCACCTGCGTTGTTTTCGCCCAGTCTGAGGTGATCTCACTGGTGGCGCGGCGCTTTGACCGCCGGGATATTCTGGCCGGGATGCACGTCTCCATGGCGCGGCGCGTGGTGAAGATGATCCGTAAAAATGAACTGGAGGGCGACATTCTGATGACTGGCGGCGGAGCGTTGAACATCGGACTGAGACAGGCTTTCGAGGATGAGCTGATGCGGGACGTATTCGTTGCCTCTCATCCTCAGTTCAACGGAGCGATCAGCGCGGCCCTGATCGCCTGCGAGAGGGGGCGCTGAGCATGCTGCTGTCACAAGCGCTTCTCTCCGCCTCGGCGGTGGGTCTCGGCTGCGGCGCGGGTTGCGGTTCCTCCGCGTTCGCATTTCTGTCGGCTTATATTCTCTCAGAGGGAAAGGGCTTGTCCGCCGCGCTGCGGCAGGCGGCCTCCTTCCTTCTGGGGAAGCTGCTGGCTGTCGCGGGGGCGTGCGTATGCAGCGCCATTCTCGGCAGAGCGTTTCTCGGCGGGGAAAGCCGGCTTCACAGGCTCCTGTATGGCATGCTGCTTTTCTCAGCGCTCTGGCTGCTCTATGGCTGGGTAAAAGAACGTCGGGGATGTCTCAGCTGCAGGCACTGTCAAACCGGAAAACGTCTGGTTCCGAGCTTTGCCGTCGGGGCAGCCTACGGGCTTTCTCCCTGCGCGCCGCTTCTGATGGTTCTTGGCTACGCCGCAATGCTCTCCCCTGCGGGAGCGCTCCTGTTGGGGATCGTATTCGCGCTGGCAAGCTCGCTGGTTCCCGCAGTGCTCAGCCTGTCTGTCTCCGGCGTACTCTCGCGGCAGATCGCCGGGCAGCTTGGAAAGATCATGCCCTGGTTCCGGCTTACGGTATATTTCTTCTTCCTCGGTGCGGCGATTTACGGACTCTGCGTATAATATTGTTCTTCTCGTTATTTCCGTGCCGGATTATATCTCCACGATTTCATATTCCCTGCTGCCGAGACCAAGCTCTGCCGCGGCTTCCACAACATGAATGGCGTGCTTATCCTCCATGCGTCTGATCAGCGCCTTCTTTCCGGGGTCGGCCGCATTCACCACCGCGTCAGTCACTACTCCCCTTCCTTATTCCGTCAATCGTATGCTTCCCACCAGCGCTCTGTATAAGAAGCAATATTGGAATAATCCACGGTCTGTCCGATCTGCGGCGTCGCCAGCAGGAGCTCGCTGTTTTCCGCAGACGCGGTTACACGCCGGATCGAATCGTCCCAGGCATGATGGCAGATGGAAAAGCTGCCCCAGTGGACCGGGATGCCATACCGTTTTCTTTATTTCAAATACTTCTCGAAGAAGCTCTGGATCTTCTCAAACGGAATAACATCAAACTTATAGTACAAATCTGTATGATTTGCTTCCGGAATGATCATAAGCTCTTTATTTTCCGGGCAAGGATTGCCGTTCATCATTGCGTCATAGGCATCTTTCCCCATATACAGGGAATGTGCATTTTCACCGTGAATCAGCAGAACCGCACTGCGGATTTCGTTGCTGTACTGAAGAATCGGCTGATTATAGAAGCTCATGCAGCCGATGGTATTCCAGCCGCCGTTTCCTCCGACACTGCGGGCATGATAACCAATTTCAGTGCGATAGAAATTCGCATAGTCTTTCACAAACTGAGGAACCTCTTCCGGCAGCCATTCGGGATTTGGCACGCCGCCTGCCAGCTTGTATTCGCCGCTCCTGTAATCCTCAGTTCTCTGAGCGTTCATGGCAACCTTCTTCTCATAACGGGCTTCTTCGCTGTTCTCCATATCATAGTAGCCGTTCGAGATCTGACGACTCATATCATACATTGTGGAGACAAGCGTTGCCTTGATACGAGTGTCCAGTGCAGCTGCGTTCAATGCCATACCGCCCCATCCGCAGATACCGATAATACCGATACGTTCCGGATCAACATTATCCTGTACGGAAAGAAAGTCAACAGCCGCCTGGAAATCCTCCGTGTTAATATCAGGGGATGCCATATAACGCGGGCTGCCGCCGCTCTCGCCGGTGAATGACGGATCAAAGGCAATCGTCAAAAATCCTCTTGCTGCCATTTCCTGTGCATATCTCCCGGACACCTGCTCCTTGACTGCTCCAAAGGGACCGGCAGCCGCGATGGCGGGAAGCTTGCCCTCCGCGTTCCTGGGAACGAACATATCCGCCGCAAGCGTTATGCCATAACGGTTCACAAAGGTCACCTTGCAGTGATCGACGCGCTCATCTCTCGGATAAGTCTTGTCCCATGCCTGTGTAAGATTTAGATTCTCTTTTTTCATCATTGTAAAAGTTCTCCTTGCTTCATCCCATCAAATTGTCTTTCCTGTCTGATATGCTTGTTTCAGAGCCGGATGCTCCGGGTTTTCCCCTGCTGCCGTGACGCCGCCCATGAATACGGTTTCGGCAAGCCGAGCCTTCTCAAAGCATTCGATCCAGCCCTCCAGCCCGCTGACGGCGCGCTGCGGGACATATTCCTCATCCTCCGCGGCAGCGGTCAGGAGATAAACATTGCGAAAAGCGTATTTTATTTCCAAGACATGGTGATGCTCACATCGCCGTTTCCGAGCAGGTCTTCCAGTTCCGCTGCGGATTTGTTCATAATCCTCCCGAGCCTCGTATATGCCCAGGTATTGCTGCCGTAAAAGAGTACGATCTGATTGCCGGCATAGAGGACAATGTCTCCCGCCTGCGTTGTGGTCTGCGCATCGTCTCTGGGCAGGCTCGTTCCGAGAGATCCGACCTGTTCGAAGCCGCCATACATGGACAACTGTACCGTGAGAGACTCGGCTTTGACCATCTCGGTCAGCGTATCGACCGAGGCGTTTTCTTCCCAGGCGACGCAGACCTCGGTATCTCCGATAACCAAGCTCAGCGTTTTATCC
Organism: Oscillospiraceae bacterium; assembly: GCA_902789745.1. GTDB lineage: Bacteria > Bacillota > Clostridia > Oscillospirales > Oscillospiraceae > Limivicinus. Next base: position 6,900 of record CADAPH010000059.1, on the reverse strand, counting down.
ATGCTTCTTTCTCCTGTTTCATTGATCCACGCCAGCAAAGCGTCATCACTGATATTTGCGTCAAAACGCCTGCCCTGCAGCCAGTTTCCGTTCCCGGCCTGCTCGGCAAGCGCGTCATCGCTTCGTCCTATATCGCTGCTGCCGGAAGTGCAGAACGGGATCACCGTGATACCGGTGAAATCATGGCTTTCGACGTAGGTGCTCAGGATGCGCGGAGCCTGCCCCCACCAGATCGGATAGCCGAGATATACTGTGGTGTAGCCGTCCAGCGTAATGTCATTGGCAATCTCCGGGCGGACATCGGGGGTGTTCTGCTCCACTGAGGCGCGGGTCGAACGGTCGTTGTAATTCAGATCCTCAGCCGTGTATGGCTGAGCCGGGACAATTTCCTTCAAGTCTGCACCGGTCAGGGCGGCGATCTTTTCCGCGAGGCCGCGGGTGGTGCCGGTGCCGGAGAAGTATACGACAAGAACCGTATGATCGGAGGCCGCCGAATCCTTGTTTGCCTGCGTGGGCGCGGGTGTTTCAGCGGTTTTTGCCTCAGGCGCAGGCGTGTTCTGTGCCATGGCACTGCCGCAGCCGACAAAAGAAATGGCAAGAATAACAGCAACGATCATTGATACAATCTTTTTCATTGTGACTCCCTTGTAAAATCAATCAAGTTTCAGACTTTCGATCCAGGATTTGAGATCGCTGTGGATAAGGACGGTACAGCCTTGTCTGGCAACGGCACGGCCAAGGAGCACATGTCGCTGTGAAAGCGCTTTTCCAGTCGTTTTTTCGCAACACTTGGATTCCAGCCACAGCGCTCGCATCCTTTTCTGCGGCAGTTCACCGCCGGCATAAAGCAAAAGACGGAGCCGGTAAACATGTTCCGTCTCTCCACTACACATGGATATGACACTGCGGTATCCATTTTCATGTGCCACCGTTCACGGGAAACAGCTTTTCCCATCCCTGCGTCAGTTTCGCTTCTTTCATCTTCATGATCTCCCGGTATACAAGATACTTGAATTTGGCCTTATGCCATGTTACAATACCCATGATAATACCTAAACCTGACTTTAGGTCAAGCACTTTTTCGCGTGAGGTGTAAATTTTCTATGTATACCATCGGTCAGATTTCAGAGATATTCAACCTGCCCGTCTCCACTCTCCGCTATTATGACAGGGAGGGCTTGTTTCCACACATGGAACGGAAGTCCGGTATCCGTAAATTCAGTGAGACAGAGGTCGAGACGCTCCGCGTGATCGAGTGCCTGAAAGCATCCGGATTGGGAATCAAAGACATCAAGCAATTCATGGAATGGACCACCATGGGCAGCGCAACATACGCTCAGCGCAGGCAGCTGTTTGAAACACGAAAAGCTGCCGTCGAGGAAGAGATACGGCAGCTTCAGAAGACGCTTGATATGCTCAGGTACAAATGCTGGTATTACGAAACAGCCATCAAAGATGGGAACGAAGACAGAATAAACGAGATGCTGCCTGATCGATTGCCTCCGGAGATTCAAAAATGGTATAAAAATGGGCACGCATAAAAATCGCCCGGCGAGACGGAGAAAATCTGCCGGGACACAGGCGCTGTGACGAGCTTTCAGGAGAAGGACAGGAGCAGCGAGGTCTGGCAGATCCATCAGCGGGCGTACAAGAAACACGATGCCCGCGTGCTGAAGAAGAACATGACGAAAGACGATTTTCTGCTTTGGGCCAGGGATGCCGAGAAGCTCTGCATTGAGCTCTGAAGCAGTACGAGGTCGTAGACGACGTCCGGCGCCGGTGGATCATACACAAGTTCACGCAGGATTTGAATGTGAAATAGAATATACTCCAGGATTAGCGAGAACCTTCATAGACGAGATAATTAGATTTCCGTTCATATTCTCAAGTAAAAATGCAGTTTTTAATAGCATTGCTCCTGATCTGCTGTACCTTTTTGATCTCCAGTACCGACAGGGAGCTGTAATTATCTCCGCAGCTCGATCATCGTACACGCCTTGCCGTCGGCGCAGATGCAAAAGAGCGGCGCGCCGGATCTCCGGACAGCTCTCCGGCTTGACGGCGTCACGGTAGACGATTCGCAGCTTTGCAAAGTCGTTTGCCGCGTAGTCCGCCTCCGGCAAAGCGTCGAGCGCAAAGTCTATGATCATCACGACAGATCGGGATTCGTGACAGAAAAAGGAAGAAGGCGGGCTTTCGATGAAAAACATACGTTTGCAGATGAGGCTGCTGAGGCCGCGATCGGCTCCCCTCCAAAGTCAGTACCAAAATTCTGCATTGCGAAGTTCCCGTCAGCGGCGGGAACTTCTGTGCGCTTTGCGGGAGTCCTTTGTAAAGGCGTTAGTTGATGAAGGAATCATACGGAAGAATCTGGCAGATATTGCTCAAACGAACAGGAGACGAAAATGAAAAAACAAAGAAAACTGATTCTATGACTGCTGCTGGCGCTGATATTCATTCTGACGGCGGTTGTATGCGTCCTCCCTGTAAGGAACAGACCGGTTTCGAAAGAATCAATCCCGGAAGAGTCAATCTCGAAAGCCAGCCATGCGCAGATCACGATGGAGATGATCGCTATGCTGGATGCAGACCCAGAGCTGAAAGCTCTGATGGAAGAATCCTTAGCTTTGGCAGCAGTCCAGAACCCTGATCCCGAAACAAATCCGATACAGTCCTTAGAATCATACTACGATTTTCTGGACTGGTCTGCGACCTGTATGCCCTGGAATATCTTGAATGTAGAGAATCCATCGCTGTACGCGAGTATCGATCAGAGTCTGGATTATTTTTATTATCTGTTGGATCAGCCATTACCGGAACTTGCCGGCAAGGGATACTACTATCCGTGTTTGGAATACCATGAGCCGATCGCCTCCTGGGTCAAAGGGTATTGTAAGACATGGGGCCTGTTCCTCTCTACGCCGGAGAGCTGGAATGACGAATACTATGCGCGCGTGCTGGATGATGCCGATTTTCATATGCGCGAAGGTTGGTACGCCGACGAAAATGAATGGATTTCCTTTAACGATTGGTTCTCCAGAAAACTGGTCAGCCCGGACAAGCGACCGATCTCCGATGCAGATATCGTTGCTCCGGCGGATTCAACGCCCCAAGGCGTCTGGAGAATCGATGAGAATTCTCAGATTGACATGGGTGTACAACTGAAATCCGTACGCTTTTACAACGTGTGTGACCTGATCGGTCCGGACAGCGCCTACCGGGATGCCTTTGCCGGCGGCACGCTGACCCATACGTTTTTGGATGTGAACGACTACCACAGGTATCATTTCCCTGTGGGCGGAACCGTCCTGGAGGTCAGAAAAATCTCTGCATTGGATGCGGTAGGAGGCATTATCTCCTGGGATCGTGTCCAAAAGAGGTACATTCTCTGGGACGAAAACCCAGGCTGGCAATCCATCGAAACTCGAGACTGTCTGATTATGGATACGGAATACGGCCTGGTGGCGATCCTCCCGATCGGAATGTCGCAGGTGAGCTCCTGCAACTGGGAAGCTCAGGTGAAGCCGGGGACGGCTGTCAAAGCCGGTGATCCGATGGGATACTTTCTCTTCGGCGGAAGCGATATCGTCATGATTTTTCAGAAGGATGTATCCATCAACCTCTTGGCGGACGACCATATTCTGATGGGCGAACCCTACGCCGCCGTTGAATGACGGTTTCTTTATCAAGTAACTTGAAATCCGGGTGTTGATTATGGGAGAACAAATCGGGATAAGCAACACATTCCAATTTGCCTATCCGAATCTCTGCAATCTCACGCGAGGCCGCCCTGAAAACGACAAAAGAGACGCAGTAAAACGGCAAGACAAATAGGCTGTAGCTCGGACTTGCTTGTGCCAATCCCTTTACGACCTTTATCGGCTCCCTCAGTATAACATATATCCTATTCAGTTTTCATGCGATGTGGTGATTTCACATCATGTTTGTCTGCAGCAAAATAGCAGAAACAGCAAAAATACCGGTTTCACCGTTTTCTGTGCATATTCGCCCGTCATTGTTCACTATTTGCATTTCCGCGTGCGGGCCGCCGTGGGCGTCGGCCCCTACATGGACTGCTGCTTGGAAGCGAATAATCCTATTTTGCTGCAGCCCCCTTTATATTTCATTTTCTCTCTCTTCATTTGCTTTCCGCAAGATGGGCCAGGGCGCAGCGGATCAGGATTTCACTGCCGATCGGGATCACCTCGTCATGAATATAGTAGTTGTCGCTGTGAAGCGGGACCGACGTGTCCGCCTCCTCCGCCACCGCGGTCCCGACATGGATGAAGCAGCCCGGTATCTTCTCTGTATACGCGGCAAAATCGTCCCCGGCAAAGCCGAACGGAACCGGTTTTCGGATGATTTTGCTCCTGTCTCCAAAGACCTGCAAGGCCGCGCCGTACATGGTCTCGCAGGCCTGCGTGTCGTTTACGAGACACGGGGTTTGCAGCTCAAGCTCCATCTCGGCGATGACGCCGTGGAGCGCCGCTGTTTTCTGTATGGCGTCTTTCACCTCGTCGAGCAGCGTTGCCCGCGCGGACATGGACAGTGTCCGGATCGTCCCCTCGATCTCCGCGCAGTCCGGGATGACATTCCATGTGTGCCCCGCGTCGATCCGTCCGATCCCGATCAGCACGTTCTCCATCGGGTCATGGCGCGACGGCAGCTGGCTCAGATGCAGCGCGATGTCCGCCGCCGCCAGAGCCGCGTTCCGGCCGAGATGGGGCTTTGCGATATGCGCCCCCTTCCCGCGGACACGGATCGTCATACGGTCGCAGGAGGCCGCGTCGGTCCCGTCCGTAAGGATCGCCGTTCCGAAAGGCGTATCGGGGCAGACATGGAAGCCATAGATCCGCAGGGCTCCGTCCGTGACCCCTTCGCGCAGAAAATATGCAGAGCCGTGACCGACCTCCTCGGCCTGCTGAAACACAAAGCGGATGCTGCCATGGAGATCATCCTTCCACTTTGCCAGCACCTTCACCGCGCCCAGAAGCGCGGTCATATGGATATCATGCCCGCAGGCGTGCATGACGCCGTCGTTTTCGGACGGAAACGGGAACCGGCCGGTCTCCCGGATCGGCAGCGCGTCGATATCCGCGCGCAGAAGCACCGTCGGCCCCGGCAGTCGGCCCTGCAGCTCGGCGAGCGTGCCGGTGCCGCCCACGGCCCGCCAGGACAGGCCCGCCTTTTCGAGCTCCCCGCGTATCCTCCGCGCCGTGCGCTCCTCCCTGCCGCTCAGCTCGGGATGGCGGTGAAAATCATGCCTGATTTCAAACAGCTCCTCCTGTATGGCCCGGAGCTCCTTTTTCAAATGATCTTCCTGCCGCATATCTGTCTCCCCCTTCGCACTGTTTATTCCATCATACAGGATCGTACACGATTCTTCAACCGTGGTTTTTCAGATCATATACTCGATGGTGTTTTCCTCTGTGAGCTGAGTGCGGCGGTTGAACAGGAGGACCGCTTCGCGCGTCTCAACCGGGCCGAAGGCATACGGATGCAGTTCTTCGCTCTCCATTCTGCTGACGGGAACCACGCGGTTATACGCGCAAGGCTTGTCGCTGACGACCCGGACGTCAGGCGGAGCCTCGTCAGCCGGAAGATAATAGGGATCAAACAGGTAAACCCGGTCCTCCGCAATGCGCGTGACCAGCACATAATGCCACCCCTCGAGATCCAGCCGGACGACGGCGGCACCGTTTCGTGCCAGCGCATCGCGCAGCCTGCTGTCGGGGCCGAGATTGACATTTTGACCTGCAAGATACTCGCTGTGAATGTCGAGCCGCCCCGTTTTTCCGAAACCGTTCAGCCATTGCGACAGGAACATCATGGCGGCGTGCGAGGTCCCGCTTTTTCCCGAGATCCCGTCAGCGCCGTAAGCGTCAAGCGAGTAGATCATGATGTTCCGCACGATCTCCGGCGCAAGCTCCTCGCGTTCGAAAAGATAGCTCAGGCCGTTGAGGAGAGAGGAGGGGCCGCAGTCATATTCCGTGATCTGATAGCGTAGAGGCGTTTTCATGGCTCTATGTCAACGTAAGATTTACACGTTTGCGGCTGCCGCGAAGCCCTTTTCAAGATCGGCGATGATGTCGTCGATATGCTCGGTGCCGATGGAGAGGCGGATGGTGTTCGGATAAATCCCCTGATCCGCAAGCTCCTCTGTGGAAAGCTGCGAATGGGTCGTCGTCGCGGGATGGATGACCAGCGACTTGACATCCGCGACGTTTGCCAGCAGGGAGAAGATCTCCAGCGCGTCGATAAAGGCGTGCGCTTCCTTCTGCCCGCCCTTGATGTCGAAGGTGAAAATGGACGCGCCGCCGTTGGGAAAATACTTCTCATACAGGGCGTGGTCCGGGTGGCCGGGCAGAGAGGGATGGTTGACCTTTTCGACCTGCGGGTGCGAGGCCAGGAACTCCACGACCTTCTTTGTGTTCTCCGCGTGGCGGTCAAGACGCAGGGACAGGGTCTCCACGCCCTGCAGCAGCAGGAAGGCGTTGAACGGGGAGATCGCCGCGCCGGTATCGCGCAGCAGGATGGCCCGCAGATAGGTAGCGAAGGCGGCGGGGCCGGCCGCGTCCACGAAGGAGATGCCGTGATAGCTGGGGTTTGCCTCCGCGATGGGTGCGTACTTGCCGGCGGCCTTCCAGTCAAATTTTCCGGAGTCCACCACGATGCCGCCGAGCGTGGTGCCGTGGCCGCCCAGGAACTTCGTGGCGGAGTGGAGCACGATGTCCGCGCCGTGCTCGATCGAACGGATGAGATAGGGCGTGCCGAAGGTGTTGTCGATGACCAGCGGGATCTGGTGCGCGTGGGCGATCTCCGCGATGGCGTCGATATCCGGGATGTCGGAGTTGGGATTGCCCAGCGTCTCCAGATAGATCGCCTTGGTATTGGGCCGGA
>CADAPH010000058.1 GCA_902789745.1 Oscillospiraceae bacterium | reverse complement strand
TCTATATCCCCGCCGCGAATTTCACCTTTGTGTTAGTATTTTTGCCTTTATTGTATATAATCGGCACCTGGAAAAAATAAAGGCCGCCCGGGCGGGCGGCTCTGCGCAGAACAGTCTTATATCATAATGAAAACGGCCTTCGGCGAAAACGCACAATGCTGCGAATTCGCCGAGGGCCTTCTTCTGGGCCGGGATCGAATCGATCTCGCCGGCAGCGTTGAGTGCCATCTTGGTCATCATCGGGCCTGCGATTTCATAAACCAGCACGCTGAAAAGAATTACGTTCCGGATCAGTGATGCCTCACTTCCGCCCAGAGACTGCGCCATCACCACCATCCCAAGAGCCACACCTGCCTGTGGAAACAGCGTAATCCCCAGATATTTTCTGACGTTCTCACTGCATCCCGTAATCGTGCTGCTGAAGGAAGCCCCAAAATACTTTCCAATACACCGGGTCACGATATAGACAAGTCCGATCAAAAGAACCGCCGGATACCGAAATACACTGAGTTCCAGCCCTGCGCCGCTGATGACAAAGAATGTGGCAAACAGGGGCGCTGTCCATTTGTCCACCCTGTTCATAATATCTGTCGAATATTCACTCATATTGCAGAACACGGTTCCCAGCATCATACACACCAGAAGAGAAGAGAAGGATATCTCGATCGCTCCCAGGGGGATCCTGATTGAGGCCAAAGCAATCGTCAGCACGACAAAGCCAATCGAAAGAGACAAACGGTTGGAGTTGGAGAAGAACAGCTTTTCCAGCTCCGTGAGAAGCGCGCCGAGTATCCCTCCAAGGGTCAGGGAGCAGATGATCTCCAGAATCGGATTGACAATGATGGCGTATACATTCAATTCTCCGCCCTTCAAAGCCTGCGCGATTCCAAAGGATACAGCGAAGATAATAAGCCCTACTGCATCGTCAAGCGCGACGATCGGCAGCAGAAGATCCGTTACTTCACCCTTTGCCTTATACTGCCGGACAACCATCAAAGTGGCCGCGGGTGCAGTAGCTGCGGCGATCGCCCCCAGCGTAATGGCTGCGGGAAGGGAGAGCGTGTCTTCTCCGAGGCAGAAATGCAGTCCGACAAGGGCCAGATCCACCAATGCAGTAGCCGTTACCGCCTGAATAATACCGATCACCGTAGCCTGCTTACCGGTGGCTTTAAGCTGTGACAGTCGAAATTCCTTTCCGATGGCAAATGCAATAAAGCCGAGGGCAGTATTGCTGAGTACACTAAGACTGTCTACTTCCTCCATGCTGACAAAGCCGAGCCCCGGTATACCCAGTCTGCCAAGACAGTAAGGCCCCACCAGAAGCCCTGCCAGAAGAAATGCCGTCACATCCGGGAAATGCAGATGGATCAGTTTGAATACACGGGTCATAAGAAGCCCTGCCAGGAGTGCAGTTGAAGTTGCCAATAAAGATTCCACTATAAATATACCTCTTTTCCATTTTTGTACAGCGCACAGTATAATACGCCGATGTCGAAATTGCCACTGTTTTTTTACTATTTTTTATCAAAAATAACCGGCGGACTTTTGCGAGTCCGCCGGCTTGTGCTTTTTGCTTATTTCTTCTTATTGAACAGATTATGGAACTTTTCGCTGGCGCTGGGTTTATCGCAGACTTCCTCATCGCCTGTCTTGCGCAGGTACAGCATCCACGGGCACGCCGCGCCGGTGAGATGGGCGATCAGCACCCACTTGATAAAGCTGCGGATGGTCTGTATGACTTCCTTTGTCTCTCTCTTCACGGAGATCATGGTCAAAGCCCCCAATTACAACAGGATCTTTTTAGGCACAACGCACAGTATAGTACGTGTCGAGAGAAAATGCCAGACTTATTTTAAAATGATTTGGGGCGATCACCTTTTGTGATCGCCCTCAATGTGTAGACGAACCCCGGTACATGTCATCTCGAGCGAAGGCGAAGCCGGAGTCGAGAGATCTAAAATGTTGGAAAACCTCACTTTATAGATCTCTCCGCTCGCTTCGCTCGGTCGAGATGACACAAAAACGGACTTTGACTACAGTCTGGGGCGATCACCTTTTGTGATCGCCCTGAGTTTTTCTATTTACAGCTCTCTCCGAGGGAGGCAGGTCTCACCGCAGCGGCACGACCAGCTTTTTTTCCTTCTCCCCCTCGCGGAAGCGGATGACAAGCCTGCCGTGTTTCCGCTCTACGCCTGTCACGTTCTTACGGCTGAGGGTTTTGAGCCGGTCATAGATCGCGCGCTTGTCGGGATCGTAATCGCCCACGTTGTCGGAGGTAAAGCGCACGCTGGCAAAGAGGGTGTTGACGAGGGCGAGGATTTCCCTCTGCTTGCGCGTGAGCTTGATGTTGTCGTCCCGCAGCAGGAAGACGTCGGGGTCGTTGCGGAAGGCACGGCCGTCGAGATGGCTGCGGTAGATGGTATTGAGCAGGGTGTTGCGGGTGGAGGGCACCTCGCGGTGCAGGGGACGCATGAGCCTGTCTCCCAGCCAGTTGAGCGACACGTCGCAGCCGATGCGGCAGTAGTCCACCAGCCCGAAGGCCGGGGCCAGCGGCACCCCGCAGCCGAGGATGATTGTGTCGCCCGCAAGCTCTCTGAGAAGCCGCATCCCGTCGTACATGACCTGGGCGCGCGTCTTGTCCCGGCGCGGGATCAGGCAGGCGGCGTAGAGGAAGTCGAGCTTCAACAGCCCGTAGCCCCAGTCGTTAATCACGGTATCGAAGACCTCTTTCAGCCAGGCGCGGTATTCCTCATTGTAAATATCCAACCCGTAGAAGCCCGACCAGTTGCAGCCGCCCATCTGCGGTACGCCGTTTTCGTCGCGCAGGAGCCAGTCGGGGTGCTCCTTGACCAGGTTCGATTTCTTCTCCGCCGCGAAGGGGGCCAGCCAGATGCCCGGCGTCATGCCCGCCTCGCGGATTTTATCGGCGGCAGCCTTCATGCCATGGGGGAAGCGTTCGTTCGGGGTGAGCCAGTCGCCCACCGCATTCTCGTAGCCGTCGTCGATCTGGAAGACGTCCGGCCTCCTGCCGGGGTGCCGGAAGCCCGCCAGATCCTTTTCAATGGATTCCTCGCTGATGTTCTCATAGAGGTTGTACCAGCTTGTATAGCCCGTGAGCTTCCCGCCCTTCGCCGGGGGAATGTGCAGCAGGCGGAAGTACTCGTCGAAGACCTCGTCCTCCGTACCGCGCAGGATCACCATATCGAATACGGTATAATCCCCGGTGAAGTGGTGCCCGGCGCAGTCTTTTTCCAGGGTGATGCTGTTTTCGTTCGTGTCAAAGCGCAGGACGGTAAAGCCGCTTTCCTCCGCCAGGGAGCCGAAAAGCGAGCAGACCTTCCCATAACGCACATAGCCGTAACTGAAGCCATGCTGTTCGCCGTGCTTTTGCCCGTAAGAGACAAAGCGGTTGTCGCCGTAGCGGTCGAGGCAAAACTTTTCGATCAGCGGCTTCGGCACCCGTCTCAGGCTGTGCATGCGGCCCCTTACGCCGCGCTCCCAGCTGTCTGTCCAGGACTGGTAGCCGTTGAGAAACAGCATGTCGTGCTTTTCAAAGGGAAAATCAAACTTCAGGCTGACAGAGCGAAGCTCGATTTCTTTGTCGCTGTGCATACGCAGAGAGATCCGGTCGTCGGTCGTCTCCAGCTCCCAGCGCAGATCACCGCACTGTCCGCTCCCGATGCTTGTACAGGAGAAGTCTGCGGTTTTGATGTCGAGGGTTCTCATGCCTTGCGCCCCGCTTTCAGCGTATTGATGCGCCCGAGGATCATCTTTTCATCGTACAGCAGGAACAGGCAGGCGCCGATCACGCAGGTGACGGTGGCGATGACGGCGACGGTGCGGTACTGGCTCGCCTCCACAATGGCTTCGCCGTTTACGATGTGCTTGACCGTGACGGAGGTGTAGATCACCATGGACAGGGCCTGGCCCAGCTTCATGGCGAAGGTGCGCGCGGCGAAGAACATGCCGCTGCGGTCCTCGCCGGTCTCCAGGGTGTTGAGCTCCGACACGTCGGCCACGCAGGCCTGGGGCAGGATGCCGAGGATCGCCATCGGGATGCCCGCGCTGACGGCGACGATCAGGCCCCAGATGAAGCCCTGCCCGCACAGGGCGGTGATCAGGAAGACGGCCGCGTAGGTGAAGAAGCCGACGATGATGAGCTTTTTCTTCCCGACCTTCGGCGCGAGGCGGTTGACCGGGAGATAGAGCAGCAGGCTCACCACCGTCATGATGACGGTGAGGGTGAAGGTATTGTCGGAGGGAATGCCCATCAGCCGGGTCTCAAAATCGGCAAGGCCGGTCTGAAACAGGGTGACGGCGAAGAAGTAGATCACGTCCGCGTAGACGAAGCGGCGAAACTGCGCGTTTTGAAAGGTCTTGACCAGGGAAGCGAAGGCCGGGGTCTGCACGGGCTTGGAGTCGATGTAGGCGCGCTCCTTGATCAAGATCGCAGGAACCAGGCAGGCGGCGCAGGCCACCGCGCACAGGATGCCGATGGCGGTGCGCATGGCGTTCTGCTGGACAAGCAGGATATCATAGAGCGTCTCCGCGCTGAGCATCGTGCGCACCTGATCCATCTTGACGACCGTCTCCCCGCCGCCCTGGAGCATGACCATCAGCTCATCCAGGCTGACGCCCTTCTCCGCGGCGACCGGGGCGAGGATGGCGGCGATCTTGCCGTTTTGGAAGACATTTGCCAGGGACGGGATCAGCGTGGCCAGCGAGAAGCCCGCGATATAGGTGAAGGAGATGAAGGTGGAGACGTTGATGCGGTGCTCCTGCGTATCGCCGAGCTCCGCGATCAGGGCGTTGTACGGCGTGCAGTAGATGGTCATGAACAGATAGAAGAGCATCAGCAGTGCGAAGATGATCGCGTTGTTGGTGGAGACGGAGGCCGTCTGCGGCAGGACGAACACGGCCAGCGTGATGAGCGCGAAGGGGATGGCGGCCGCCTTCATGAAGGGGATGCGCCGCCCGCCCTTGTAATTGGCGCGGTCGGACCAGCTTGCGATCAGCGGGTCGGTGACGGCGTCAAAGAGACGGCCAACCGCGGTGATGATGCCGAAGAGCGTCAGCGAGGCGATCAGCGGGTTCTGGGAAATAAACTCGCTGAGGATGCCGTTGGTGTCCAGAAAGCGTTCGGCCGAGCCGGTATAGAGATGGACAAGCCAGGTGGCGATGATGCCGGAAAGCAGGCTCCAGCCGAACTGCCCGACCGCAAAGATCCACAGCAGCTTGTTGGTGATCGGTTTCTTTTGCATGGTTATAATCTCCCTTTTCTTATTCACAAACGTCATCGTAGGGGCCGATGCCCACATCGGCCCGCTGTACAGCATTGTGGCGCGCTTCGGGTCGATCTGGGGATCGACCCCTACGGAAGTCGTATTATTTACTTCCCCACCGCGAGTTTGACCGCCTCGTACGCGCCGTTGTAGATGCCCGCGTTCTTTGCGCGGAGGATGCAGCGGCACATGGCGGGCAGGATCTCGTCGCCGTCGGTGATCTCGTCGAGCATGGCAAGCACCTCTTCCGTCTTCTCGCACTCGTAGGTGCCGTCGCCGACCTCGGCCGCGCGGATGGCGCCCCAGGCCTCATGCCCGCCGACGCGGTGGATCATGATCTTCGGCACGGGGTAGAAGCTCAGCTCGCTGGGCTTGGTGAGCAGTACGTCGCACACGCGCATGAGCAGATTCGTCATGTACACCGCCGCGAAAATGTCCTTATGGCAGAAGGCCTGCACGCCCTTGATGTTCCCGTCGTTTTCGATAAACGCCTTCGACGCCTCGAAGTTGTCGAAATGCGTCTCGGCCATGGCGCCGAGCTCCGGGATGTGGGAGACGATGGAATCCCAGACCTCGAAGTGGTCGCCGGTGTTGACGAGCAGGCAGACCTTGCCCGCGCGGATCTGGGGGATCAGGTGGCGGATGATGTCCTCGAAGAGCTTCTGCTGCGCGCCCGCCCCGCCGATGGACAGGAGATAGCGCCGGGGCTTGCCGGTCTTCAGGCGCTCAAGCCTCGCCTCGCAGTCCTTCTCGATATTCTCCACAAATTCGTGGTCGATATAGTGGCCGACATCGAAGACCGTCCCCTTCGGCATGGGCTTGAGCTGCCGCTTCTTGTCCATGCCGCGCAGCATCTTGTAACCGATAAAGGACGAGGGCGTCTGAACCGTGTGGATGCTCCCCTCCGAGAGATGCAGCGCCATGGGCCAGTTGTCGGGGATGGCGTTGACGACCTTGGCAAAGCCCGCGTGCACCGCGGCCTGGGCGGGCCAGACATGCGTCGCCACATAGGGTGTATCCTTCGGGAGATTCTTGAGCAGCGTCGCCATCAGCTCCGCGCTCTTCTGGTCTGGGGCGTTGTAGGTCAGCTTGCGGAAGCCCTCGGAATTGATCGGCTCCCACACGAATTTGTTGAACAGCCAAAACTGCTGGCTCAGTCTGGAACCGAGGGAATACAGCTCGTTCTGCCCGGAGATGATCTTGGTGCAGGTGGTCTCCGGGAAGGAGTTGAGATCTAGCCAGTAGGGCGCATAGCCCAGGGCGTGGGCGGCCGAGGCGATGGCCATGGAGATGCGGTAGTGGCCGTAGCCCATGCGGATGTTGCCGACAATGACGGCGTTGTCGGGGAGCGCAAGCCCCGGCTCGTCCGTCAGCACCAGCGTCTTGACCCCGAGGGGGGCGAGAACGGGGTTGTCAACGGCCTTGAAATAATAGTTTTTCCCGCTGTCGTCCCCGTACTTCTTGAGGAATTTCTCCTTCTGGCGGCAGGCCTTCCGGTAAGCCCCCGCCGCGATCTCATTGCCGAAGATGATTTTCGCGCGATCCATAGGCGTTTTCCTCCGTATTCAATATTATAATGACGTTTTTGATATGATTCAAATACTACTTACAGACTATCACAGAATAATAGTGCTGTCAAATAGAAGAAGGCCGCCCGATCGGGCAGCCCAAAGTGTGTAGACAAAGCTCAAAACGCGTGTCATCTCGACCGAGCGAAGCGAGCGGAGAGATCTATAGCGCTCAGAATACCTGGCTGTAAGATCCTTCGCTTCCGCTGCGCTACGCTCAGGATGACATGAACGGAAATTTTTGCTTGTTTTACTCGTTGGTGTAATTGTCGAAATACCCCTGGATGTAGACGATGGGCGTGCCCTTGTCGCCGGAGCCGGAGGTCAGGTCGCACAGCGAGCCGATCAGGTCGGTCAGGCGGCGGGGCGTGGTGCCCTCGGATACCATGTTGCCCACGAGGCTGTCGCCGGTCTTGGCGCGGATGCGCTCCTCGATGGCCTTGCGCAGCTCCTCGCCCTTGAGATCGCCGAAATCGTTGTCCGCGAGGTATTTGAGCTTCAGCTCGTTCGGCGTGCCGATCAGGCCCGTGGTGTAGCCGGGGGAGACGACGGGGTCGGCCAGCTCCCAGATCTTGCCGACGGGGTCCTTGAACGCGCCGTCGCCGTAGACCATGGCCTCGATCCGCTTGCCGGATGCGGCGCAGAGGCGCTTGCTGATGTCCTCGGCCACCTGGCTGCAGTTGCGGGGGAAGAGCTTGACGGTCTCCTCGGTGGCCTTGTTGGAGCCCAGCAGACCGTACTGATCGTTATAGCCGCTGCCGTCGACCGGGGTGCAGAGGATATCGTCCAGACCGAGGACGATCTTCGCCCCGCCTTTTTTCAGCAGGCGCTTGGAGCGCTCACGGGTGTGGATGTCGCAGGTGATCACCGTGTCGGTATAGCCGAGCAGCGTCGTCACCTTGTTGCCGAAGAGCACCTCGACCTCACAGCCCTCGGCGCGGATCAGGTCGGAATAGAAGTCGATATAGTCGACGCCGGTGAAGGGGTGGACGACGTGGCCGAACGCCGCGCGGAACTGCCCCAGCGTCAGCGTGTCGCTGTAGGGGTTGATCCCGGCCTCGTCCAGGCTGTCCCAGTCGACCAGATGGTTGCCCACCTCGTCGGAGGGGTAGGAGAGCAGCAGCACGATCTTCTCGCAGCCTCTCGCAAAGCCCTTGAGCAGCAGGGAGAAGCGGTTGCGGCTGAGGATGGGGAAGGCGATGCCGACGGTCTTGCCGCCGGTCTTCGCGCGCACGTCCGCGGCGATCTGGTCGACGCTTGCGTAGTTGCCCTGGGCGCGGGCCACCACGGACTCGGTCACGGCGACGATATCGCGGTCGCAGGGGGTGATCCCCGCCTCCCTCCAGGCCTCCATGACGGCGTTTGCTGTGATCTCGGCGATATTGTCTCCCTGGCGGATAATGGGCGCGCGCACGCCGCGCGCGACGGTTCCGATGCATCTCATTGCGGATTACTCCTTCTGCCGGACGGCATAGATTTTTTACGCTTGATTATAACGCGAAGAAAGGCATAAGTAAAGATTTTTTATAGAATTCGGGATAAACGCGTTCATGGCCCCCGCAAACCTCGTTCTCAGGAGCCATGAATATATATGATTTCGGTCGGATTGAACACTCTCGGGACGATCTGACGGTTGGAAAGTCCCCGGCTGATTACCAGGCGCCCGTCCGTGACGCCGCTTGTGAGCTTTGGGAAAAGCCCCTGTCCCGGCGCGTAAAGCCCCCGCCCGAAGAGGCGAACCTGCCCGCCGTGGGCATGGCCGCTGAGGATCAGCTCGATCTCCCGCTCCCGCAGCCAGCGAGGATAGTACTCCGGGTGGTGGCAGAGCAGGATATGGTATCCGTCCTCCCGGCAGTAGGCGTCCAGCCATTCGAGGCGCGGCGGCGTCTCCGGGCTGAGGTCGCGGGTCAGCGCGTTTGCCTCCTCCCAGTCGAGTCCCTCGCTGCGCAGCCGCCGATACTCGCTGACGCGGGCGGAGCTCAGGCCGCCGAGCACAAGCCGCGCGTCTCCCGGCGTGACGAGTGCGAAGGCATTGTCCAGTATCCGCGCCCCCGTCTCCTTCAGGAGAGAAAAATCCTCCGGCGTCAGCATCCACTCGTGGTTTCCGAGGGAGACAAAGCAGGGCGCAAGCGCAGCGCAGGCCTCCAGGAAGGGCAGCACGCCCGCCTCCCGCACCTTGACGTCTTTTTTCGGCAGCCGCCCGTAGAGGAAGTCGCCCGGGATGCAGATGAGCGCGGGCCGGTTTTTCTCCAGCGAGGCCAGGGCTTTTTCAAAGGGCTTTTCATGCAGGTCGGACACGAGGGCAAGGCTGACCGGGCAGCCCGCGACGGTATGAAAGCTCTCCCGCATGCGTGTCCTCCTTTATTTCTCCTTCTGTGCCCGCTTGTTGGTGTCGATGCTGCCGCGAAAGACGACAAAGGTGTCATAGAGATATTCCGTCACCAGGTTGAGGGCCATGTTGATGCCTGTGACCAGATACTCGTTCCAGCCCAGACCCTCCGCGAGGAAGTTGCCGAGCATAGTGGTCAGCGGCGTAAACACGCAGTAGAACAGCGCGACCAGCCCCATCGCCCGCGGCACGTTGCCCGCGCTCTTGAAGGTAAACTCCCGGTTGAGCGTGAAGTTCCACAGCACCGACGCGATGAGCGCCAGCAGATAGCAGGCCCAGTAGGGCCAGTCGGTCAGCTCATTGAGCAGGGTAAACAGCGCGATCTCGATAACGCCCGCCGAGACGGAAAACAGCACAAATTTGATCGCGCGCCAGATTTCTTTTTTGTCCATGAATCGGGATCTCCTTGTCCTTCCAAGCGCAGATCTCAAAGACTCTGGCGATCGGCAAACGCCCGGTTTTTATAGTAGGGGTCGCCGGTGACCTCCCGGATGACCTCGATCTCCGGGGGCAGGTCCGTCGGTTCCGGGCCGAAGGCAAAGAAGATGGCCCGGTCTTTGGCGAAGGGATAGATGTCCAGCTCCATGCGCCGCTTCTCGTAGGTAAAGCGGTATTTGAGCTTGCGCACGCTTCTCAGGCTCAGATCCGCCTCCATCAGATAGGTCACATACTCCTTCTCGGAGATGGGGCGCTCGGTCACCCAGCGGGTGCCGTCCTCGCCCACGCGCTTCGTGGTATAGAAAAAGAGCTGATCGCCGAGGCTGGACTGCTGGCGGATGCGGCGCTCGATCTCCGGGTCGGAGGAGAGCAGATAGGTCTGCATCATCTCGATGGGCAGGGCGCTGTATTTGCGGCTCAGCGCGTCCAGATCGGGCATGGCAACCAGATACTTGCGCTTGCCGGGCTCCGGCGCGCTCTCGCCCAGGATGCGGTAGATCTGGGCCACGGCGCGGTTGATCTTGTCCTCAAAGTCCACGGAGTTGTCGATCACATACAGGGCGTGGTGCGCGCTCCAGGCCCGCAGGGTGTTGTCGTCGGCGCGGCGCGCGTCCTCGATGCTCTCATAGCGGGCGGCGTTGCCGTAGTTGTAGGCGTACTCCGCGCCCTTCGCGCAGCTGACAAGATGCAGCACCGCATCGTAATGGCTCAGGATCTCCGCCTCGGTTTTGCCGAAGTGGGCCAGCAGCTCTGCAAAAAACGCGTCGGAGACATAGGCCTTGTCGTCGAGCACGGCCCGGTCGTAGACGATCAGCACCTTCTCCTCCGGAACCTGCCGCGCCGCCTTCAGGGCCAGCTGCTCCTTGTGAAGCTGATCCTCCACCACAAAATACTGGAAGTCTTCCATGGACATGCAATTGGGAAAGGGGCCGACGCCGAAGCCGGAGATCAGCTCCGTCGCAGTTTCCGGGATGGTGATGACCTTCCATCCGTCTTCGCTTTTAAACTCCTTGAGGATGCGGCTGATGAGCGTGGTTTTGCCCGCCGCGGGGCCGCCGGTCAGGACGATCCTGGTGATCTGCTTGGCCATAGGGGACGCCTCCTCTTCATGTCTATTGCAAAACCTCGTTTCGCAGGGAACGCGCGATGGATATATTGTATCATCCCCCGTTTCCTTTTTCAATGCACAGTATGCGCGTTTCTTCCCACTTTTTTCTGACCTGCCCGAATGGGGAACGGCTGTCAGTTTCTGCCTGCTCTCTGCGGCAAATACGGTCTCCGCATCCGAAAAAGGCAGTCAAAGTGGGGAACAGGTTTCGGAATTTCCGTGAAAACGCCGTCTCGGGCCTTGACATGTCTTGACGAAAAGGAAATTTAGATGTATTATCTATGCGTAGTATGATACCCTCTCGTAATTGAAACAGAACGGAGGAACCCGTAATGCCCATGATTCCCGAAGTAAAGTGCCGTCGCTGCGGCGAGACCTTTTCTTCCATGCGCAGCCGCTGCCCCAACTGCGGCACCCGGCGGGTCACTCAGAGCAGCCGCACCCCCCGTCCCACGCCGGGGACCGTGCAAGGCACCGCCGCTTATGAGCGCGCCGAAACGAATACCAAATGGCAGATCATTTTCGGTCTGATCCTGGTGGCCGCCGTCGTCCTGGCCGTGATCGTGATGGTCACCACCAGCCTCGAGGGGGCCGACGTAAAGCAGCAGAAAACCGTCATCACGCCGCCCGTCGTCACGGAATATATCCCGCCGATTGAAGAGCCGCCCACGCCGCCTCCCACGCCCACGCCCACGGTTGAGGGTCTGCGCGTCATGTTCTTCACCACCGAGATCCAGACGGACTTCACCATCTGGGTGGACGACCCGATCGACCTGACGGTGCAGGTCATGCCGCTGACGCTGCAGGGGCTGAGCGTCGAATGGCGCTCCAGCAATCCCGACATCCTGCAGATCGAGCAGACGGACGAGTACGCGGTGCATGTCACCTGCGTGGACGACGGCAGCCTGCCGAAGTCCTGCAAGCTCACGCTCACCTGCGCGGGCTATGAGAAGGAGCTCACCGTCTACTGCCGCCCGGCCAAGTAAACACGGCAAGCAAAAAAACTCCCGACCGAACGGTCGGGAGTTTTTTTGGTGCCTCTGATATTATTATTGTGTCTTTTTCAATACCCCAGCAGGGGAACCGAGCCGTCGTCCTTGCCCTTGGTGATAGACTTGATCTCGGCCTCGTAGCTGTAGCTGTCGCTGACCTGGACGGTGATGACGTCGCCCACCTTCCTGCCCAGGACGGATTTCCCAAAGGGGGAGTCCATGCTGATGAGGCCCTTGCGCGGGTCGGTGCGGACGGTGGACACCACCTGGATGGTCTCCGTCTCGTCGTCCTCGGGGATGTAGATCTCCACCTTGTCGTACAGCCCCACCTCGTTGGCGGCGGAGCGATCCTCGATCACGTGGGCGGTTTTGATCATGCCCTCCAGATAGCGGATGCGGCTGCGGTTCTTGTTCTGCGCCTGCTTGGCCGCCTTGTACTCAAAGTTTTCGCTCAGATCCCCGAAGGCGCGGGTGCGCTTGACCTCCTCGATGAGGCCGGGCATGAGCTCGAGCCGGCGGTAGTCCAGCTCCTCCTTCATCTTTTTAATGTCTTCCCTTGTCAGATCGTCGTGCATATCGTCCTCGCATTCAAATACAGGTATCCATTTTAGCTCCCTCAGAGAGGGAGGCAAAAGCGTCTCAGTTGTCCAATTCAATATTGATCGAGCCGAGGCCGTTTTTCTCGAACTCGTCCATGTAGTCCTCCATCCGCTCGGACAGCTCGGTGAAATCCTCGGGATCCGAGTCCTCCAGGCCCAGATCGCGCCGTGCCAGCTCCTCGGCCAGGATGTTGAAGAAAACCGCGTCCTCATAATCGGCAATGGCCTCGTGAATGCCGCCGTCCTCGTAGGCCTGGGACGGGAAGACATGCCCGTGCCAGCGCTGTACCAGCGAGCGCATCCCCTGCGCCGGGGCCATGGCGAAGAGCTTCTCCTGCAGGAGATCGTAATCCTCGAAGCGATCCTCTCCCCGGGCGGAGTTCAGGATCCAGTTGCCGATATACACCATGTCCAGCAGCCGCCGGTATTCCTTTTCGCTCAGTTCAATATTCATACGATCCCTCCTCGCGTCGCGGCACAGCCGCCTCAAAAGCGGATTGACATTCCGCGGCCGTTCAATTTCTGCTTTCGCTGTATTATAGCAGAACAGCCCGGCCAATTCCACAGGAAAAGCATACAAATTTTACGGGCGCAAAAGCCGGGGCGCTGGACGGGATTTCGCGATCCGGCTGAATTTTCTCTTGATTTTTCCGGCGGATACGGTAAAATAGATCTGTTTTCAAAATACCTTTCAGGAGGAATCACAAATGACTTACGAAATGGACATTGCCGGCTTGAAACGCGATCTGCCCCTGTGCAAGCTCAACGAAGAGCTCTGCATCGGCGCCTTCGTCATGTTCGGCGATGTCGAGCTGACTGTCCATTGTGCGGCGGAGCTTTTGAAGCGCGCGCCGGAATACGACTACATCATCGCGCCCGAGGCCAAGGCGATCCCGCTGGGCTACGAGATGGCGCGGCAGAGCGCGGCGGAGCGCTACTTCGTCGCCCGCAAGGGGGCCAAGGCCTACATGCAGGGCACCTTTGAGGTCACGGTCAAGTCCATCACCACCATGGGCGTGCAGCGCCTGGTGCTCGACGCCGAGGACGCCGCCTTCATCAAAGGCAAGCGCATGCTCATCGTCGACGACGTGATTTCCACAGGCGAATCCCTGCACGCCGTGGAGGAGCTGGTGAAGAAGGCCGGCGGCATCGTGGCGGGCCGCATGGCCGTCCTCGCAGAGGGCGACGCCGCCGACCGCGACGACATCATCGTGCTCGGCAAGCTGCCGCTCTTTAACGCCGACGGCACCCCGAAGGCGTAAGTCTTCCCGGCCGGATTCGCGTCAAGCTGTGTTATCGGCCTCGGGAATACAATACATCCGCTTTTCATATCCGGAAACACGATGAAAAAACCGACGGTTTCGTCCGCCGGTTTTTTCGTTTACTCCCAGCCCTGCATGCGGTCGAGGATTTCGTCGATGGGGAGGTAGGGGTCCGTGTTCATCTCCTGCTTCACGCCGAGGAACATGAGATTCGTCCCGTCCGCACTCTCTTCCCAGTTCGGCAGGCCCTCGCCGTTGGGGTCGCCCGTGCGGATGAAGTTCACAAAGTAGTCGCTGAAGAGATCGGCAAGCTGCCGGTCTGCCTCGTCATAGAGCTTCGAGTCCGCCGGGATGTTGTTGTAGCAGTAGACCTCTTCCCCGCTGTGCCAGGAGGAAAGGCGGCCGTTGGCCTTGGCGAAGAAGTACTCCCAGACAGGTACTTTCACCGAGAGATCCTCGCGGCTCAGGCAGTAATGGCCGTGGGTGAAGTAGATCGCGGAATAGATGTTCAGCCACATCGTGCGCGCCTCGTCGTCATTTTTTGGGGCGTACAGCGCCAGTACCTCGTCTGCGTATTCCCCAAAATATGCCCGCACCTTGTCCTCGTAGTTTTTCATGTTCGCCTGCTCGAAGAGGATGAAGGGCGTCCCCTCCTCGGCGTTGAAGCCGTGGAGCATGGCCTCCTCGTTATGTTCGCCCGCCTTATACGCCTCATAAGGAGTCTGCGGCAGGACATAGCCGTCGACCGTGATGTGGTGGTTCGTATCCGCCGCCTCGACAAGCTTCTCGGCGGGCAGGGCGCGCAGCTCCGCAGCGCTGCTCACGCCGAAGCGCGCCATGGTCTCGCGTCCGGTCTCCAGCGCCTCGTCCAGCAGGCGGAAGGAGTGCTGCGGCTTGGGGGCGGTGGCGGTGGAGCTCTCGGCGATGGCGCGGCGGAAGAGGCCCTTCGCCTCCGGGGAGGCGCACAGCGCCGTCACGCACACCGCGCCCGCGGACTCGCCCGCAAGGGTCACGTTGTCCGGATCCCCGCCAAAGGAAGCGATATTGTCCCGCACCCACTCGAGGGCCTTGATCTGATCCATGAGGCCGTAGTTGCCGGTGCTGCCGTTGGGGTCCTCGGCCGCCAGCTCTTCGGTGGCAAGGAAGCCGAACACGCCCAGGCGGTAGCCGAAGTTCACCACCAGCACGCCCTTTCTTGCAAGCCCCTCGCCGCTGTAGTCGGCGTACCAGGGCTGGCCTGTCTGGAGCGCGCCGCCGTGGATGTACACCAGCACGGGCAGCTTCTCCGCCTTCCCGGCGGGCCTCCAGAGGTTTACGTACAGCGCGTCCTCGCTCACCGCGTCGCGGAAGTTGTCGTCGAGGGAGATCTCATAATCGTGAAAGCCGATGATCTGGGACAGGGAGTTGTAGATCTCGGAATTGCGTGGCTGCATCGCCATGGGCTGAAAGCGCGCGCAGGTGCGCACGCCGTTCCACGGCTCGGGATTTTCAGGCGCTTTCCACCGCAGCTCCCCGACCGGGGGCTTGGCATAGGGGATGCCGGTGAAGACCTCCACCGCGCCGTCCGCGGTTTTCACGCCCTGGACCTTGCCGTCGCGCAGGGTGATGACCTCGGTCATGCCGCCGCTCTTTTCCACGGCGGGGCGCAGCCTCGTGGGCCTGCCGACGCCCCACAGCGTCTGGGAAATCAGGGCCAGCACCGCCAGCAGGGAGATGAGACGCAGGTAAAAATGACTCCCGCGCAGATATTTCTGCCGGATCACGGCGTAGGCGATGAGCAGCGCATAGACGATCACCCAGGCATACAGGGCGTTTTTGTTCAGCTCCAGCAGCGCCGTCAGCACAAGCGTCAGCAGCACGAAAAAGATCCAAAAGCCCGTCGAGTGTGTTTTCGTTCTCATTACGATCTCCTTTTGGCTCCCCTTTTCGGGGGGCGGCATATGCGCAGCGCCCGGCAAAAA
>CADAPH010000057.1 GCA_902789745.1 Oscillospiraceae bacterium | reverse complement strand
TCTCCGCCATAAAGTGCACGCTGTCGCCTTCGACGGTGAAATCGGTGATCTGTTCGCCGGTGCCGTCGTCGCGGATGTGCCAGAGCTGGAGCGTGAGATCCTCGCGGATAGCGGGATCGCTGATGCTGACCGTCAGCGGGCTGCCGGATACGGGCTGATATTCCTCGCCTTCCACGGTCAGGGAAATATCATAGGCCGCCAGCACCTTGTACTTTGTCTCGGTCGTGCGCTGCGTGTCCGATTCCGCTGCGAAGAACGTCGGAGCTTCACGCATAAAGAGCACGGAATATGCGCTCGGATCAAAGTCGGCGTAGTTGTCGATAACATCCGCTGCCTCGACAGTCGTGCCTGCAGGCACTTCGCCTGTAACGGCAACAGCGCCGTCGGAGTAATCCAGTGTTTCGACTTCTTTAGTCTCTTCCTTGGCCTCTTCTTTGGTCTCTTCCTTGGCCTCTTCTTTGGCCTCTTCTTTTGTCTCTTCTTTGACCTCTTCCTTGGCCTCTTCTTTGGCCTCTTCCTTGGTCTCTTCCTTGGCCTCTTCCTTGGCCTCTTCTTTGGCCTCTTCTTTGGCCTCTTCCTTGGTCTCTTCCTTGGTTTCTTCGGCGGCTGTCTCGATTATAATTTGTTCTGTCTTTTCTGAAGCTTTCTCCTGTTCAAGCTTTGCGATCCTCTCCGCTTCGATTTCCGCAGCAATTGAGGATGCCTCCGCCGCATACAGATTTGCCTCCGCCGCACGATCGGCCGATGCTGCCGCGCGGTTCGCCGCATCCATCGCAATTGACGCCGCGTATGCCGCCTGCTCCGCCTCTTCAGTGAGAAACGCCGCGTTTTCTGCCGCGCGCTCCGCATCCTCCCGCTTCATCGCGGCTTCTTCCTTCGTGCGCTCGGCTTCGGCGATCGCCTGTTCCAGCATATTCTCCGCGGCTTCTTTCTCTATTTCCATCTGCGCCGTCGGAAGAGGAACACCTTTTTTCGTTTCGGGCCGCTTTTCCGTCGTGCCGGGTGTGCTGGTTTCCTCAACCAGCTCTATGCCCTTCTCTTTTGTACCGCGCTTTTCGTTTTTCTTTTCCTCGGTTCTGTCTGTTCTGTCGATCGGCTCCGCCGTCGCGGCGATTTCGTTTATTCTCTCGGTTTTCAGGTCTACTTCTTCGCGCAAACGGTCCGCCTCTTCGGCAGTCTGATACGCCAGCTCTTCCGCAAGCTCCGCCTCGTAAGCCAGTGTTTCGGCCTCCTGCGCCGCTGTCTCTGCTTCCTCGGCCGCGATCGAAGCCGCCTCCGCCGCCCAGTCTGCTTCCTCTTTTGCTTTTTCGGCACTCTCCTGTGCGCGCCGGGACGCTTCCGCTGCGCGAGCTCCGGCGTCCAGCGTCAGCTCATAGTCGCCTTCCGCCTCGGCGCAGTCTTGCGCCGCCTGCTCCGCCTCTTCGGCAGCGCGTTCGGCCTCTGCCGCAAGCTGCTCCGCCGTCTCTGCGCCCATCCGCGCCGCCTCCAGCGGCGTGACGGCGGCAGGCTCCTGTACAGGTTCGTTCTCTTCCGAGGTCAGCGCTTCTTCCTCCGTTTCCGGAGAGAGCACGATCTGCTCCGTCTGCTCAGGCATCTGAATCTGTTCCTCCGCATAGGAGGCCGGGACCCCCACGGCAGCAAGAGAGAAGCACTCCGCCGCGACAAGCAGAGACGCGATCGCACGGCGCAGCGAGAAGCGACGAACATCATTCATTGTAGTATTCCTTTGCATCATGTCATTACCTCATTATTCATTCCACAGGAACGTGCGGACAGATCATCTATCGTCTCTCGCAGAACGTCCTCAAGAGGACATTCCACGGGCTATTATACAGAGTAAAATATACCACATTTTCATTAGTATTGCAAGCATCCGCGCGTATTTCAAACCTTAATTTTTGTTAGTAAATGGAAGCCGTTCTGTTATCACAGCGCTCTTTCCCCGCCGTCCTTCTTTCACAGGCGGATTACGGGCGGCAAAAGCTTGCACAGCACGTCGTTTTTCTGTATACTTATGATGATTCGGAATTTATGGCAGAGAACAGAAAAAAAACAGGCGGTCAGACGCATGCCATCGCTTTTTGCAGTCTGATGGCGGCGCTTGGGGCCGCGCTGATGATGACCGGCGGGATGATCCCCGTCATGACCTACTGCTCTCCCCTGCTGGCGGGCGTGCTGCTGATCCCTGTCCTGCGGGAGTGCGGAAGCAAATGGGCCTGGCTTGTCTGGATCGTCACGGCAGCACTGTCCATGATCCTCAGCGCCGATAAGGAGGCCGCGTTCTTCTATCTGTTTCTGGGCTATTATCCGATTCTGAAGCAGTATCTGGATCGTGTAAAGCCCGCCCTTTTGTCGCTGCTTCTGAAGCTGCTCTATTTCGCGGCCGCGCTGGGGCTGATGTACGGCCTGATCTGCTTTGTGTTTCGGCTGGATATCGGGATGGACGAGCTGGAGGAACTGGGCCGGATTGCGGCGGTCGCTTTTTATCTGCTTATGGTGCTGACCATGCTGATTTATGACGCCGCGCTGCGCAATCTCGCCATTCTCTATGAATATCGTCTGAGGCCGCACCTGCGGTTTCTGAAGTGAAAGAATCCCCCGTCAGCGCTGCTGCGTCCAAGCGCTGACGGGGGATTTTCATGTTTTTTGATTTGTTATAGACATGCGATCAGCCGGTCGACTTCTTCCGCCTGCGTTGCCCAGCTTGTAACAATGCGCATGATCGTGTGCGTCTCGTCGACGTTCTCCCAGAAGCTCATCTCGATTTTCTCTGACAGCGCGGCAGCCTGTTTCTGTTCGAGCACGACGAAAATCTGATTGGTCGGCGCGTCCCAGGCGAGGCGGTATCCCCGCTCATGAAGCGCCGCGCGGATGCGATCCGCCGCGTCGATGGCAGTCTTGCCGATGCTGAAATAAAGCGCGTCTGTGAACAGTGCGTCAAACTGAACGCCCGCGACGAAACCCTTCGCCAGGAGCGCCCCGTGCTGCTTGATAATCGTGAACAGATGCGGGATATCATCATGCCGCGGGATGACGGCCGCCTCGCCGAAGAGTGCGCCGCATTTCGTCCCGCCGATATAGAAAGCATCGCACAGGGCAGCGAGATTTGGGAGCGTCACGTCGTTTTCCGGGCAGGCCAGCGCGTAGGCGAGGCGCGCCCCGTCAAGATACAGCGGGAGGTGGTTTTCCCGGCAAATGCGGCTGATTTCCGTGAGCTCTGCCAGCGAATACAGCGTTCCGAATTCCGTGGGGTGGGACAGATAGACCATGCCGGGCATGACCATATGGTCCCGGTTTGCGTCCTCCCGCCATGTACGCACGCAGTTGGCGATATCCTCCGCGCGGAGCTTTCCCTCATATTGCGGCAGGGTGAGCACCTTATGCCCGCCAAATTCGATCGCCCCGGCTTCATGTACGCTGATGTGCCCGGTCTCCGCCGCGATCACGCCCTGGTATGGACGGAGCAGCGCGTCGATCAGGACGGCGTTGGTCTGTGTGCCGCCGGAAAGGAAGAAGACGTCCGCCTCCGGGGCGCAGCATGCGGCGCGGATCTTCTCCCGCGCGGATTCCGAATACGTGTCAAGCCCATAGCCTGCGCTCTTGCAGGTGTTGGTCTCCGCAAGACGCCGCAGGAGTTCCGGGTGCGCGCCCTCCATATAGTCGGACGCGAAGGACAGCCTGCTCTCTACGTTCATTTTCTCCATCCCCTGTGGTCAGATTTTTTGTCAGGTCTATTGTACCGCGCCGCCCCGCAAATCGCAAGCGAATAAAACTTCCGTATTGTCTCGCCGTGGTAATCCTGTTATACTGAGGACATATTCTATGCGATACGATGGTATTCCCCGACGGCGGCTCCATGCAGGAGCGGGTTCAAATCAGGACATGACAGTACAGAATGGGAGGCATTCACATGGAAGAAAAATGGTGGCAGAGAAGCGTGGTCTATCAGATTTATCCGCGCAGCTTTCAGGACTCCGACGGCGACGGGATCGGCGATCTCCCCGGCATTACATCCCGTCTCGCGTATATCCGGGAGCTGGGCGCAGACACGATCTGGCTCTCGCCGGTATACAAATCCCCCAACGATGACAACGGCTATGACATCAGCGATTATCAGGACATCATGACCGAGTTCGGCACCATGGCGGACTTCGACGCAATGCTGGAAAAGGCCCATTCTCTGGGGCTCAAAATCGTGATGGATCTGGTGGTCAACCATACCTCGGACGAGCACAAATGGTTCATTGAATCCCGCTCTTCCCGGGACAATCCCTACCGCGATTACTATATCTGGCGCGAGGGGAAAAACGGGAAGGAGCCGAATAACTGGGGCTCCTGCTTCGGCGGCAGCGCCTGGGTCTACGATGAGAAGACGGATATGTACTATCTGCATCTCTTCTCGAAAAAGCAGCCCGATCTCAACTGGGACAACCCTGTCGTGCGCGACGAGGTGTTCACGATGATGGACTGGTGGCTGGATAAGGGCATCGACGGTTTCCGCATGGACGTCATCAGTCTGATCTCCAAGCCCGAGGGACTGCCGGACGGCGAGCCTCGCCCCAATGGCTATGCCTCCTTTGAGCTGTGCGCGAACGGCCCGCACGAGCATGAATATCTGCGGGAGATGAACCGGAAGGTGCTCTCCAAACACGATCTGCTGACCGTCGGCGAATGCGCGGGCGTTACGCTGGAGGAAGCCAAATCCTACGCGAACCTCGATGGCTCGGAGCTCAGCATGGTGTTCCAGTTCGAGCATATGAGCGCGGACTTTGATCCGGTTCTCGGCCGCTATGCCGCACAGCACAAGAACCTGCCGAAGCTCAAGGAGATCCTGAGCCGCTGGCAGCGGGAGCTTGACGGCGTCGCGTGGAACAGCCTCTACTGGGACAACCACGACCAGCCGCGCGTCGTCTCCCGCTATGGCAGCGAGAACGAGGAGTATCGGGAAAAAAGCGCCAAGATGCTGGCGGCCTGCCTGCATATGATGCAGGGTACGCCCTATGTCTACCAGGGCGAGGAGCTGGGCATGACGAATTACCCCTGGACAAGCATCGACCAGATCAATGATATTGAATCCCTCGGCAATTACCGCGACTTCCACGCCAAGGGCCTGATGACCGAGGAAGAGGGCATCAGGATGATGCGCACACGCAGCCGCGACAACGCCCGCACGCCCATGCAGTGGGACGCCGGCCCCAGCGCGGGCTTCACCACAGGTACGCCCTGGCTTCCGGTCAATCCGAACCATGTGACGATCAACGCTGCCGAGCAGCTTCAGCGCCCGGACTCTGTATTCCGCTTCTATCAGAAGCTGATCCGGCTTCGCAAGGAGATGGACGTGATCGTCCATGGTCACTACGCGCTTCTGGAGCCGGAGCACCCCGACCTCTTTGTCTATACCCGCACGCTCGGGAACGAGAGCCTTCTGGTCGTATGCAATTTCTCGGAACAGGAGCAGGCTTTCGCGGTTCCGGAGGAATACCGGGGCGCGGAAATCCTGATCGCAAACTATCCGGACACGGCCCCCGCAGGCGTCGTGCGCCCCTGGGAGACTGTGGTCTATCATCGGAAGTAATCGGAGGACGCCATGCTGTTCAGGGATACAGGACGGGAGCTGACCGTCTATATCACCAACGACGAAGAGGAATTTCTGCGCGTGGAAGCGGCGCTCGTCTCCGAGGGCGTCCGCTATCGCGTGTGGACGACCTCCGAGTACCCGGTGTTCGGCTGGACGCGCTGGGATCCCCGGCTCATGGGGAGACGGGAAAAGCGCCTGCGCAGGGTGTATCACATCGACGTTGCGGAACAGGATCGGCAGAACCTTGTCGCCGCGAATATGGCCGTCCGCCGCGTCACCGGAAAGCTCGCAAACGCCGAACCGGTGAGCGAGATTATTTGATATCGGGTAAAAAACGGGTGATATGTACGCTGCAGCGTGCATATCATCCATTTCTTAATGGCGAAAGAATAATGCTTTCAGGCAAACTCTGCCATCACGTTCAGCTTCAGGGAGGAGGCGGATTATTGCCCGGTGCGGGTAGCGGATTGTTCCCTGGTGCGGGTGGCGGATTGCCACCCGGCGGGGGCGGCGGGACAGGCCTGAACGCTCTGGAATACTCAGCCAGGATCAGCCATCCGAGCAGTCCCGACAGCGAGTATTCCGAAGTCCCGTACGGGGTTGTTGCAAAGTGCTTGACAATGGTCTCACACGTAACGTTTCCAGCATTGAAATGCGGCTTGGGAATAGCATTGGAATACTCTGTGATGCAGTCGGGTTTCACATAGACCGAAAACTGGAAGTCTCCGGTAAGATCCACGCCCTTATCCGCCGGCCAGAGAGCTATGGCAACAAAGGTTTCTCTCTTATCGAGATCGATCTCATAGGTATACGGCTGTCCGTTTACCTTTTCCTCTCTCAGGCGAAACACGCCGGTGTAGTGCCAATCGCCCTCCGCATCTTTTACATAGATATAATAGTTTCCGCCGCACCAGCCGCTTCTCTCCGTCACGCTGAGCTCCAGCGTGATATGGTCGCAATTGGTTACAGGCTTATCGAGATAGAAGGGATTTGCAGCGCCGGGATCGTTGGCTGCGCGAATGGTTTCAATATCACCGAAACTTCCGTTGAGCTTGGCGAGGGAAGCGGCGCCGTCCGGTGAATCGGCAAAAGCCGCGGCAGACATGCTCAGCACCAGAGAGAATACCAGTAGAAGCGCAATGATCTTTTTCGTTGTTATAACCCCCTTTAGCAAAGTATGCTATTATTTATATTAGGAACTACTTTTCATTTCAATATAAAACGTCAATATAAAACGCCGTAAAGCGTCTGAATTATTATATTCAAAGCTGTCACGCCGCAGAACGTCTCATTTTTCAGCGCGCGTTCCCGTCCGATTCTGCGTCCCGCCCTCGCCTCCGCTCTTTTCAATTGCGGCGTATTTTGCTATAATCTGTTCCATCAAGCGGTGAAAAGGGCAGCGCGCTGTCGCTTGAGCTTCTGTGGCAAAACCAAAACTTGATACTTTCTTTGTTATGTGGTAGAATAATTCAGTTAGTCTCAGATATCATCTTTTCAAGGAGGCAAATATATGATTGCGATCGGCAGCGATCACGGCGGTTTCGCCTTGAAGCAGGCTTTGATGGCGCATCTTGACCAGAGAGGACTCGCATACAGGGACTTCGGCACCTATTCCGAAGCCTCCTGCGATTATCCCGTTTACGCGAAGGCAGTGGCGAACGCCGTCGCCTCCGGTGAGTGTGAGCGCGGCATCATCATCTGCGGCACCGGCATCGGCGTCTCCATCACGGCAAACAAGATCCCCGGCATCCGTGCGGCGCTTTGCGGCGACTGCTTCAGCGCCGAGGCCACGCGGCTCCACAATGACGCAAACGTCCTGTGCATGGGCGCGCGCGTGGTGGGCGAGGGGTTGGCACTCAAGATTGCCGACACCTTCCTCGATACCCCCTTCTCCAACGACGAGCGGCACATCCGCCGCATTTCCCTGATCGAGGGCTGATCGCTTGGCACGGGTACAGGAGTTTTACAAGGGCAGGCGCAAGCGGCGCAACTATGCCTTTATCCCCTTTATCGTCCTGCTGGCGCTCTTCTCGCTGATGCTGGTTCTGTTTTACGGGATGCAGAAATACGCCGTCATCTCCAAGGACGGCGTGAAGATCGAGCTGCCCATCCTTAATGACGGCAAATCCGCCGAGGTCGACAGTCTGGGCCGCGTAGTGCGTCAGTTTGAGCCGGTGAGCGTGCCGGTGATCTTTGACGAGGCGGATTTCAACTCCGTCAAGTCCGTCGCGGGCAAAAACGTGCAGCCGGTGCGCGGTATCTTCATCCCCGCCGTCAACGTCAACCCCAACAAAATCATCGAGTATGCCGCCCGCCTGGTTGTCGGCAACGCCCTCGTGATGGAAATGAAGCCCCGCAGCGGCGTCTGCCTGTGGGAGTCCCACGCCCAAATGGCGATGGCCTACTCCCTCACGCAGCAGAATGAACTCACCGCCGCCATGCCGGAGATCATCCAAAAGCTCAAGAGCCAGGACATCTATCTGGTGGCGCAGATCAGCTGCTGCATCGACGAGCTGCTGCCCACCCGCACCACCGCCTACTGCATCCATACGGAGACGGGGCTGAACTATACGGACGGCCTCGGCACATGGCTTGATCCCTATAACCTGGATCTCAGAACCTGGATCGCCGAAATGGTGCAGGAGCTCTATGATCTCGGCTTTGACGAGGTCGTACTGGCGGACGTGGCGCACCCCTCCCTTGCCGAGGCGATCCCGCTCTCTTATACGCGTGAGATTTCCACCTCGCGCAGCAGCGTTGTGGCGGTATGCGGTCTCGCCGCGGGCGTGGCCGAAAAGCTGCGCGATCGGGAAAAGCTGCTGTCCATCTACTGCAAGACCCGCGAGGCCCTGGTGCGCGACGACTATACCACCGGGCAGAACGCCGTGCTGTTCATGAAGGTGTACGACAGGGTCTATCTGGAGACGGACAAGTTCACCTATCCCTACAACATCGAGGACATGGAGGGCAGCGTGCGCATCGGCAATGTGTACGACCGTCTCGTCCCCGTCGTGGTCAACTATATCCCGGACAACACCAGCTGGGTACTGGTAGACGGGCCGGAAGAATAACCCCTATTTTGCTGCATGGCGGAGGTCAAACCATGAAGGATACAATCAAACGCGGCTGGGCGCTGCTGCTCGCGCTGGTCATGGTCAGCTCCGTATGCTTCCTCTTTTCTTCGAGAAAAGAGGGCATGTTCATCGATGAGATCTACACCTACGGACTCTCCAATTCCAGCTACTCCCCCTTCCTCTCGGGGCTTAAATACGGGAGCATTGACCATGAGGTTTTCACCCGGAACAAGCTGCTGGATTATGTGAGCGTCATGGGGGACGAGGGCTTTGACGTCGGATCGGTGTACTACAACCAGGTACACGACGTCCACCCCCCGCTCTACTATTGGCTGTTCAATTTCGCCTCCACTCTCGCCAGGGGCAGCTTCTCCAAGTGGACGGGGCTGGTGTTGGACTGGCTGATCTATCTCGGCGCGGTGCTGATGCTCTATGCGCTGGTGAGGAAACTCGGCGGCAGCCGCTATAACGCCGCGGCGTCGGCTGTTCTCTACGGGCTGAGCAATATCGGCCTGTCCACCATGGTCATGATCCGCATGTATGTGCTGCTGACGCTGTTGACCGTCGTGCTGATGTATTTCATCGCCGACCTGATGCGGGAATTTCGTCCCCGCACCTGCGTGTTCATCGGGCTGACGCTGCTGGCGGGGCTCATGACGCAGTATTATTTTGTGTTCTATGCCTTTTTCCTCTGCGCGGCCTATGTGCTCCGGGCGCTCATCAAGAAGCAATACAGGGCGCTTGCGTGGTTTATCCCCTGTGCGCTGGCCGGGGCGCTGTCGCTGCTGCTGGTATTCCCGGCGGCGATGGATCACCTCTTCTCCGGGGAGCTTGTCTCCGGTGAGAGCGCGGTGGACAATCTCAGAAACACCGCCCAGTACGCCCTCCGTCTGCGCACCTTCACGGGCTTTGCGCGGCACGGCCTCAAGGCCGCGATCTATACCGCGCTCCTCTGCGTCGGAGGTCTGTGCGTACTCTCTCCCCGGATACGAAAAACCTGGCATGACAGGCCGTTCCCATGGGACTGGCTGGTGCTTATTGTCCCCGCCTTTGTGACCTTTATCCTGGTGGCGATCATTTCCCCGGTGGACGAGGCGCGCTATATTTACAATCTCATGCCCGCCTTCGTGCTGACAGTGAGCTTTCTGATCTGTCTCCTTGAAACCATCGGCGGCAAAAAAGTTACGGACACTGTGCGGATTCTCGCCTTTCTCGCGATCGCGGGGCTTGCCCTGTATGAGGCCCGCACCGCGCCGCCGGATTATCTCTATCCCGAGCACGCGGCATATAACGCGGCACTCGCGGCGCACAGCGACGATCCCTGCGTCTTCTTCGCCGAACCCCAATGGGCCTTTGTTCCGATGACGGAGGATCTGATCCAGCTTCTGACCTTCCCGGAGGTCTATGTGACGGATCAGAAGAGCCTTGAACCGATGCGCGATTACGTCGGCGGCGCGGACGAAGTCGTGGTCTACATTGACGTCAGCAAGTTCTGGTCAAGCGGCTACGACGCGGACGCGCTGGTCAGGCGCATTGCGGAGGAAACCGATTATAAACAGGCCGAGGCGCTTTTCACCACCGGCCTGTCCACCACATATCTGATTTCAAAATAAGGAGGGTTTGCTTTGCTCTCTGTTGTTCTCCCCTCTTACAACGAAGAAAAAATGATCCCCATCGCGACCGAACGCCTCGGTAAAATCCTCACCGACGCCGGGATCGACTACGAGCTTCTGTTTATCGACGACGGCTCCCGCGACGGCACATGGCGCGAGATCCTGTGCTGCAGCGCGTCCGATCCCCATGTGGTCGGCGTCCACTTCAGCCGCAATTTCGGCAAGGAATCCGCGATGTTCGCGGGGCTTGAGCAGGCAAAGGGCGACTGCGTGGTGGTCATTGACTGCGATCTCCAGCACCCGCCCGAGAAAATTGTCGAGATGTACCGACTCTGGGAACAGGGCTACGAAGTTGTCGAGGGCATCAAGGAGGATCGCGGCGAGGAGACCGCCCTTCACAAGTTCGCCTCCAACAGCTTTTACGATCTGATCAGCCGCGCCACCGGGATGGACATGGCCTCCTCCTCGGACTTTAAGCTCCTTGACCGCAAGGTGGTGGACACGCTCAACGCCCTGCCGGAGCGCAACGTCTTCTTCCGTGCCCTCTCCTTCTGGGTCGGCTTTAAGAAGGCGGAGGTTCGCTACCGCGTGCAGGAGCGCACCGAGGGCGTGAGCAAGTGGTCCACCAAGTCCCTCGTCAAGTACGCGATCACCAACATCGCCTCCTTCTCCTCCGCGCCGCTGCACGTGGTCACGGTGATTGGCGTGCTGATGCTCATCGTGGCGGTGGTCTTCGGCGTGATCTCCCTGGTGCAGAAGATCATGGGCATCGCCCAGCCCGGCTTTACGACGGTGATCCTGCTGCTGCTCATCATCGGGAGCTTCCTGATGATCTCCCTCGGCATCATCGGCTACTATATTGCCCGTATTTATGACGAGATCAAGGGCCGCCCGCGTTACATCATCTCCAGCATCTGCGGCAGAGAAGGAGGCGGCAAATGATCGAAAAAATCAAGGCCCTGTGCGTAAAGTACAGGGAGATCATCATCTACATCATCGTCGGCGGCATGACCACTGTGGTATCCTGGGGCTGCAAGTTCCTCTTCGGCGCGATCTTTTACCCCGGCGTCACGCTCCCCACCGTGGCGCAGAACACGGTGCTGAACATTGTGGAGAACGTGTCGGGCATTCTGTTCGCCTACTACCCGAACCGCAGATGGGTCTTCCGGAGCCATGACCCCGACATCCCCCGGGAGTTTGCGGGCTTCGTCGGCTCCCGTCTCGGCACCTGGGGGTTAAGCTATGTGCTGAACCTGCTGTTCGTCAATGTCTTTCACATCGACTACCGCATCACGACGATCATCGTCGCCGTGTTCGTCGTCATTGGGAACTACGTGATCAGCAAGTTTCTGGTGTTTCGCAAAAAATGTCGATCCCCAGATCGACCCGCCGATCAGCGAAATGCTTCGTTCAACGGCGGGCCGATGAGGGCATCGGCCCCTACGAATCGTATGCTTATGCGTTTTGCTGCAGCCCCTTCTGTCAATAATCCTTCCGGCTCACGCTGTCGGCGAGCTCCATTACGAGCTTTTTCGCCGCGGCTTCCTTTTCCTCCATGGTGGGCTCCGGCTCGGGTTCCGGCTCCACCGGCTCGGCCACGATCTCTTCCGGCTTTTGCCGCATGCGGCGGCGCATAAAGTAAGCCACGGGAACGCCCGCGCAGACCATGGAGCCGATAAGCTTCACGACCTTTGACAGCGCCGCGTAATCCTCCCAGAACAGGGGCAGCGCCGCGTCCGCGACGCCGAAGATCAGGCAGAGGATCCCGATCCCTATGATGCTGCGCTTGTTCAGAATTTTTTTGAGCGGCATATCGGGAAACGCCGTCTTGACGGCGAGGGTGTAGATCAGCACCGCCAGCAGCGCGATGCCCACCCAACTCAGAACCAGCATCGCAGCAGGAGAGAGGACGCCCGTCCACAGGGTACTGAGCGCCATGATCGCGATGGTTCCGATGATCCAGAGCGGTACGCCGATCATCGCGCGCACGCTTGCCGGGGCTTTGCGCATGCGCTTTCTCACCGCGGCACGCACGCCGCGCTTTTCCTCGTCCTCCGCCCCGGCCAGTTCTTCCTCGAAGTCCTCCGGGCCGAGGCCGCCGTCGTCGGCCGGCACATCGTTGTTGATGAGGGTATCGACAACAGGCGCGGGGCCGTCGTTCATCAGCTCTTCCGGTGAAGAATAAGCGCCGCCGACCAGCACGCCCGCCGCCGTGACCGTCGCCACCGCGGAGGCCGCAACAGAGCTTGCGCCTTTTTTCTTTTTCCGTCTCTCGGGCATGTTGCACCGTCTCTCTTTCTATGGTATTCTGTAACGGAACAAAACAGGAAGAATTCTCGTCCGGTATATGCGATGCGATCCAAAGGCATTCGCGATCGAATCTGTTGAAAGGAGTATCTTCCGATGGAAAGATTTGTTCCCTTTGAAAAGCTCTCCAAAAAGGAGAAGCGGAAGCAGAACCGCTTAAAGCGCAGCACCTGGGGCCCGCTCTCCCCTGTCACCAGACGGAGCGCGAATCCCAAAGCCTACAACCGCAAAAGGCACAGCGGCCGGATGACGGCGACGCTGTGCCTTTTGATTTTCCGGAGTTCTGAAGCGCTTACTTATCGAGGTAGCACTTCAAAAGCTCCTGCATCAGCTCGTCCCGGTCGATACGGCAGATGAGCGTGCGGGCGTTGTTGTAGTTGGTGATGTAGGTCGGATCCTCCGAGAGGATATAGCCCACGATCTGATTGATGGGATTATAGCCCTTGACCATCAGGGAGTTGTATACCGAGGAGAGAATCTCCTTCATCTCGGCCTTGCTGTCAAGCGCTGTAAATTTACGGGTTGCGTCTTCCATGGTGAAACTCTCCTTTTCTCCGTTCTCTATAGCGTTATTATAACAGAAAACGCGATCAAGTAAAGTCCAAACCTGTCGGAATTTCTTTAAGAATACTTAAATTTTTCAACGCATCACCGCGCCGAAGTTGTCGGCGAGGGCTTTGAGCACCTTCGCAACCGTTTCCTCGGCATGCTCGACCGTGAGGGTCTGCTCGTCCGAGCGCATGGTGAGCGAGAAGGCGACGGACTTCATGCCCGCGAGGACATGGCTGCCCGTGTAGACGTCAAAGATGGCGCAGTCCTTGAGGTACTGGCCGCCGTTTGCCAGGATGCAGTCCGCCATGTCGCCCACCGGGATATCGGCCTTGCAGACGACCGCGATATCGCGCGTGACGGAGGGGAAACGCGGCAGAGGCTTATAGACCGGCAGCGCGCCCTTGACCTCGTTGAGCGCGTCGAAGCTGAGCTCGGCACAGTAGAATTCCGCGTCCACGCCGTAGTTTGCGGCGACCAGCGGATGGATCTGACCGAGGACCCCGATCTCGACGCCGCCGACAAAGACCTTCGCGCAGCGGCCGGGATGGTAGGAGGGGTTGGCCTTCTCCGCGACAAAGCGGGGCTTTGCGGTGCCCAGCTCCTTCAGCAGCTTCTCGACCCAGCCCTTGAGGGTGAAGAA
Source organism: Oscillospiraceae bacterium (assembly GCA_902789745.1). GTDB lineage: Bacteria > Bacillota > Clostridia > Oscillospirales > Oscillospiraceae > Limivicinus. The sequence goes on along the minus strand of CADAPH010000057.1, from coordinate 10,445 downwards.
ATCCATCTTCTCGCCGTACGCGCCGAGAGAGACGATCTTCGGCTCGTCCGCCATGCCGTCGGGGCGCTTGAGGTAGATGCGGCCGATCTCATAGAGGGCGGCTTCCCTGTTGCGGTAGTTGTAGTTGCGCGTCAGGATCTCCAGCATGGAGGGCAGGATCGTGGTGCGCATGATGGAGGTATCCTCGCCCAGGGGGTTGAGAATGCGGAGGCTGTCGCGCAGCGGCGAATCCTCAGGCATGCGGATCTTGTCATAGTAGGTGGGGCTGATGAAGGAATAGGTGATGATCTCATCCAGACCCATGCTGCGGCAGCACTCGCCGATTTTGCGCTCGAGCTGCTGGATGGGCGTGTAGCCGCCCGCCGTGGCGATGCCGCCGGTAAACTCGACGGGGATCTCGTTATAGCCGTAGAAGCGGGCGACCTCCTCGGCGATGTCGGAGTAATGCTCCACATCGGCGCGCCAGGAGGGAACGTAAATCGTGTCGCCCTTGAGCGTGAAGCCGAGCTTGACAAGGATATCCCGCATGGTCTGCTCGTCGATATCGGTGCCGAGCAGGGCGTTGATCTTCTCCGGCTCCAGCTTGACGGTAGTCTGCTTCAGTTCGTTCGGGCAGACGTCGATGACGCCCTCAACGACCTCGCCCGCACCCAGCAGCTCGATGAGCTCACACGCGCGCTGGACAGCCTTGTAGGTGTTCTGGGGATCAAGGCCCTTTTCGTAGCGGGAAGAGGCGTCGGTGCGCATGCCGAGGGCGGTAGCGGTGCGGCGGATGGAGGTGCCGTTGAAGTTTGCGGACTCAAAGAGCACCATGGCCGTATCGCCCACGATCTCGGAATTTGCGCCGCCCATGACGCCCGCGACGCCCACGGGCTTCTCCGTGTCGCAGATGCAGAGCATGGAGGGTGTCAGTTTCCGTTCGGTTCCGTCAAGGGTCTGGATGGTCTCGCCCTCTCTGGCGCAGCGGACATGGATCTCCCCGCCCTTGACGCAGGAGAAATCAAAGGCGTGCATGGGCTGGCCGTACTCGAGCATGACGTAGTTTGTGATATCGACGATGTTGTTGATGGGGCGCATGCCCGCGTTGCGGATGCGCTCACGCATCCAGGCGGGAGACGGGGCGATCTTCACGTTGCGCACCATGCGGCCGGTGTAGCGGACACAGAGCGGGTCTTCGATAAAGATTTTTGTCAGTTCGTTGATATCGCCGCCGGCGGTTGCCTTGACCACCGGCTCGTGCAGCCTGAGCTCTTTATCGAAGGTGACGGCGGCCTCGCGCGCAAGGCCGATCATGCACAGGCAGTCGGGGCGGTTCGGGGTGATCTCGAATTCGACCACATGGTCGTCCAGACCGAGCAGCACGCCCATGTCGTCGCCGGGCTTGCAGTCCTCGTGCAGGATGAGGATGCCGTCGGCGATGCAGTGGGGAAACTCTTCCTGTTTCGCGTGCAGATCCTCGGGCGTGAGGATGCGGTTCTTCGCCGTATCGTAGGCCACCAGATCTCCGACGTGCATATTCTGCAGGTCATAGACGCCCTCGACGTCCTGGCTGCCGGTATTCAGCACGGTATCCCAGAGATTGACGCCCACGGGGGCGAGATCCTGGACGCGGGCCGCGACCACGCTGCCAAAGATTTTATCGCCGGGCTTGATATCGGCGGAAATCGACGGCTTGGCGGGGTCGATGGGGTGATAGTCGTTCAGAAGCGCCGCGGGCCTGATGACCGCGTAAGGGAAGTCGTGAACGGTGACGTTCAGCTCCTTGAGGGAGCAGAGCATGCCGTCGGACTCCACGCCGCGGAGCTTGCCCTTGGTGATCTTCGCGCCGCTCGGGAGCAGGGAGTTGTGGAGCGCCGCGGGGACAAGGTCTCCCTCGTGCACGTTCCACGCGCCGGTGCAGATCTGGACGGGGGCCTCCCCGCCGACGTCGATCTGCGCGACCAGCATGTGGTCGGAGTTGGGGTGCTTTTCAAGCTTTACGATCCTGCCGACCTTAACGTTCTTGATGGTCTTGCTCAGATCCTCGGTCACCTCGACCTTGGAGCCGGAAATGGTCATGGCCTCGGCGAAGGTACGGTCGTCGTATTGCTCCAGCGGCAGGTCAACAAATTCATTGAGCCATTTTCTCGATAACTGCATCTCTTATCCCTCCCTCAGAACTGCTCCAGGAATCTGACGTCGTTCTCGAAGATGAGACGCAGATCCGTGATCTTATACTCGCCCATGGCGAGGCGCTCGAGCCCCATGCCGAAGGCCCAGCCGGAATAGACGTCCGGGTCGATGCCGCAGCCGGCGAGCACCTTGGGGTGAACCATGCCGGCGCCCAGGACTTCGATCCAGCCCTCGCCCTTGCAGGTGGGGCAGCCCTTGCCGCCGCACTTGTGGCACTGGATGTCCATTTCGCAGCTCGGCTCGGTAAACGGGAAGTGGTGCGGGCGGAAGCGGGTGACGGTGCCCTCGCCGTAGATCTTCTCCACAACGAGATTGAGCGTGGCCTTGAGGTCGGACATGGTAACGCCCTTGTCGATGACCATACCCTCGATCTGGTGGAACATGGGGCTGTGCGTGGCGTCCACCTCGTCCTTGCGGTAGACGCGGCCCGGGGCGATCATGCGGATGGGCAGGCTCTTTGTCTCCATCGCGTGTACCTGCATCGGGGAGGTCTGGGTGCGAAGAAGGATTTTCCCATCCTCGGTGAAGTAGAAGGTATCCGTCCAGTCGCGGGAGGGGTGCCCCTCGTCGATGTTGAGCTTGGTGAAGTTGTAGTCGGCAAGCTCCACCTCCGGGCCGTCGACGATCTCAAAGCCCATGCCGATGAAGATATCCTTGATCTGATCCAGGACGTTGTACATCGGGTGCTTGTGGCCGATGGGCTGCTCCTTGCCGGGCAGGGTAACGTCCACGGCCTCGGTCTCGAGCTGCTTTTCAAGGATCGCCTTGCTGAGGATGGTCTTGCGCAGGTCGATGGCCTGCTCGATTTCCTCGCGGAGCTGGTTGGCAAGCTGGCCCATCACGGGGCGTTCCTCGGGCGTGAGCTTGCCCATCTGGCGGAGGATGGCGGTCAGCTCACCCTTTTTGCCCAGGTATTTGACACGGAGGGCTTCAATGCTTTCCGGGTTGTCGGATTCATTGATCGCCTTGATCGACGCCTCTCTGAGGCTCTGCATGAGTTCTTTCATAAGCCTTCTTCTCCTGTAAAAAAATAAAAGCTTTCCTCCCCATACAGGGACGAAAGCAGAACTTCCGCGGTACCACCCACGTTCGGCCCGCATGCGCAGGCCGCACTCTTGACGCTTAACGCGCGTCCCACGCCGGTGATTGGCCGGAGCTCCCGGGCGAACCAAGCGTCTGTCCATTTCAGGGGCTCACAGCCGACGGCCCCCGATCTCTGGGAATGACAAAGCACGCTATTTTCCCGTTCTTCGCAATAACAGGATTGAATTTATCACAGTTATACAATTTTTGCAAGAGCTTTTTGAGCAAAAAGTATACTTCCCCTCCCGCGGGCATAAGGTGAAGCATCAAAACCGCGGAGGTAAACATGAAACGCTGTTGGATTCTGATTCTGCTTTGTCTCACGCTGCTGCTCTCGGCCTGCGACAAAAACCGGGGCGAGAGCGATTACCGCGCTTTTGCCGAGCGCCTGAACGCCCTTGACGCGCTCTCCTTCACCGCGCAGGTACGCGCGGAGTACGAGCACAAGACTGCCCGCTTCGGTCTCGCCTACGAGGAAAACGGCGAGGGCGGGCGCGTCACGGTGCTCGCCCCGGAGCTTATCAAGGGGATCTCGGCAAAGGTGCGTCCCGGCAGCTCCACGCTGGAATACGACACGGTGGTGCTGGATACGGGCTCGCTCGACTCCTTCGGTCTCTCCCCGCTCTCGTCGCTGCCGACGCTGGTGCGCGCCCTGAAAACCGGGCATGTGGACAGCGTCTGGGAAGAGGACGGAAAGACGGTCGTCCTTCTGGAGCCGGACGACAATCTCCGCTGCACGGTCTGGTTCAGCAAGGGCGACATGCGCCCCATGCGCGCCGAGCTCATCACCGACGGCCGCGTGACCGTCTATGTGGAGCTCAGCGACTGGACGGAGGGCGCGGCCAGAGCGGGCGGGTAAGGCGAAGCTCCTGATCCGCCCAAAAGCCGAAAAGAGCCCGTCCCTTATCGGGACAGGCTCTTTTCGGGTAATTATTGATTTATATAATTACACAGCGCGGGTGACCTTGCCGCTGCGCAGGCAGCGAGTGCAAACGTAGACGTGCTTGGGAGAGCCGTCGACGATGGCCTTAACGCGCTTAACATTGGGCTTCCAGGTACGGTTGGACCGTCTGTGAGAATGGCTGACCTTGATGCCGAAGGTAACGCCCTTGTCGCAGAATTCGCATTTCGCCATGGATGGAGCACCTCCTTGCGTGTGTTGGCTGCCCAAAAGACAGCTCACTTATAATAGCAGATGGGAGGGGTAAATGCAAGGAAAATTTTGCAGTTTGGCGGAAAAAAGTTTTTTATCGCCGCCGCAGCCGGATGTGTCTTGCCAAAAGAGCGGAAAGTGGGTATGATAGGCATACTATAAAACAAAAGAAAGGATAGGGCCTCGCCCTAAGGGTGAGCAGCATGCGCAGCAAGTACTCCGTCAAGCTGAAGAAAATCATGGAGGAGCACGAAAATCTCAAGCCGCTGTATCTGGCCTCCAATTATGAGGAGGCGCTGGTGACCACCTCGGACGTAAACCGTCCCGCCCTGCAGCTGACAGGGTTTTACGATTACTTTGACCCCAGCCGCATTCAGATCCTGGGCCGGGTTGAGAGCACCTATCTCGACACGCTTTCCATCGAGGATCGCCGCCGTACCTTTGACCGCTTCATGCAGCATGAGATCGCGGCGCTGGTGATCTGCCACGGCGTCTCCCCCTTCCCCGAATGCGTCGAGATGGCGCGCAAATATGACCGCAGCGTGTTTATCACCGACGAGGATACCTCCGAATTTCAGGCCGACCTGATCCACTCGCTGCAGAAATACCTCGCGCCGCGCGTGACGGTGCACGGCGTGCTGGTGGAGATCTACGGCGAAGGCATCCTCCTCATGGGCGACAGCGGCATCGGCAAGAGCGAGACGGCGCTGGAGCTCATCAAGCGCGGACACCGCCTCATCGCCGACGACGCCGTGGAGATCCGCCGCGTCAGCCGCCACTCCCTGATGGGCACCGCCCCGGAGATGATCCGCTATTATATGGAGCTCAGAGGCATCGGCGTGGTCAATGTCAAGCATTTGTTCGGCATGGGCGCCGTCAAGCCCGAAAGCAACGTCGATCTTGTCATCAAGATGGAGCCCTGGGACGACAACAAGGCCTATGACCGCCTGGGTCTCACCAGCGAGACCGCAAACTTCGTCGGCGTGGATATTCCGCAGGTGACCGTCCCCGTGGGCCCCGGACGGAACCTCGCCGTCATCATGGAGCTTGCCGCCATGAACAACCGTCAGAAGAAGATGGGCTACAACGCCGCCGTGGCTCTCGCCATGGAGCACGACATGGCCATCGACGCAGGTTTATTTTGATGGGAGAACAACATGGAACAACTCGAACTTGCCATAGAGGAAATCAAAAAGGAGCTGCCGGGGCTGGCTCTATATGAGAACGAGCCGATGGCGGAGCACTGCTCCTTCCATATCGGCGGGCCGGTGCGGGCACTGGCCGTTCCGCAGGATGTGACAGGGCTGACGAAAATCTGCTACCTCCTGAAAAAGCACGAGATCGCCCCCTATATACTCGGCAACGGCACCAACATTCTCTTCCCGGATGAGGGTCTGAAGGATCTCTTCATCATCTCCACCGAGAAGCTCACAAAGCTCTTCCTCCTGCCGGACGGCGCGATCTATGCCGAGGCGGGGGTCTCGCTCGCCAAGCTTGCGGGCTTTGCGCAGCAGAACGGCCTTGCCGGTCTGGAATTCGCCTCCGGCATTCCGGGCAGCGTGGGCGGCGGCCTCATGATGAACGCCGGGGCCTACGGCGGGGAGCTCAAGGACGCGGCGGAGAGCGCGGTGATCTATTTCCTGCCCGAGCAGGCGCTTTACGAGCTTTCCAATGAGCAGTGCGCCTTCGGCTACCGGTCGAGCCTGTTTCAGAAAATGCCCGGCTGCGTGATCCTGAGCGCCGTGTTCCGTCTGGAAAAGGGCGACCCGGAACAGATCGCCGCGAAGATGCGGGAGCTCAACGCCAAGCGCCGCGAAAAGCAGCCGCTGGATCTCCCCTCGGCGGGCAGCGCCTTCAAGCGCCCGGAGGGAGGCTTTGCCGCCGCACTCATTGACGAGGCGGGTCTGAAGGGCTATACCGTCGGCGGGGCGCAGGTTTCGGAAAAGCACGCGGGCTTTGTCGTCAACGTCGGCGGGGCGACATCCCATGATGTATACGATCTCATGATGCACATCCGCAAGACGGTCTATGAGCACAGCAAGGTCGTACTCGAACCGGAGATGATCCTTCTCCCGCCGGACTACAAGCTGGAGGATCACGGCCCGCAGATTCCGCTGCACCGGGTCTGGGGCGGAACTGAGAGTAGAGTGTGAAGAGTGGACTGTGGAGTTATGGAGCGCCTTCGGCGCAATTTAAAACTGTCCGCGAAGCGGACACCGCAACTCCACTCTCCAAACTCCACACTCCACACGGAAATAGAGACAGAGGGATATTATGGATTTCTTGATTATTACGGGTCTCTCCGGCGCGGGGAAAAGCCAGGCGGCGAATGTGCTGGAGGATCTGGACTACTACTGCGTGGATAATCTGCCGGTGGCGCTGATGACCAAGTTCGCCGAGCTCTGCATCGCGACCGGCGGGCGCTACGAGAAGGTCGCGCTGGTGACCGACGTGCGCGGCAAGAACAGCTTTGACGAGCTGCTGAAAACCATCGACCAGCTCAAGGAGATGGACTGCAACTGCCGCATTCTCTACATGGACGCGGATGTGCCGACCATTGTGCGGCGCTATAAGGAGACGCGCAGGCCGCATCCGCTGGCCAAGCGCGGCGGCAGCATCGAAGAGGCGGTCTATCAGGAAATCGACCTGCTGGCCCCGATCCGGGAGCGGGCGGATTTCATCGTCAACAGCTCTGCGCTCACGCTCGGTCAGCTTCAGGGCAAATTGTTTGACCTCATCTCCCCGGCGGGCGCAAAGCGGAAATTAGAGGTCACGGTGGAGGCCTTCGGCTTCAAACACGGGATGCCGCTGGACGCGGATCTGGTGTTCGACGTGCGTTTCCTTCCGAACCCCTTCTATCTGGAGGAGCTGCGCCCGCTCTCCGGTCTCGACCGGCCTGTCGCCCAGTATGTTTTTGACAGCATCGAGGCACGCACCTTTATGGAAAAGGTGGAAGATCTGCTGGACTTCCTGCTGCCGCTGTATCTGGAAGAGGGTAAGCTCAGTCTCACGATCGCTGTCGGCTGCACCGGCGGACGGCACCGCAGCGTCGCCATCGCATCGGCCTTGACGGAATATCTCAAGGCCAAGGGCGTGAGCGCGGTGAACGTTAACCGCGACATTGACAAATAAGGGGGCCGCCATGTCATTTTCCTCCGAAGCAAAAAAGGAGCTCTGCCGCGACCGGCTCGAGCGGCGGGATGACGTGGAGGCCGAATGCTACGGCGTGCTGCTCTACTGCCACAGCTTCTCTCCGCGCGAAATCCGCATCATCACCGCAAGCCCCGATTTTGCCGCGCGTCTGCCGAAGCTGTTCAAACGCGCCTTCTCGCTGAGCTTTGATATTCTCCCGCCCGAGAATGCGGCAGGCAAGCGCAGCTTTGTCATCACGGACGCGGCGAAGCTGAAGCAGATCTTTGACGCCTACGGTCAGGAGATCGGCGGCACGCTCTCCCACCATGTCAACTTCGGCGTACTGGAGGAGGAACGCTGCCGCGCGGCCTTCATCCGCGGCGCCTTCCTCGCGGGCGGCAGCGTCACCGATCCGGAAAAGCGCTATCATCTGGAGCTTGCCACGGCGCACCACAGTGTCAGCCGCGAGGTCAACGCCCTGCTGCTGGACATGGGCTTTTCCCCACGGGAGACGCAGCGCGCGGGCAACGCGCTCTTATATTTCAAGCAGGCCGACATCATCGCGGACTTCTTCACCGCCATCGGCGCGCCGAACACCGCCATGGGCGTCATGACCGCCAAGGTGGAGAAGGAGATGCGCAACACCGTCACCCGGCAGATCAACTGTGACAGCGCCAACGCCGACAAGACTGTCGCCGCCGCGCAGGAGCAGCTTGCCGCCATCCGCCGGATCGTGAAAGAGTTCGGCAGTCTCGACGTGCTGCCGGAGCCCCTGCGGGACGCGGCGCTGCTGCGCGTGACAAATCCCGAGGCAAGTCTTGCCGATCTGGCGCAGCTGAGTTTCCCGCCCGTCAGCAAGAGCTGTCTCAGCCACCGACTGAAAAAACTCATGAATTATCACCCAGAGGAATAGAACCATGGCCTTTGTCCATTTACATGTTCACAGCGAGTACAGCCTGCTCGACGGCGCATGCCGGACAGACAAGCTGCCCGCGCGCGCCAAAGAGCTGGGGCAAACCGCTGTTGCCCTCACGGATCACGGCGTCATGTACGGCGCGGTAGCCTTCTTCAAGGCCTGCGAGGCGGCGGGCGTGAAACCCATCATCGGGTGCGAGGTCTATGTCGCCCCCCACAGCCGCACCGACCGCGTCCACGGCGTGGATAACGAGTATTCGCACCTGATCCTCCTGTGCCGCAACGAGACCGGCTACCGCAATCTTTGCTATCTGGTATCCTCCGCGTTTACGGAGGGCTTCTACGTCAAGCCTCGAATCGACTGGCCGCTTTTGCACGAGCACGCCGAGGGCCTTGTGTGCCTGTCCGGCTGCCTCGCCGGGGCGATCCCGCAGATGCTGATCCACGACGACTATGAGGGCGCGAAGGCCAAGGCGCTGGAGCTGCGCGAGCTTTTCGGCCCGGAAAACTTTTTCCTCGAAATCCAGAACCACGGCATTGCCGACGAGGATCGCGCCGCGCAGGGGCTGATCCGCCTGTCCAGAGATACCGGCATCCCCCTCGCCCTGACCAATGACGCGCATTATATTGACAAGGACGACGCCTACTATCAGGACGTGCTTATGTGCATCCAGACCGGCAAGACCGTGGACGAGCCGAACCGCATGCGCTTTGAGTCCCAGGAGTTCTATCTCAAGAGCGAGGAGGAGATGCGCGCCCTGTTTCCGGAACTCCCCGAGGCCGCTGACAACACCGCGAAAATCGCGGAGCGGTGCGGCTTTCGTTTTGAATTCGGCAACTACAAGCTGCCGCGCTTCAAGCTCCCCGAGGGCGAGACGGACAGCTGGGCGTACCTGCAGAAGCTCTGCGAGAAGGGCTTTGCCGAGCGCTTCCCCGACCGGCCGGAGATTCACAGGCAGCTCGAATATGAGCTTGAAATGATCCACCGCATGGGCTTTGTGGATTATTTTCTCATCGTCTCGGACTTCATCGGCTACGCCAAGCGAAACGGCATCCCCGTCGGTCCCGGACGCGGCAGCGCGGCGGGCAGCGTGGTGAGCTACTGTCTGCATATCACGGACGTCGACCCCATCAAATACAGCCTCTTCTTTGAACGCTTCCTCAACCCCGAGCGCGTCTCCATGCCGGATATTGACGTGGACTTCTGTGTGAACCGGCGCGGCGAGGTTATTGATTATGTAAACCGTTTGTACGGTCACGACCATGTGGCGCAGATCGTCACCTTCGGCACCATGGCCGCGCGCGCCGCGATCCGCGACGTGGGCAGGGTTCTGAACATGAGCTATGCCGAGACGGACGCGGTCGCCAAGCAGGTGCCCATGGCGCTGAACATGACGCTGGACGAAGCCCTGCGCCTGTCGAAGCCCCTGCGGGAGATGTACGAGGGGGACGAGAAGGTCAGGCGCCTGATCGACGTGGCAAAAGCCCTCGAGGGCATGCCGCGCCACGCCTCCACCCACGCCGCCGGCGTCGTCATCACGGACAGGCCGGTATACGAATACGTGCCGCTGGCGATGAACGACGAGTCGGTGGTTTGCCAGTACCCCATGACCACGCTGGAAGAGCTTGGCCTTCTCAAGATGGACTTCCTGGGGCTGCGAAATCTCACGGTGCTCGACGACGCGGAAAGACTGGTGCGGGAGAAGGAGCCGGACTTCCGCGTGGCGGACGCGCCGGTGGACGACAAGGAGACCTTCGATATGCTGGCGGCGGGCCGCACCTCGGGCGTGTTCCAGCTCGAAAGCGTGGGCATGACCGGCGTCTGCACCGGCATCAAGGCCAAGAGCATCGAGGATATCACGGCCATCATCGCCCTCTACCGCCCCGGCCCGATGGATTCCATCCCGAAGTTTATCGAGTGGTCGCAGCACCCGGAGAAGATCCGCTACAAGCACGAGAGCCTGCGGCCCATCCTCGCGGTCACCTACGG
>CADAPH010000056.1 GCA_902789745.1 Oscillospiraceae bacterium | reverse complement strand
GACGGAGAAGACCTGCCGGGACACAGGCGCTGTGGCAAGCTTTCAGGAGAAGGTCAGGAGCAGCGAGGTCTGGCAGATCCATCAGCGGGCGTATAAGAAATACGATGCCCGTGTGCTGAAAAAGAACATGACGAAAGACGATTTTCTGCTTTGGGCCAGGGATGTCGAGAAGCTCCGCATTGAGCGCTGAAGCAATACGAGGTCTTGGACGACGGGAAGCTCAGTGGATCATACACAAGTTCACGCAGGATTTGAATATGAAATAGAATTTACTCCAGGATTAGCGGGAACCTTCATAGACGAGATTATAAGGTTCCCGCTGTTTTTTCATGGAAACAGTGGCGTTTTTTATTATTCGGCAAGAATGAAAATGGAAGCCCCTTGGACGAATCCGCAGGGCTTCCGGTGCAAGAAAAGAGAACTATTGTACAATGTTATAAAACCATCTTTTTCAGACGGCAGGGCTTGATGCACTCCTGTAAAAATAAGTCTATTCGTCAGTTTTCCCCGATCTTCTGTTCAGACATCACGCTGGCCGCCACTTGCTCAACAATCGGGACTTCCGCATAGGGCGAGGGCTCGGGCATCGGGAGAGACTGCATATACGCATGCATGGCCTCTGCGACGCGCTTGCCCGCGGCCACGGCGTGGACAACCGTGCTCGCGCCGTGCGCCACGTCGCCCGCCGCGAAGACGCCGGGGCGGGAGGTGTGACCTGATGTTGCTGCCGAGCTCCTGGCTGACGGCGACGATCACGCCGGTGCAGGGATAGAGCTTCTCGGAGCCGGGGATCGCGTGCAGCTTGCCCTCGTCGTTGACATGCAGCGCCATATTTTCCCTCCTCAGAAATTGTCAGGTTTCATTCACATAACGATGCAGCGTCGCCCTCACAGCGCCGGGGCCGGCGGTGAGCTCGACGAAGTAGTCGCAGACCTTGTCGGCAAGTCCGGCCTCCACCAGGTCGACGCCGAAGATAGTCTCGTTGCGCAGCAGGCCCTCCAGCTTTGCGGTGTCGGGCTTTTCGCCGAGTTTAAAGTCCTTGACATAGGCCTGCGCGGTCTCCAGCAGCGGGTCGGAGCTTGGCTCAAAGGCGTTGCCTTCGTCGTCCACCGCCATCAGGTAGCGCGGATCAGCCCGCGTTCGTCAGAGGAGCGCCCCCGACATACAGGGTGTAGCCGTTTGTGATGACGCTCGCCGCGTCGCCGTGGAACTCGGTCACATAGCTGTCGCCGGTCAGCGTCCAGGTGCTGGTGGAATCCAGCGTCACGGAGACGGCGCCGACCTCGGTGGAGACGGTTTCGCCCTTCGCGTTGACGATGCTGCCGTCGATGCAGCCCTCAAAGGTGGAGCCGTCGGTGAGCTCGATTGCGAGGATGGAATCGCTGCCGACCTTGACCGCGCCCGTGAGCTTCTGGCCGACGGCTTTCAGCGCGGCCGCGTTGCTGCCGCCGTGCCAGCCGTCCGCGCAGACGGAGAGCAGGATGTTGTCCGCGTCCTCATTCGTGATCTCCACGCCATTGAGCGTGATGACCGCGTTGGTGTTGGTCACATGGAAGACGTGGCCGCTCCGGCTTACGAGGCTGCCGCCGTTCATGGTGAAGTGGCTGGTGCCGCTGTCCGCGTCGCCGGACATGGACTGGTAGATCATGATGGTGTCATGGAAGGTGGCATTGCTGTTGCAGGCGGTGTTGTTGGCCGTCATGTCGCAGTTGTTGAGCGTGATGGAGTTCAGCCCTTCGATGCACACGCCCTCGGACAGATTGGACGTCAGCGTCGCGTTGGAGACCGTGATGTCCGCCGTGGAGTAGATGGCCGGGGAGCCGAGGCCGTTCGAGGTGTAGGTGCCGCCGTCGACCTCCACCGTGCCGCCGCCGCGATCGGTGCGGATCGGGGCCGAGGAGCGCCCGGAGGTGGTCACGTCGAGATTGTATGCGTAGGTCACGCCGCCGCCCGTGGTCATAATGCCGCCGGAGCCGTCGCCCGTGGTGGTGATGGCCGTATCGCGGATGATGAGCGTGGTGCCGTCGCCCGCCGCGCCGTTATGGCCGCCGTTTCCGCCGTAGCAGAAGACGCCGTTGGCGCCGTCCGCGTCAGACGTGACCGTGCCGCCGGTGATGGCGGCGGTCGTGCCGTCCTTGACGAGAACGGCCGCGTTCAGCCCGTAGAAGTTGCAGCTGTCGCCGCCGTCGGAGTCGCCGGTTTTGGTGACGGTGGGGTCGCTGACCGTCACGGCCTCGGAGGTGCTGATCAGCAGCGCGCTCTCGTCAGCCGTGGTGCTGGTATAGGTCTGTCCGCTCTGCGTGTCGGCGGATGTGATCTCGACCGCGCCGCGATATTCGATGTCCGCGGCGCTCTGGCCGGGCCTGCCGCCGCCGAAGCCGCCGGGAGGCGTGCCCATGCCGTCGGGAGGCGTCATCCCGTCGGGGGGTGTGCCCATGCCGTCAGGGGGCATCATGCCGTCAGGCGGCGTACCCATCCCGTCGGGAGGAGCGCCGGGGCCGCCCTCGGGAGGCTGGCCGGGGAAGCCGTTGTCCGCATATGCCGAGCCGCTTCCGCAGACGCACAGGCTGACGAGCAGCGATACGGTCAGGAGAAGCGCGATTGTTTTTCTAAAAGTCTTCATGTTGAAAACCTCCTTTTTCATTTGACGCGCTCAGTATAACGGAGGTTTCTTGAAGGAACATTGAAGCTCGCTTAATTTTTTACCGGGATCGAAACCGTGAACCGTACCTTCCCGTCACGGCATGCGACGTGGATGCTGCCGCCGTGCTTTTCCGCCACGGCCTTTGCGATGGAGAGGCCGAGCCCGTAATGCTGCCCCTCGCCGCTTCGCGCCTCGTCCAGCCGGTAAAAGCGGTCAAAGATCCGCGCCTGCTTCTCGGGCGGGATCTCCGCGCCGTCGTTGCTGACGCTGAGCTCCGCGACATGTCCCTGCCGGGTGAGACTGAGCTCGATCTCCGCGCCGGTCGAGTGCCTGAGCGCGTTGTCCAGCAGGACTGACACAAGCTGCGTGAGCTGATTTACGTTGCCGGAGACCGCGACGCCGTCCTCGATTTCGCTCTTGAGCAGCTTCCCCTTCTCGAAAGCAAGACTCTCAAAGGCGAGCGCTTCGCCCGTGACGAGGCGGGAGAGATCCACCGTCTCCATGGGGACGTCGGCGTTTTCCGCGCGGGAGAGCTCCAGAAGCTGGCGGACAAGACCGCCCATCCGCTCATTCTCGTAGCGGATGTTGTTGAGCCACTCGTTTTCCCCGAGCTCCCGGGAGAGCAGCTCCGCGTTCGCGCCGATCACCGCGACCGGCGTTTTCAGCTCATGGCTCGCGTCCGAAATGAATTGCTTCTGTTTCCGGTCGTTTTCCTCCAGGGGCTGGATGATCCGGTTTGAAAGCCGCAGGGAGATGAAAAACAGCAGGATCAGCGCCGCGCCGCCGACGGTCAGGACGTTTCGCAGCATGGTCCGTAAGCCCGCCTCCGACACCGTGTTGTCCATGAAGGCGACCAGCGTAACCCCGTCCTTTCGGCTGACCGCGTAGGTCAGATTGCCGGAACGCCCCGAGAGCTTGCTCCCGGCGAGGATTTCCCTCGCAATCTCTATAAGCTCATCCTCTTCATAAAAGGATTTCCCCGCGGTGTCGACTTTCAGAACGCTTCCGTCCTCCGCCAGGGCGACGGCGTAGAAGGTGGAGACCTCATAGTCGTGCCGCTCGTCCAGAGGGGGATTTCTCATCTCGCGTCCGGGCTCCGGCTTTTCGGGCGCGGGCGGCTTGGGATCGAGGGTATAGGTCTCCGCATAGCGCTCGAGCATATCCAGATTCTTCTTTCGGGTCTCCCGGAAGCTCGCGAACAGGATCACGGACAGCGTCACCGCGAAGAGCAGGATCAGCGATCCCATGATCGACAGGATAATCTTTCTTCTGGATCGCTTAAACATCCCGCACCCTCAATTCATAGCCCAGACCGCGCACGGCCTTGATCTCCACCTTTGAGCCGACAAAGGCCAGCTTCTTGCGCGTAAAGGACATGTAGACCTCCACGTTGTTATACTCCGCTTCATTCTCGAAGCCCCAGATTTTCATGGCGAGCTGCTCGCGGTTCAAAATCTGCCCGCGGTTTAAAAACATATATTCCAGGATGCGCAGCTCCTTTTCGCCGAGACGGACGCTCTGCCCTGTCGCCGTACAGCTCAGCGTCGCGGTCGCGGTGTCCAGGCTCAGATCCCCGTAGCGCGGGCCGCTCTCCTGAAAGCCCGCGTTCCGCCGTCCGAGGGCGCGGAGCCTCGCCAGAAGCTCCTTCGTCTCAAAGGGCTTCGTGAGATAGTCGTCCGCGCCGCTGTCGAGCCCCTCCACCTTGTCGTCCAGCCCGCTCTTCGCCGTCAGCATCAGGATCGGGGTCTTGATCCCCTGCCCTCTCGCGCGCCGGGCCGCCTCGAAGCCGCTCATCTCCGGCATCATCACGTCGAGAACCGCCAGATCGTATGCGCCGGTTTCCAAAGCGGCAAGCGCAGAGGCCCCGTCCGCGACATGGTCCACGTCATATTTTTCCTGTTTCAGAATGGCCGCCAGCGCCGACGCCATCCTCTTTTCATCCTCAGCCAACAGAATCCGCATTTTATCACCGCCTTGACCAACCATGATTCGCCCCCGGTTGATTTCCGCCCGGTTGCGCGAAATCTCCAAAACCGGGTTCCGCGGGGTTCCCTGCCGGCTGCATATCGGGCTCTCCCTGTGGAACCGGATGGACTTCTCCGCTTTCCGCCGCGGGATCAACCCCCTCGCTCCTGTCCGACGGGCGGCGATCACTCGACACAGGTTCGGAAGAATCCGGCCTTTGGTCGCCGCGCGGGTCAGCAGGCGCATCGGCCGGAAGGAGCTCCGCGTTTTCGCCCGGATCCGGCAGATCCTGCGGGATTGGGGAAATCTCCCCTTCTCTATCGCGGGTATCCTGGCGATGATCTCCGTCAAAAGGATTTTCGCCCGGCGTTTGCACCCCGGCTCCATCCGGTCCGGGCGCGGTTCCCGGCTCAACGGGCATTCTCGCGGTGTCCGGCACAGCCGTATGATCTGTGCCCTCCGGTGCGCTGGGCGGCGCCGCTCTGTTGACGACGGTTTCAAGCTCCCGATGGAGTCTGTCCGTGTGTTTGTCGCTCCGCGTATGTGCCGAGACAAATACTGAGGCGTCGGGATTGTCAAAGAATCCCCGCTGCTCAATCTGCTCCACGGTCGATGTGATCGCGGAATCTACCCGGCGGTGCCGAACCTGTCGGAGATCCAGCTCTGCAAGCAGCGCTTCCCCTTCTTCGTTTTCTGCCTGAACGTCCAGGACATAGTCGAACAGATTAATCGTATACTGAATACTGGAATCGGCGTCGAGGGTAACGGTGCCGTATGGGATGGCATAGGCCGCGCCGCCGATGCCCAGAAGCAATGCTGCCGCGGCGGCAAGGGATATTAAACTGCGCCGCCAGTGTGAACGGGCGCGCTCATGGATCTCGATGACCTGGCCGAGCGTGTAGCCTAAGTCCGGGAGCTTCACCACGCGCCCGTCGTCGCGCAGCGCCGCGGCATACCCGCCGAGCAGGTCCACGATCACAGCCTTCACGACGCCGTTCCCTCCTTTACAAATTTCAAATATTCCGCGATCTGCGGATAGTCGTCGCTGAGGATCAGCGCGGCCATAATGATATACTTCCGGTAACGATCCAGCGTTTTCCGTGATACCCCGCTCAGGCGGTACAGCTCTGCCGCGGGGAGCTTCCGGTTTTGACGAAGCAGGCTGACAAGCAGCGGCGGGTCCTTGAGCAGCGCCCGGACGGCAGCCGCACACTCCTGTCTGGTCTTTTCCTGCCGCGGCGAACATTCCGTCAGATCGAAAAAGCGGAAGCCGTACTCGGACAGCATCGCGTTGGCTGCCACGATCTCGTCGTGCAGGCTGCGGTCATGGGCGTCAACACTGTCCCGCACCACCGCGAGATAGACATGCTCCGTGTCCTCCTCCGGTTCCCCCTCGCCGTCGAGGATGTGCGGCGCAACATTGATCTCCGCCGCATACTGCGCCTGTTTGCGGTATGCGTCGATCAGATCGCGCCGGATCAGCATCTGCGCAAACGGGAGAAAATCCCCTTTGCTCTCCTCATAGACGTCAACAGCCCGCGAGAAGGCGCACAAAGCCACGGCCCATTCATCGTCGCTTTTTCCGATATACCGGCGGCATACCGTCGCGGCTGTGCGAAGGATGAGCTGTTCATGCTCCCGTATCAGTTGTTCCCGCGTGCGTTCATCCTTGGATGCGCGCAGCGCCAGGGCGTTGATATCCTGCTGCATAAGGGTCTCTTCCTGTCCGTACGCTTGTTGAGAGATTTCAAGAGTGGAGCCATGCCGTGCTGCATGACCCCACTTTATCATGAGTGTTTTCGGATGGCAAGATTTTTGCGTTTAGGCAATACCGCACAATCCGCCATCGGCGCTTCCCGGAAAAACCGTGCTCTGACTTTGTCACTTTTTCTTGCCATACACAAAGTATGCCTGCGAAAAAATGCCTTCGTCAGAACCCGATTTTTCTTGGGAATCACTCTCGCCGAATTGTGCGGTGTTGCCTTTACGGTCTGCCGGGCACATTGCCGCCCATGCCGGGGCCGCCCGTCTGTCCGCCGAAGCCGCCGCCCATGCCGCCGAAGCTCTGACCGGGCTGCTGTCCAGCGAAACTGCCGCCTGACATCTCCGGGGGCTGCTGCCCGCCGAAGCTGCCGCCCATCTGGCCGGGCATCCCGTCGGGGCCGGCAACACCGCTCTGATTGTTCATGCTGAAATCGTCGGCGATGTAGAGCTGACCGTCATAGTCGATACCGGCCTCGCCGCCCATGGAGGCGCTGTGGATTTCCATGCTGCCGCCCATCAGATTGATATTGCCGTTGGAATCGACGCCGTCGCCCTGGCTGTTGATGAGGACCCTGCCGCCCGTCATGTTGAAGGAATAGTCCAGCACACCCTCATAGAGGCCGTCGCCGTTGGCCGCGTTGATCGCGTCGTCCTTGGAGACGATGGAGACGTCGCCGCCGAGGATGTTGACGACCGTGCCCTCCAGCCCCTCGTTCGAGCCTGTCACGCGGATGGTCGGGCCGCTGCCGTCAGTGCTGCCCACGGTGAGGATATGGTCCGCGTGGATGGCGTCATCGCCCGCTTCAATGGTGAAGTTGCCGCTGAGCAGCGTCACGTCGTAATTGCCGTTGATGCCGTCGTTGACCGCGTTGATATTGACGGTCACGCCGTCGAAAATCAAGCTGGAATCGTCGCCGGCCTTGATGCCGTTCTTTGCGTTGCCGTTGATGGTCAGGGTGCCGTCGCCGGTCACATACACCTGGGAGTTTGCCTTGGTCTTGAAGGCCGCGCCGTCGAAGGCGTCGGCGACGTCGGCGTCCTCGGAATTTTCGTCGTCGGGGTTTTCGTTGTCGGTCAGAACCACATTGCCGGAGATGATGACCTTGACCTCGGCCTCCTTATTGATGGAGACGGCCGCGCCGGTCGTGCTGGTCAGATCCAGATCGTCCAGCACAAGAACAACGCCGGTCGTGCCCTTCTTGACGGTGATATTGCCGTCGGAGCTCTCGCCCGTGACCACATAAGTGCCGGAGGAGCTGATTTTCACCTGGCTGTCGTCATCCGTGACGGTGATATAGCTTGCGTTGGCGTAGTCCGCCTCCAGGGAAGCGGCACTGTTGGTCATGGTGCCGTTGACGATCTCGGAGGCCGAAGAAGCACTCTCCCAGGTCTGCTGGAATCCACCGGGCTGCTGGCCATTGAAGTTGCCGCCGGTCATTTCCGGGGGCTGCTGGCCGCTGAAGTCGCCGCCGGGCATCTCCGGGGGCTGCTGGCCGCTGAAGTTGCCGTCGGGCATTTCAGGCGGCTGCTGTCCGCCCTGCTCTGTCGATCCAAAGAGGCCCGGAAAGAGATTGCCTGCAAAACCGGTGTTATTCTGCGCCACATCAGCGGCGTCGTTGTAGTAAGCGATATTCTGGGTGTCTGGAGCCACGATCTGGAAAATGCCGCCGTTGTTGATCACCGTTGCCGCGGGGTCAAAATTGTTTCGCGCCTGGATGCTGAAGCTGCCGCCGTTGAAGGTCAGCGTCTGCGCGCCGAGGCCGTTGTCCGGGGCTTTGATGGCAAAGCTTCCGCCGTTGAAGGTAAGGCCGGCGTTCTCCACGCGGATGCCGTCGCGGCTGCTGCCGGTGACATACAGAGAACCGGGGCCGTCGAACACAGTTTCGATTTTGCTGTAGATCGCAGCGCCGAACTGCGTATCCACGCCGCCGTCAACCACGCGGTTGACCGAGCCCTCGGGCAGGCGCAGGGTCAGAGAATCACCGCTGACGGCCACAATGCCGCCGCCCGCGCCGCCGTCGATGTCGGCCCCGTCCAGGACGAGCTCCACATCGCCCTCGCGGGGATCGACGTAGACCTGTCCGGTGAGCTTGCCCTGCAGGACATAGCTGCCGGGCTCGGTGATGGTGAGCCGCCCGTCCTGGCGGCCGAGGTCCACATCCGTCTGCGCGAACGCGCCCACAGATATAAGGGAAAGGGTGATTGCCGCCGCTATAAGGACGGCGAAAAGCTTTTTCTTCATTTTATGTTCCTCCTTCGTAAGCAGGCTTTTTGCCTTTTCACACAGGAATACGGAAGACACAAAAGGAAAAGTGGGGTCGATCCAAAAAAAGTTTTACGACATGGAAACGTCCCCTGACGCAAGTATCGGCATTTGCCGCGTCAGGGGACGGTACAATTCGCTTATTTCGCTCCGAGGTACTTACCGACGCAGTAGCCGTTGGTCATGGCCATGCCGATGGAGTTGCCCGCGAGCACGCCCGGGTAGGTGAGGGCGTAGCGTCCGCCGAGGCAGTTGCCCACGGCAAAGAGACTGTCGATCGGCTCGTCGTCATCGCCGAGCACCTGCATGTTGCTGTCGGTCACAAGGCCGCCGAGGGAGACGGCAATCCCCGCCGTGGTCCGGTTGTCGCCGACGGAGCCGTAGAACGGAGCGGCTGACGGTTTATGCGGTTGGCCATGGCGTTTCCATCATCTCCATTTATAAAGAGAACCTCCCTTATGTATGAGCTCATTGTAAGGGAGGTTCCTTGAAAAAATATTGAATTTCTCAGATTTCGTCGACGGCGTTCTGACCGGCCACATAGCCGTAGTACATGGCCATGGAGTGGGACACGCCCTTCAGAGTGATGGGGTACTCGTGGGCAAAACGACTGCCCTGGACGTTGCCGGCCACATAGAGTCCGGGGATCGGGTTGCGGTCCTTGTCGAAGGTGTGGCAGTTCTCGTCCGACTCAAGCCCGCCGCAAATGACGAGCAGCAGCGCGCAGACAAACTGGTCGGCGTAGTACGGGCCCTTTTCCAGCGCCCACATACGGCTCGGGATCTTGCCGAAGTCGTCGTCGGAGCCCTTTTTCGCCAGCTCGTTGTAGCGCTCGATGGAGGCGAGGGCAGTCTTCTGAACCTTCTCGTCATCGGGATACATCCTGGCGACCAGCTCCTCAAGCGTGTCGGCCATGATGGCGCGGCCGTCGGCCACCGCGGCCTCGAGCTGGTAGGGGCTCTTGTAGCTGCGGTAGGTCTGGTTATTCTTCGGACCCTCCTCGGCGCTGGCGTAGTCCTCGAAATAGCAGGCGCCGCCGTGTGCCGCGGGCATGTACGGGAGCTGCTCGGGCCAATTGCTGTCGAAAATCTGCCAGGTCATCTTATCCTTCTGCAGCTCGATCTGGTTCTCGATCTGCTGGCCGGGCAGATCCTCGTTCATGAAGCGTCTGCCGTTCATGTCGAGGTTCAAAAAGCCCGCGTTGCCCATGACGCCGACGCCCGCGAGATCCGCGCCGCCGCCCATGTGGTGGATCATCGGGGCATGGTCCTGCTGGACGAGCGCGCCGGCCCACATGCCGAGCTTGATACCGTCGCCGGTGTTGGTCATCCTGCCCTCCACGTCGACGTTGGTGAACAGGCGCATGATGCCGTTTTCAATGACGTCGGGGCAGAAGTGCTTCACCATCGCCTCATTCTGGGAATAGTCGCCGGTGGCGAGGATGACGCCCTTTTCCGCATGGGCGAGGACATACTTGCCGGTCTTGGCGTTTCTGAGGTAAGCGCCGGTGCAGCGGCCGTCTTCCATAACGAGCTTTTCGGCGAAGTATCCGTAGCGCTCCTCCACATTGCCGGTCGCAACAGCCGCTTCCATGTTCTTGTTGACGTTGACACCCTGGTTGGGCAGGAACTCCACGGTCGTCGGATAGCATGGGAAAGCCTCCTTGCGCCAGTTGTAGTGCTCCGGCAGCGGGTGGAAGATCGGGATCAGGAAGTTGCCCGCGTTCTCGTCGGGGATGGGCGAGCGGGTCTCTTCGGCGTAGTAGAGCTCGGTATTGGGGGCCACCCACCAGTCGAACACCTCGCCGATGTTGTTGGCCCACTTGGACATGATGGTGCGTTTGACCTTGTAGCTGGACTCCATCATATGGAAGTCGACCATCTCGTCGATATCGGCCTTGGTGAAGACGTCGCGGCCCCATTTATGCTGGACATTGCCGTTGATGACCGCGTACTCGCCGGAGCGGCACTGAGGGCCGTTGGCCTTATCGACGGCGATGACCTTGGCGCCCTTCTCCGCGGCGGCACGGACAGCCGCCACACCGGCGACGCCGCAGCCAATGACCAGCACGTCCGCGCTGATCTCCTCCTCCACGTCCGCGTCCGCGATCTCAGGGGCCTCGCCGAGCCAGTCGTCGGCGGCGGCTTCGGCGGCCTTCTCCCCTGCCGCGGCGGCGGCTTCGCCCTTCGCCTGCGCAATGCAGTCGTTGACCGCTGTGCGGACGGCGTTGCTGGTGATGGTCGCGCCGGAGACGGCGTCCACCTCAGCGCCCTGGGCCTCGAGAATGGCCTTTTCAAGCAGCGGGCCCGCCTTGCCGCCGAGCTCGGGCGTCTCGCCGGAGGAATCGATCACGACGTCCAGAATGCTGGTCTCGTCAAAGGTCATGGTGACGGTGACTTCGCTCTCCAGCCCCTGCGCCTTGGCGGTGTAGGTGCCCGGAATGTACTTGGCCTCCTCGGCGGCCGCCGTCAGCATCGTCCCGGTGCCCAGGACCCCGGCCGCCGCGAGGCTGAACGCCCCGGCTGCGGTGCCCTTCAGAAAGTCTCTGCGTGAAATGAGCTTTGCCATACGTATTCCCTCCTGTATGTTTTTATGCTGTGTTGTCTCCATTATAGGGAATCGACGCTTGAAATTCTATACCCGATATCTTATAATGATATTAAGCATAACTGAATACAGAGGGGGATTCCCGTGCTGAGACCGCATCTGAAAACCTTTCTTGCCGTCTGTGAGACCGGCAGCTTCAACAAAGCCGCGGCTGCGCTGTTCATTACGCCGAGCGCGGTCCTTCAGCAGATCCAGACGCTGGAATCGGAGCTGAACGCGCCGCTGTTTATCCGGCACAGGAAGGGTGTCTCCCTGACGCCGGAGGGAGAGTATCTGCTGCAAAAGGGCAAAACGCTGTTTTTGATAAATGAAGAGATCCACAGAGAGATCCGGACCGTGGGATCAAGGGACCGGACGATCTGCATCGCCACCTCGATCATGGAAAAATGCCGTCTGCTCTATGACCTATGGGTCCTTTTCTCGGCGAGCAATCCGGGCTGTGAGATACGCATGCTGAGCATTGACGCCGGCCACCGGATCCCGGAACAGACAGACCTGATCGAGAGTGTGAACAGCGACAATGAGTGGGAAAAGGGTTGGAACTTCTACGAGATCTGCAAGGTCCCCTTCGGCTTTGCGGTCGCGAACACTCATAAGCTTGCAAGCAAGAAAATCTTAACGCTCGACGATCTGTGGGATCAGACCGTACTCTCGCTCAATCACGGGAGCTGCGACGCGATCGCGGGCATTCTCGCCTTTCTTCGGGACGCGGATATCTCCGTCTCCGTTCACCACGGGCCGGTCGTCAACCCGCTCTGGGAAACCGGCTTTCGCAGCGACGTGCTGATGGTACCGCTCTGCTGGAAGGACATCCTGATCAACGCGGTGACCATCCCGTTTGAAAAAGAATTTCTGCTGCCCTATGGGATTTTCTATCGTCCGGAGCCGCACAGCGCCGTCAGGAGCTTTCTGGAATTCATCTTCTCCACCTACGAAGAGGGAAACGTCAATGGGATCGTGCCCGTGCTGGAATAGTCTTCGCTCATGATCCCGGGCCGTCATATCATGCAGAGAAAGAGGCGTGATCAAATGACCGCAGCAGCGCAAATCTACATCGGCTGTCACTTGTCCGTGACAGCCGGCTATGAGGCCATGGGCAAAACCATGCTCTCCTTTGGCGGGAACACCTTCGCCTTCTTTACACGAAATCCGCGCGGCGGGAAATCAAAGGATCTGCTGCCCGGGGACGCGGCGGGACTGCTCGCGCTGCTGGAACGGGAGCGCTTCGGTAAACTCGTCGCCCACGGGAGCTATACCATGAATCTCTGCGCCGCGAATCTCCAGACGCGCGAAAACGGGCTGGATATGCTGGGCAAGGACCTCGATCGCATGGAACAGCTTCCGGGCAACTTCTACAACTTCCATCCGGGCGCGCATACCGGCAAGGGCATGGAGGCGGGTATCCAACTGATTGCGGACGCGCTGAACCGCTATCTGAAACCGGAGATGAAGACGACGGTCCTGCTGGAGACCATGGCTGGCAAGGGGACGGAGGTCGGCGGACGCTTCGAGCAGCTGCGGGAGATCATCGACCGCGTGGAGCTTCGGGAAAAGGTCGGCGTCTGTCTGGACACCTGTCACGTCTGGGACGCGGGCTATGATCTCGTGCATGACCTCGACGGGGTCCTGACAGAGTTTGACCGTGTGATCGGTCTGGACCGCCTGTACGCGGTTCATTTCAACGACAGCAAAAACGACCGCGGTTCCCATAAGGATCGGCATGAAAAGCTCGGCGAGGGAAAGCTCGGCCTCGAGGCCATGAAGCGGATCGCGCTCCATCCGGCGCTCTCCGGGCGCACAAAAAACGGTCTGATAGTCTGCTTGCCGGTTGGCAAGCTACCTCAGGCCGTTTGATGTTTACAAAGCAGCAGCGTAACTATTCAGTCCCGGCTGATTCATTAGAGAAAATGTCCGACTCGCGTCATTGCGAACCAGTGACCGATGTCACTGGTGTGGCAATCCGCATCTCTTTTATGCAAGCAAGATGTGCAGTTTGCACAGAGAAAAACGGATTCCCATGCCAGTGTTGCGACACGACAAGCATGGTGCGACACGACAAGCATGGAACGTCGCGCGCTTCCCGCGCGTCGCTATGCTCGGAATGACGGGGGTGGACTGAATAGCTACCGATTTATAAAGATTTACGAGTTGCGGTCGTCGCCGTATTTCTCGCTAAACATACTCAAACATTTATTTATATGCTTTTTGCGTTTTCTTTTCATTATTGTTCTAAAGTCAGCTCTCAGTTCTCGATGGGAGGAATGTATTGATCCTGAGCGGTCAAGCGCAGAAAGCAAACTTTCAACAGGCCGATGCTGAAACACGCATCGGCCTGTTTTTATCGCCAAACAGACACGGCGTCCGGCTGGCCTTCATGACCCACCGGACGCTGTTCTTTTGTCGCATTCATGAGAAATCTCGAATCAGATAAAGTGTATTCTGCTCTCGTCGAAACGGTCCTGCTGCTTTCGTTCCTCCGCGGGATAGCCCAGCGGGAAAATGGCAAAGGCCCGGAGCCCCTCGGGAATGCCGAGGATCTCCTCCACGGCTCTCATGCGGTCCTCAACTGGCGCGATGCCGAGCCAGACGCCGCCGAGGCCCTGCTCCCCGCAAGCAAGCCACAGATTCTCCATCGCGATGCTCATGTCGATCTGCGCGTAGGCCGGCGCCCAGAGCTTTTCCCGGTATACGCTGACGATGGCGGCCGGAGCCCTCTTCGCGCATCCCGCGTAGGGCGTCACAAGGGACAGCTCCTCCAGCTTGCTCCGGTCTCTCACAACATAGAACTCCCAAGGCTGCTGGTTTCCGGCCGAAGGCGCCGCCATGGCCGCGCGCAGGATCGCAAGGATCTTCTCGTCCTCCACCGGCTGATCGGTATACTTTCGAATACTGACGCGTTCAAAGATTTCTTTCATTTGCCTGTTCTCCTCTCTTTGTGTTCATTCTCTGTTCAGAAAACCCAGATACTCGTCAAAGGCGTTAAAAAGCATATCCCCCGAGCAGACCGGCAACACCATGTCCGTCTCCCCTACCGGGCAGAAATCGAAGAAGTCCGCAGCGCCGGTCAGTACGAGCACCGGGATCACCTCATAGGCCGGGCCGAATACGATCTCCAGATAAGGCACATACTTGGCGGACTGTAAGATTTCCTTCGGGTCGATTTTATCCTTCATCTTGAATTCCAGCGCGAAGACCCGGTTTTCCGTGATTACCAGCACATCTGCATAGATGCGTATATGCCGGGAGCGCTTGAGCCGCAGCTCAAAAGCGATCTCCCAATCAAGGCAGACATCGCCCGCCATCTCCAAAAGATCGTCAAAGAGCCGCCGCATCTGTTCCCGACAGTCCCGGAAGGAATGGAACAGACCGCGCGTGTCGTTCAGGTTTCGCCCGATGTTCGTGCAGCCCTCCTTCAGTTTTTCCAGCCACGCCTCCTCGGACAAATCCATGAACTCGCCCACGCTGCCGTAATATCCGGCAAATTCCTGCAAGCCGGTATGCAGTCTCGCCTGTCTGACGATCCCATG